>JACCRC010000102.1 GCA_013813765.1 Deltaproteobacteria bacterium | reverse complement strand
CATGTCGACCTCCATGAAGATCTGGGTGTCCTTGAGGAACAAGACGCGCTCGATCACCGACGACATGGCTACTCCTCCGGCAACATCAAAGCCTGCACGAGCCGCGCACCTGCGAATCCACGGGTCTGGATGATCGCGAAGATAGGCCGCCGTCGCGTCGCCTCTCATCGTGAGGCTATCCGTGGGCACCGGCCGGTCTCGCTCCTTCGCCACCCCGAGTCGCGCGAGCTCGACCCGCACCGTGTTTGCGTAGTCCGAGAGCGCCTCGACGAGCACCTGGTGATCGGCGACCGCGACGGAGCACGCCGCGTTCCGTTCGAGCTGTGCCGTCCATCGGGCGCGAAGCTCTGCGAGCGGCGCGGGCGGTAGCAGCTTCGGCGACACACCCGCCGCCAGCATGGCTTCCGTCGTGACAATCGCTTGTGGCGTGCCGCGCTCGAGGAACCGCACGAAGCGCTGCCTGCGCTGGCGCGGCGCATGTGCCAGCGCCATGCGTCCAAACACGCCTGCGAGCCGCGACTCCTTCTTCTCGAGGAGCGCGAAGGTCACGCTGATCGCATCGGCGCCGCCGAACGCGAGCTCGCGCAGCACGAGGTCCGCGATCGTCGCGTTCGAGCACGCGAGGTCCGTCAGGCCCGCCTGCAGCTCGGGATCGATCCGCTCGCCGCGGCGGAACCAGCTCACCGCGTGCTCGACGACCTGGTGCGGCATGACGCTCATCATCTGGATCAGATCGGCCATGCTCGACGCGTACGCATCGATCAGGCGCGTGACGATGTCGCGCTCCCTGTCGTTGCGGGCGTGGATGAGCAGCATGGTCTGGTACCAGGAGCTATCGCGCGCATCCATGAGGAGCCGCTGGCCGAAGTAGCGCGTTGCGCGCAACGTCAGCCTGTTGCCCCAGTAGAGCAGCGGGCTGTTCTCCTGAAGGACGACGTCCTGGATCTTCGCGATCGCTTCCCACTCGAGCTGGTTGATCACGAGGAAGTCGCGATAGCGCACGGTGGGCACGCCCGTGCGCTCGAGCGTGGTGAGCGCCGAGAGCGAGAGCGCGACCGACGACATCCCCGCGTGGCGCGAGGCCGACAGATCGCCGCAGTGTCGTGACGCGCCCAGCGTGACGAACGCGAGGTCGTAATGAATGTGCGCGTTGATCGCGAGCAGCATCGCCTGCAGCACGTGCAGACGGCCGTCCTCCATCGCCTCGAACGCGACACGCCACGCGCGGCACAGGTACGGATCGCGCCTGTCCCAGCGCTCGAGCTGCTGGTGGTACACGTCGACGAACCGGCACGCCATGTCCGTTGCCCAGGCCATGTCCTCGAAGCGCTTCGCCTTGAGCGCCTCGAGCACCTGCTGCGAGAACACGAGGTACGTCAGCTCGAACACCGCTCGGTGATCCCGGTTCGAGCGGAACGTCTCGAGCCGCTTCGCCATCTCCTCGAGATAGCCCTCGAAGCAAGCGATGCTGTAGCCACTGGCGGGCGGCGCGTGCTGCCCGACCCGCTCCCAGATGCCGGTACTTCTCACGAGCGTGCATCTCACCGTGCGGCACCACGCGGGTCAAGAACGCCTTCGCGATATGATGCAGTCGTGGCCAAATACCTGACGACGCTCCTCGTGAAACGACCGATCGAGGAGACCTTCGCGTTCGTCTCGAACTTTCACAACGCAGCGACCTGGGATCCGAGGACGTACTCGGCCGAGAAGTACACGCCCGGCCCCGTCGGGCTCGGGACGATCTTCATCCTGCGCGGCGGCATGCTGCCGAAGGGCACACTGCCGAGCTTCACCGACCGGTTTGTCGCTCAGCCCCTGCCCTACGAGATCAAGGTGTTCACGCCGCCCCGGCGGTTCGTGCTCGTCGGGCAGACGCCGCAGTTCGACTATCGCGACGATCTCGACTTCACCGCCGAGGGCGACCACACGCGACTGCAGTACGCCGCGACGCTGTCCTTCCGCGGCATCTTCCGCCTCGGCGAGCCCGTCTTGCGCCTTCTGTTCCAGCGCATCGGCGACGATGCAACGCGCCACCTCGCCCGTGCCGTCGAGGCTGCCACACCCGCACGAACGACGACCGCGGACGTCGCTTCGTGACCGGCATCGAGCTCGGCCCCGGCGTCGTCGCGTTTCGAGGCATCCTCGAGGCCGGCACCCCCACCCACTCTTATGCGATCATGTGCGGCGACTTCTCCGTCCTCGTCGACGTCCGTGACGAGAGCGCGATCCCCGCGCTGCGAGAGCTGCCGCGGCCGCGCCACCTGCTCCTCACGCACCGGCACGTTCGCAAGCACGAGCGTGCGATCCAGCACGCCTTCGGTCTGGACGTGTGGCTGCACGCGGCCGACGCGAGTGCCCCTCGCCGTGGACCGGCAGAGCACACGCCCCACGCGGAGACCTATCGCGACCCCTATGCGGAGCCACAGGTGCTCGCCGCGCTCGGCTTCACGTTCCTGCACGTGCCGGGACACACGCCCGGATGCTCGTTCGTGATGCTCGACCGTGACGGCGGCATGCTCTTCACCGGCGACGCCGTCGTCGGCGTGAAACCCGGCCAACCCGCGGGCATCGAGCTGCCACCCGACTGGACCTGCGACGATGCGGCCGCATCGCGATCCGCGGTGCTCGCGATCGCACCATCGCTGCCGCCGCATCGCGCGATCCTTCCCTCGCACGGCGAGCCGATCGCGAACGCCACGGTCGCCTTCACGCGCGGGCTGTGGGAGGGACTGCGGGCGCCATCGTGAAGTACTACAGCTCGCGTGGCTCGAACGCGCCCGGGCGATCTAGCGGCCGGTCCTGGGAGCGATCTGCCAGATCGGAACGTGATCGCCGCTTCCGAGTGACTCGTCGTGTCGGAACCCGACGAGCTCCATCGCGTAGGTCGACGCGAGCTCGTAGATGTGATCGACGTCGGCCTTCGGACCACCCGCCTTGGCCTGCTCCTTCTCGAGCTTCGCGAGCAGCGTGCGCGCGCCCCACGGGACGGATCCCGTGAAGCTCGGCGTGGTGACTCCATCGCTACCGTCGTAGGTGATCGACCAGGCGTCTGTGCCGCTGCTGAACATCGCGAGTTCGAACGTCATCGCGGTGTCGTCCGTGGACAGGTAGATGACATCTCCGTTCTCGGAGAGCCTCGCTGCCTCGGCTCGCTTCACCTCGCCCAGATGGTTGGTGCCGTCCCCGATCACGACGAGCCAGTCGTCGACCTCCAGCGCATACACGCCCGGATCGTAGACCTCCTCGACGAGCTCGCCGACGATCTGGAACCTCAAGCTCTCGAGCACCTCGTCACGATCGCGTCCGCGCGTGGCGAGCCATCGGCAGCGGTAACCCATCGCCCGATCATGCCAAGGTTCCGGTCATGAAGGTGAAGCAGCCGCGGAAGCCGCTGGGCTGACACCTGGCAAACCCGCTTGGTGCTAGCGTCAGAGGTGGTGGCTCGAGCAGGAGAACACGCGGGGGTGTCCCTCCGCCAGCGGACAACCTCGCGCCGAGCGGCCTCGGAGTCGTCGACCGACCCGAGCGCGGCGGCCGTCCCGCGGCTCGCAGCGCTCGCGGGCGTGCTCACGTTCATCGCGGTGGTGTACGCCATCAGCACGACGCTCGTGCACTTCGACATCCTCTCGATCCCGTTCCCGCACAGCACCGCGATCAACTACGCCGGGATCGGTGTCGGAGTCGTCGCCGCGCTCGTGATGATCGGGATCACGCGAACCAAGCTGTCGCCCGAGCGCATCCTCGCTTTCGGCCTGTGGTTCCAGGTCATCGGCGGGCTCTGCATCAGCATCGCCGAACAGCAATCGACGCGGCCGGGCGTGCCGCTCGTATCGATCTGGATCCTGACGTTCACGCTACTCCCGGTCAGCCCGCATCGCGCGGCGTTTGCTGCGTTCGCGACCGCCGCGACCGTGCCGATCGCGATCATGGCGCACGTGGCCCTTGGCAATCGCGAGTTGCCGACGAGTGGTATGGAGTGGCTGCCGCTGCTCGGCGCCGTGGTGGCCGCGCACATTTCGTCGTTCATCACACGGGTGATGTATGGACTCGGCCGGCAGGCCGAGCAGGCACGCCGGCTCGGTGCGTACGAGCTGATCGAGGAGCTCGGCCATGGCGGCATGGGCGAGGTCTGGCGCGCACAGCACCACTCGCTGATCAGACCCGCGGCGGTGAAGCTGTTGCGCCGCGAGCTGACGTCCCGCCTGTCGGCGACAGAGCGCGAGGCGCTGAACGCGCGGTTCCAGCGCGAGGTGCAGGCGACCGCGATGCTGACGTCGCCGCACACCATCGCGGTGTTCGACTTCGGACACACGCACGACGGCACGCTGTACTACGTGATGGAGCTGCTCCACGGACTCGACGTCGAGTCGCTCGTCGAGAAGCACGGGCCGGTGCCGGCGGAGCGCGTGATCTATCTCTTGCGGCAGGCGTGCGACTCACTCGCCGAGGCGCATCGCCGGAACCTCATCCACCGCGACGTCAAGCCGGCGAACATCTACCTCTGTGCCGTTGGCCTCAAGGTCGACTTCGTGAAGATCCTCGACTTCGGTCTCGTGCGCGATCTCAGATCGGACATGCGCCTCACGAGCGAAGGCTCGGTGTCGGGCACGCCCGCGTACCTCGCCCCCGAGGCGGCGGCGCACAACCAGTTCGATGCGCGTGGCGACATCTATGCGCTCGGCTGCGTCGCCTACTTCATGCTCACGGGTCAGCTCGTGTTCGAAGCGGAGACCTCGGCGGGGATGATCGCGGCGCACATCCGCGATCAGCCGGCCGCGCCGTCGAAGCGATCGGAGCTGCCGATTCCTCCCGCGCTCGACGAGGTCGTCCTCGCATGTCTAGCGAAGAAACCCGAGGATCGGCCGCAGACGGCGGAGGAGCTGCAGGAGCTTCTCAACGCGATCCCGGTCGCGACCCCATGGAATCAGACGCGCGCGCTCGGCTGGTGGTCGGTGAACGTGCCGGCTCTCGTCGAGAGCGCGTGCAAGGAGTGCGATGCGCACGCGTCGCCCCCGCCGGTGCGCCGGCGCCCAGCTCCCGTCGTGCGTGACACGGTCGGCTTGTAGCGATGGCCGGCCGCGCTGAAGACCTGCGCCGGGCGGCCCGCATCGCGGTCGTCGCGGCCGTCACCGTGATCGCGGGATTCGTCGCGAGCAAAGCGGCGCGCGACGCGATCTTGTTGTCGAGCTTCTCGATCGAGCAGCTACCGCTGTTCGTCGGCGCCTCGGCGGCGCTCTCGCTGCCGGTCGTCCTGTTCGCGTCGAGGCTGTTCGTGCGGTACTCGCCGGACCGGCTGCTGCCGATCTTGAACCTCGTCAGCGCGTCGATGCTGATCGGCGAGTGGCTGCTCACCGAGAGCCATCCGAGGCTCGCTGCGGTCATCGTGTTCCTTCACCTCGGTTCGTTCGGCGCCGTGCTGGTTTCGGGGTTCTGGTCGATCGTCAACGAGCGATTCGACGTCCGCACCGCGAAGCGCTACGTCGGCCGGATCGGCGTCGGCGCCACGCTCGGCGGCATCCTCGGCGGAATCATCGCCGAGCGCACCGCCGTGCATCTCGACCCCGACATGATCTTGCTCGTGCTCGCGATCCTGCAGGGCGTCTCCGCGCTCGTGCTGAGCCTGCTCGTCGGGCACGAGTCTCATCACGAGCCCGAGCCCGAAGCCACCGCCGCGCTCGCATCGCTCCGCACGATCGCGCGCACCGCTCTGCTCCGCAACCTCACGATCGTCGTCGTGCTCGGCGCGATCAGTGCGGCCGCGCTCGACTACGTGTTCAAGATGGAGGTCGTCGCGGCGAGTGACAACGGGCCGCTGCGCATGCTCGCGCTCTATCAGCTCGGAACCGCCATCGTCACCGCGTTCATCCAGATCGTGGCCGCGCAGAAGGTGCTGCAAGTGCTCGGCGTCGCGCGAAGCGTCGGAACGCTGCCACTCACCGTGACCGGGTTCGGAATCGCTGCGGTGTTCATGCCGGGCCTCTACCCGGCGATGATCGCGCGCAGCGCCGAAGCGATCACGCGGAGCTCGCTTTACCGCGCCGGCTACGAGCTCCTCTTCGCGCCGCTCCCCGAGCGCGAGAAGCGCTCTGCGAAGGTCGTGATCGACGTCGGTGCGGAGCGCGTCGGCGACCTGCTCGGCGCACAGCTCGTCGCGATCCTCGTCTTCGTCTTCGCGGCGGACGTGCGCACGCCGGTGCTGCTCGCCGCCGTCGCGGTCAGCGTGCTCGCCTTCATGTTCGCAGCGCGGGTTCCGCGCGCGTACACGCTCGCGCTCGAGCACAGCCTCCTCGACCAGGCGCGCGAGGACGCGCGGCCCGCGAAACCACCGGAGACCAGCCCGCTCCGCTGGACGTCGCTCGGCGCGCCGACGATGTCGGAGACCGGCGCCGATCTCACCGCCCTCTCGCTGCTCCGCCTCAACGTCACGCAGATCCGGGAGGCGGCCGACGGTCTCCCGGAGCGCGAAGAGCCCGTCGTGCGCGAGGTCATCGTGCCGACGCGCAAGCAGAAGTCTCCCGCCATCCGCCCGCCGAGGCCGCGCGCCGAAGCCGACGCGAGCGAATCGACGCGCCGCGATCCGACGCTCGATCGGATCGCCGCCCTCCGCTCGCGTTCGATCTCGCGTGTCCGCGACGTCCTCGACAACGAGCCATCGATCGAGCTGGTCCCGCACATCCTCCCGCTCGTCGCGTGGGACGAGGTCGCGCCGGCCGCGCTCAACGCGCTCGTCGCGCTCGCGCCCCGCTGCACCGGCACGATCGTCGACGCGCTGCTCGACGCGGACCGCGACTTCACCATCCGTCGCCGCCTCCCCGCGGTGCTCACCGCCGGTGAGCCGTCTCTGGCCGGCGTGGGCCTCTGGCGTGCGCTCGCCGACCAGCGCTTCGAGGTCCGGTATCGCGCGGGCCGCGCACTTCTCGAGCTGCGTCACGCCGGCCGCTCCCTCCCCTGCTCGCCCGACGAGGTCTACGAGCTTGTCACTCGCGAGCTCTCCGTGGAGCGCAGCGTGCTGCGTAATTACCGTCTGCTCGACTCCTCGAAGCCAAACATCGCGAAGCGAGACCACGGTGCCGAACCGCTCGCGAACGTCTCGTCGTCGACGGCGCTCGCCCACATCTTCAACCTCCTCGCTCTCGCGCTACCGCCCGAGCCGGTCCAGATCGCGTTCCAGAGCCTTCACACGAATGACTTCGAGCTCCGCGCGACCGCGCTCGAGTACCTCGAGTCGGCGCTCCCTCCGCACGTGACCGAGAAGCTGTGGCCACTGGTCGAGATCGAAGAGGCGCCCGCGCGCACGGCACGCACGCACGACGAGCTCGCGGTCGCGCTCCGCCTCTCGCAGCCGTTGATCGAGGCAAAGCTCGCCGCGCTGACGACCGACAAGCCCTGATACCCAACGCCGGTTCGCCGAGCATCACGGATGCCCCCAGACCTGCGCGCGGTCGACGGGCAAACTGCCCGCAGCGCCACCGCTGACAAGTATTCCGCCATCCGCGCGCAGCGTCGCGGTGTGCTCGGTCCCTGGTTCCGCCAGATCGCCGTGGGTGTCGTGTTGCCCATGCTGGGCATGCCAAGGTTCGGCCGTGACAAACGCGCGCCCGTGACCCTGACGATCGGAAGAAGATGGCCAAGCGGATCGAAGCGATGCTCCGGATGCTGCGCGAATAAGTCGCTCGGGGATCGGTGATCGCGACCTGCGCGAGAAGCTCAGACGCGACCCATACGCTCGCTAACAGCCGATGACCGCGGCGATCTGTTGGGGCAAACGGCTCGCGTGAGGCAATAGGTCCCAGCGACGGCAAGTGATCGTCGATGGTTGCCGCTGCGCGAGGCGGCGTGGACCTTGCAACTTCACCTCGCGATGATCCGCCGCATCCTCGTCGTGGCTGTCGCGTTGCTCGCCGCGGATGTGCGGCTCGCGCACGCTGACACGCGCGTCACGGTGCGGTTAGGCATGTTGCCGCTCAATCTCGAGGCGTCGGCAGATACGCCGATGTTCGGCGCACGCGTCGAGCGCATGATCGATACGTACAACAATGCCGCTGCCGCGCGCGATCGCGCCAACGGAGGGATGACGGCGCGAATCAATGCCGGAGACCTCGGCGTCACCGAGACGCTGTTCGTCGTGGCGCCGGGTCTCGAGCTCGGTTCCGGTGGCACGTACTTCTTCCGCCTCGACGTACCGGTTGGCGTCGCAGACAACCTGACTTCCGTCGGGGTCGGCGTCTATCCGATCAACCTCCAGGTGGCGGTGCGGCGCAGCGCGGTCCTGTACGCATCGCTCGGTGGCAGCGGGAGCTGGCTCGATCGACCCGGCGCCGGTGACATCGGCGCGCTCGTCACCGCGCGTGCTGCCGGCGGCATTCGCATCGCGCGGCACGTCGTCTTCGAGATCGGCTACAACGCGTTCGTGCTTGGCGGCAGCTACAACAAGGGCCGCCTCGACGAGATGACGGATGGGATGCGGCTCGTCGAGCCGCGGCAGGCCGTGTCCGCCGGTGAAGCGCGCGGCATCGTCGACGCGTCGCTCGGCCTCGCGTTCTAAGCGCAAAAGCCGGTCCGCGAGCGCGCGCTGACGTCCAATTTATCCCTACATCTGCCTGTACGGCGACACGGGAATTTTCGCGTTGGATGAAACACGATCGCGGGCAATCACGTAGTGGGACGGGTCGCGTAGATTCGAGCGGTGACGACGGTGCAGCTCCCTCAGACCGAGATAGCCCGCCTCGCCGCGCTCGATCGCTACGGCGTGCTCGACACATCGGCCGAGGAGGCATTCGACGAGCTCGCGAAGCTGGCCGCGATGATCTGCGACATGCCGACCGCCATCGTCACGTTCGTCGACGCTACGCGGCAGTGGTTCAAGGCGCGCATCGCGTTCAGCGTCCACGAGACCCCGCGCGAGCTGGCGTTCTGCGCGCACACGATCCTCGGGCGGGACGTGTTGGTGGTCCCGGACGCCGAGCGGGACCCGCGGTTCGCGACGAATCCTTACGTCACCGGCGAGCCGCGAATCCGAGCGTACGCGGGCGCGCCGCTGGTCACAGCGGATCATCAGGCGCTCGGATCGCTCGCGGTGATCGACTACGTCCCGCGGGAGCTCACGACGACCCAGATCCACGGGTTGCGCATGCTGAGCCACCAGGTCATCGCGCACCTCGAGCTGCGACGCCAGGCCAGCGAGGCTCGCGCGCACAGCTCGCGCGTCGCGCAGGACAGCGCAGCCCTCGCGACGGCCCTGGTCGAGTCGTCGCTCGACTGCGTGATCGCGATCGATCACGAAGGTCGCATCATCGAGTTCAATAAAGCCGCCGAGAAGACGTTCGGGTACCGGCGGACCGACGTCCTCGGCAAGAACATGGCGAAGCTGATCGTTCCGCCGCATCTCCGGCACCGTCACGACGACGGCATCGGGAGATATCTCGCGACGGGCGTCGGGAGGAACCTCGGCCGCCGGCTCGAGCTGACCGCGCAGCGTGCGGATGGCACCGAGTTTCCGGTCGAGCTCTCGATCAGCGCGGTCGCGACCCAGCCGCCGATCTTCGCCGGCTTCCTGCGCGACATCACCGATCGCGTCGAGGCGCAGCGCGAGCTCGCCCGCACGATGGAGCGGTTCGAGTTGGTCACCCGCGCGACCAACGACGTGATCTACGACCGGGACCCGCGCAGTCATGACGTGTGGTGGAGCGACGCGTTCACCCGGATCTACGGCGCTCCGCACCTCGATGGCCACACTGGCTACGAGGCCTGGCTGGATCGGCTGCACCCCGAAGACCGCACGGACGTTCGACAGAGCCTCGAGAAGACGATCGCCGGCGGTGAGACCACGTGGAGCGCCGAGTATCGGTTCCGGCGCCACGACAGCACCTACGCGAAGCTCTTCGATCGCGCTTACGTCATGCGCGACAAGGACGGGACGCCGACCCGCATCATCGGCGCGATGATGGACCTGACCGAGCGCCACCGGCTCGAGGAGCAGCTGCTGCGATCGCAGAAGATGGAGGCGATCGGCCAGCTGTCAGGCGGCATCGCGCACGACTTCAACAACCTGCTGACGATCATCGACTGCAACCTATTTCTGGTGTCGCGCGGGATCGCGTCCGAAGCTCCCACCACGCGCCAGGCGCTCACGACCTACCTCGACGAGATCGCGCAGACCAGCGCGCGGGCGGCAAGCCTGACGCGGCAACTCCTGATGGTCAGCCGCAACCAGCCGGTGCGCCAGACCACAACCGATCTCAACGGCGTCGTCATCGAGATGACCCGCATGCTTCAACGCGTGCTCGGCGAGCACGTCGAGCTACGGGTCGACACCAGCGCCGCGTTGCCCGCGATCATGGCGGACGTCGGCATGATCGAGCAGGTGGTGCTCAACCTCGCGGTCAACGCGCGCGATGCGATGCCCGATGGCGGCAGCCTCACGATCGCGACCGGCATCTCGACGCTGCGCGAGACGACGCAGATGCAGGGCCTCGAGGTCCGCGCCGGCACCTACGTCAAGCTCGTGGTCACCGACACCGGGCAAGGCATTCCGGCCGAGGTGCTGCCGAAGATCTTCGACCCGTTCTTCACGACGAAGGACATCGGCAAGGGCACCGGGCTCGGGCTATCGACGGTTTACGGGATCGTGCGGCAGCATCGCGGCGGGATCGAGGTCTCGTCGCAGCCAGGCCACGGCACGACATTCGTCGTCTGCCTGCCGATGACGCGGGCAGCGACCGTGGTCGAACCCCCGCCGTCCCAGAGAACCGACGTCCCGGAGGGCACCGAGACCATCCTGGTCGTCGAGGACGAGCAGGTGTTGCGGGCCGGCATCGCGAGCTTCTTGCGGCGCTGCGGGTACAGCGTGCTCGAGGCGGCGTCCGCCGTGGCGGCACTCGGCATCTGGGACAAGCATCGCGACGCCATCGCGCTGGTGCTGACCGACATGGTGATGCCCGCCGGGATGTCGGGTCGTGACCTCGCCGCTCGGCTGCGCAGCGAACGACCGCAGCTGCCGATCCTCTACACGAGCGGCTACGCGGCGGAGCTCGCCAACTCGGGCGAGCCGCTCGTCGAGGGCGAGAACTTCATCGAGAAGCCATATGCGCCGAGCAAGCTCGCGCAGCTGATCCGCTGCACGCTCGATCGTCAGGACCGCGCGAAGTAGACGATCGCCGCCGCGCCGTCACGCTCTGCCAGAGCCTGCCATCGAAACGCGTGCGACGCGCTCGGCCCCCGTGCCACGCTCGACACATGAACCGCACGCGGCTCTCGCTGCTAGTTCTCGGTGTACTCGGTGGCTGCGGCGACGATCACGGCAGCATGCCCGCGGATGCGCACCCCGACACCGGGCAGTCCGATGCGCCCGCCGTTGACGCTCCCACCGGCGACGTCCCGCGCGTGGAAGCTGCCCCGTGTCGCTTCACGATGCCGTCGAGCCTCGCCCTCGTCGAGGGTGCCGACTACGTGTGCGGCGATCTCGTGGTGGAAGAGAACCGCGCGACGCATGCGGGGCGGATCCGCGTCCACTACATCCGCATCAAGAGCACTGCGACCACCGGCAACGCAACAATCTACCTCGACGGTGGTCCCGGCGGCGACGGCAGCGGCATCCTCAACTACGCCGGCTTTCTCGGTCGCCCGTTCCTCGACGGGCTGCTGGTCGACGGCGACTTCCTCGTCATCTCCCAGCGCGGCACGGCACTGTCGGTGCCCTACCTCGATTGCCAGACCGACGACTGCTCGGACTTTGGTGGGGTCGCCGACCTTGCCAGCTACAACACCGCCTACAACGCGGACGACGTGAACGATCTGCGCAGCGTGCTCGGCAT
The DNA here is from genome assembly GCA_013813765.1 of Deltaproteobacteria bacterium. Classification (GTDB taxonomy): domain Bacteria; phylum Myxococcota_A; class Polyangia; order Haliangiales; family Haliangiaceae; genus JABFXX01. The sequence goes on along the minus strand of JACCRC010000102.1, from coordinate 17,280 downwards.
CGCGAAGCTCGACCTCTACGGCATCTCCTACGGTTCGCGCCTGGGTCTCGAGGTCCTCCGCCGCCACGGCGCCCACGTGCGGGCCGCGGTCATCGAGGGGTTGGTGCCGTCGCAGGTGCAGTGGCACGCGGAGATCCCGCGATCCGCGTACGGCGCGATCACCGCCCTCAACGCATCGTGCGCCGATGCCGGCGCCTGCGGCACGACGTTCGGCGATCTCGTCGCGAAGTTCGTCACGGGTGTCGATGCGCTGAACGCGAACCCCGTGGACATCGATGTCCAGGGCTCGACATTCCCGCTCGACGGCTACACCTACGCGAGTCTCGTATTTCAGGTGATGTACTCGAAGAGCTCGTACGCGTACCTGCCGCTCGTGATCAGCGACGTCGCCGTACGCCGCACAGATCGCATCGGGAGCTACCTGACATCCTGGTTCACGTCCCTCAGCGGCCGCCGCGGCACCGCGCGCGGCCTCTACTACGGTGTCGTGTGCGGTGAGGTCTTCAACCCGCCCGATCCAAATGCGGTGGCCACGGCGACCGCCGGTGTGCCGCAGGCCTATGTCGACATCTTCGGCGGCGGCTTCGAGCGCGTCGCGGAGACCTGCGCGACATATCCGAAGGGCAACCTCCAGGCGTCACTCTCGCAGCCCGTGACGTCCGCGGTTCGTACGCTGGTCTCGAGCGGCCGTCTCGATCCGATCACGCCGCCGAGCTTCGCCACGATCGCCGCAGCGACCCTCTCCAACAGCGTCGTCGTCGTCCACGCGAATTCCGGTCACGGAGCGACGCTGCAGAGCGCGTGCGGCGTGCAGAACCTCCACGCCTTCCTCGCGGACCCCACCGGCACGCACGACATGACGTGCGCCGGGACCCTCTCGACGAGTTACGTGATTCCGAGCGGGTTCGCGTCGCTGCCTGCGTTCCCGATCCAACAGCTGCGCGCCGACCTCGCGCTCGCGCCCATCGTGCCGCCGTTTCAGCGCGCGCGCCGGTAGTGCATGGCGACCGCGCCGTTGCGGAGCGGCTTCGCCGAGACCAGCTCGAGCCGTCGCGTGCTGGGCAGCCCACCCTCGTACAGGGTCGGCCCGTGGCCGGCGATCCTGGGATGGACGAGGAGCTTGTACTCGTCGATCAGCTCCAGCCGGTCCAGCTCGGTCGCGAGCTTGCCGCTACCGACGAGCACGCCCGCCGGGGTCGCGTCCTTGAGCTTCTGCACGCCCGTGCGCAGGTCGCCGGCGATGTGGTGGCTGTTGGTCCACGGGAAGTCCTTTCGCGTCGACGACACCACGTACTTCGGCTTCGCCTCCAGCTTGACCGCCCACTCGCGTACCGCCGGCGGCGCCGCCTCGTCGCCGCGCGCGACCGCCGGCCAGAAGCCCTCCATCATCTCGTAGGTGACGCGGCCCCACAGCATCGCCCCGCCGTCGTCCATGAGGTGCGTGAAGAAGGCGTGTGTCTCGTCGTCGGCGATTCCCTCCTGGTGGTCGACGCAGCCGTCCAGGGTGACGTTGATGCTGAAGGTCAGGAGTCCCACGCGGCGAGTCTAAGCCACGCTGACGTCCCGGTCGCGCAGGGCGAGACAAGCCGCTGGCTCGTCCGTGATGATGCCGGCGACGCGGGCTTTCACGACAGCCGCCATCGCCGCCGGATCGTTGACCGTCCACACGAGGACGGGGACGCCGAGCAGGCGGCATCGGGCAAGAAACCCGAGGCGCAGGAGCCCGATGTTCGGCGACACGAAGTCTGCACCGCAGGCCCGCAGTCGCCATTCGGGAAATAGCTCGGACAACCGGGTTCGCACCGGATGTTTCGGTCGAGGCAACCCGAGCAGAAGGCCTGCCGTGCATGCCGGTTCGCGGCGCTTGAGCGCGCGCACGATGGGGTCCTGGAAGGACTTCAGCAGCACGCGATGGAATGAGCGCACCGTCAAGGCGCTCACCGGTGGGGACACGATCACCGCCCGGTTCATGCGGCAGGACTTCTTTTCGTTCGTGCCCACGCACAAGCTGATCGTTGGCGCGAACCACCGGCCGCGGGTGCGTGGGCAAGAGGAAGCGATGTGGCGCCGCATCCGCCTCGTGCCGTTCGAGGTCACGATCCCGGCCGACGAGCGCGATCCGGATCTTGGCCGCAAGCTGCGCGCCGAGTCCGCCGGGATCCTCGCGTGGGCTGTGCGCGGTTGTGTCGACTGGCAACGCGAGCGGCTCGGCGTTCCGGCCGCCGTGAAGGCTGCGACAAGCGAGTACCGCGACGAACAAGACCACCTCGGGCCGTTCCTCGAAGATGCGTGCGAGCTGGCACCTGGCGTGTTCACCGCAACCGCCGCGCTCTTTGCGGCGTACACGAGCTGGTGCAGTCGTACGGGCGCGCAGGCGTGGCAGCGCGAGAACTTCCGCGAGGGCCTGCTCGAACGCGACCACGCGCTCCGTGCGCGCAAGGGCGCCAAGGGAGCGCGCGGGATCGAGGGCCTACGGCTGCGCACGAAAACGCCGACGGTATCGATCGATGACCTGACTCGGGGCGGGCGATGACCCATCGGGTGGCGCGGGTGGCGCGGGTGGTAGCGGGGGGTAGCGGGGGGGCGCGATTCGCCAGTGTATCTGTCGAGTTTTGCTGTGTTTTGCGACGGCCTTGTAGCCAGACGAGCCCAAGAGAGTCACCGATTGACATAGGACTGAGTCCCACCCATGATAGGACTTAGTCCCACACAGTTTCGTGGGAGATCGAGGTCCCCATGACTTTCAAGCCGCGCCGGTGCCGTGAATGTGGCGAAGGAATGGTCCGCCCCCTCGCGAAGGCGGGCCGGAAGACGCCGTACCGGAACATGTCCGCGCTCACCGTGCCGAGCACGCTCGTCATTCCGACCTGCGACAAGTGCGGGAACGAGTGGATCGATCCCAAGACGGCCGAGGCGCTCGACGAGGCGCTCCAGGGCGCGTACGCGGACGAGCTGCACAAGCGGCTTGAGGCCGCGCTCGTAAAGATCCTCGCGAGTGCAGACGTCTCGCAGCGGCGTCTCGAGCAGGTTCTCGGTCTCTCCGTCGGATACCTGTCACGCGTCCGCGCGAAGCGGGGTGATGCAAGCGCACAGCTGGTGAGCGCGCTCGCGTTGATCGCGGAGGATCCCAAGCGCCGCCTCAGCGCGCTCGATCACGTCTGGCAACCCGACGTGTAGCCACGATCATGGCGGGTTCACCACGCCCGCCGGTGTAGTCATCGGAAACATGGGTGGATGGAACGAGATCACGGCGACGGCGGGCACGTCGGGATCGATGCACAGCTTGATGTACCAACCCGTGCTTTGGATGCTGATCCCATAGACGTCGGCTGTGTCGTACTTCAGAACGACGGTCTCGCAGAAGTTGTCCGCCGTCAGCATCTGGATCGCCGCCGCCACGAAGGCCAGCTTCGCGATAGGTGAGCGGCGGAACGAGCAACGCTAGCCCTCTGCCCTTCATGACCGTGAAGGCGTGTCGCGATCCGATCGTACGAACAACTCAAAGATGCGCTCCCGATCTTCTGCGTCGATGCCACGCCCGTTGTCCCGCACTGCAAGTTCAATTTCCGCAGGGAACAAGGTGACCATGACGTCGACGCGACCACCGGGCGGCGTGTAGCGCGCCGCGTTGACGAGCAGGTTCGCGACAACCTGCGCCAGCCGCGAGCTGTCGCCGTCGACGATGGCCGCGACCGGCGGCAGATCCACGGATAGGTGATGCCCATGCTGTTCGAATAACGGCATCGTCATCTCCACTGCATGTGTGACCACTTCACGGATATCGACATCGCGCTTCGCGAGCTGGAGTTGCCCCTTGACGATCCTTGAGACGTCGAGCAGGTCGTCGACGAGTCTGATCATGTGCATGACCTGGCGCTCGATGATGTCGCGCTCGCGATGTCGGGAGCCGTCTTCGCGCGCTTTCATCAGGTGGAGCGCCGTTACGATCGGCGCGAGCGGATTGCGAAGCTCGTGTCCGAGCATCGCCAAGAACTCGTCCTTCCGGCGCTGCGCTTCGTGCGCCTGGCGCAAGGCCGCGGCAGTCATGATCGATGACAACGCAAGGTCCCGAAGGCACGTCGATCGGCATTCAAGCTTCGAACGCGGAACGCCATTGAGATCGGCTTCGCGCGCGCAGTTTATTGGGGCACACTGTTCTCATGCCCACGGACGCTTCCGCTCGGCATCAGTGCATGATCTACGACGGACCGCCATCGCGGATCCTGCCGGCTCTCGTCACGTCGATCCGACGTAACCTCGATGCAGGGATGCGCTGCATGTACGTCAACAGCCCGCCGATGGTTGCCGGGTTCGCGTCCCAGCTCTACGCGGCGGGTACGGACGTTCAACACGAGGTGAAGCGGGGCGCGCTCGTCCTTGCTTCTGACGATGACCATCTCGCCGAAGGACGTTTCGTCATCGATCGAATGATTCACATGCTCGAGGATGCCGCCGATGCGGCCTTGGCCGACGGCTACGCTGGGCTATTTGCGACCGGCGACATGACCTGGGAGTTCGGGGCTGAGAAAGACTTTTCGAAGCTTCTGGATTACGAGTGGCGCCTCGAGGAGTTGTTCCACAAACAGCCAGCGCTCTCAGGCATCTGCCAGTACCACCGCGATCTGCTGCCTCGCGAAGCCGTGCGCGACGGCGTAGTTTCGCACGAGAGTCTGTTCATCAGCGCGACACTTACGCGACTGAACCCGCTCTACGTACGCGGCCACTCGCCTGCCGAGCGGAGGGCGGCCGCGGGTCCCGAGCTGGACGACATGCTCGAGGTGCTGCTCCGGTGAAGGAACCAGGCCACGGCTATGTTCGCTCGACCTCCGGAGGACTGAACGATGACGGATCCTGAGCGCACACCTCGATCGGCGGAGCAAGTGACCATGCAGCTCGACACGGAAGCACAGAAACATGCCTTCCTAGCGAAGGCCGGCCGTACCTTGCTGTCATCGCTCGACTATCGCGAGACGTTGCAACGGCTCGCGGATCTCGCGGTTCCCGCGCTCGGCGACTGGTGCGCGGTGGATATGGTACGAGAGGACGGCACGTTTGCGCGGCTCGCCGTCGCGCACTCTGATCCAGACAAGGTCGCGCTCGCGCACCAGCTGTGGGACCGGTATCCAACGAGCGCTTCGGATCCAACGGGCGTGCCGAATGTGATCCGCACCGGCGTGCCGGAGGTAGTCAGCGAGATTCCTGATGGCTTGCTCGAGACCCGTGCAAAGGACGCCGAGCATCTCGCAATCATCAAGAGCCTCGGGATCAAGTCCTTTGTCATCCTTCCGTTGACCGCAAAGGGAACAGTGCTCGGCGCGTTGACATTGGTGCAGGCCGAATCGGGTCGGACATACGATCAAGAGGCATTGCCATTTGCAGAAGAGTTCGCCCGGCTCGCAGCAATCGCCGTCGACAATGCGCGACTCTTCGAAGGTCAGACCGCCGCGCGCGCTCGCGCCGAGGCAAGCGAAGAGACGTTCCGCACGTTCATCGACAACTTGCCGGAGCTAGCATGGACCGCACAGCCGGATGGCTTCATCGACTTCTACAATCGTCGCTGGTACGAGTACACCGGTACGACCTTCGAAGAGATGCAGGGCTGGGGCTGGGAAACGGTGCACGACCCCGCGCTCCTGCCCCAGGTCGTGGATCGGTGGAAGCACTCGCTCGCATCGGGCGAGCCGTTCGAGATGGAGTTCCCGCTGCTCGGCACGGACAAGCTTCCGCGCTGGTTCCTCACCCGTGTCACGCCGCTGCGCGACAAGACGGGGCGCGTGGTGCGCTGGTTCGGAACGAACACGGACATCGACGACATCCGAGCCGCACGTGCACTCGCGGAGGAGATGGCAACGCAGAGCAATGACACCGCGCGAGAGATCTCGGAGCTTCGCCGCCACAAAGAACGGACCGAGCAGCGCGTCACGCAGTTGGAAAGGGAGCTCGAGAAGCTTCGCCCCTGATGCCGACGGCAAGCGACCACATGGATGGCAAGCTTCACGAGCTTGCCCTCAACAAGATGATCCGCATCCTTGGCGAGCAACGGGCTCGCCGATTGATGGGCGACATCCTCACATCGCTGAGCATCGCGATCCAAGACGCCGATGACTTGTTGCGCTTCGGGGCTGAGCTGTCAAAGCGTCCGGGCTTCGAGGGCGCTGTCGGCGCGATGCTCAGCGTGCAGGCGGTCATGCACGGAGCAGACGCGGCAGAAGTAGACCCGGACCAACGGTGACGTTGTGGTTGGAGATGCGCTCGGTACTGCCGGTCGGGACGCGCGATTCGATCTCGGTGGCTGTTCCGCGTGACCCTGTGGCGCCGTATGCGGGAGCTGGGCATCGGCACCGACTCGTAACGCGAGAGCGCTTCGGCGCATTTCATGTGCGCGGTGTGACGCTTGAACACGTGCGGCTTCGCTGGCACCTCCGATGCACTCAATGCCGGCGAGGTACCCCATGTTCGAGAACAGCCAGTACAGCTTGAGTCGCCGTGTGAAGGGATCGTTCGCCGAGGTCGTTGAAGCAACGCGCGCGGGCCTGGCGACGGAAGGTTTCGGCGTTCTCACCGAGATCGACGTCAAGGCCACCCTTGCCAAGAAGCTCGATGTCACCACGCGCCCCTACGTGATTCTTGGGGCGTGCAATCCGGGTCTGGCGCACCGCGCGCTCCAGCTGGACCCTGCAATTGGCACGCTCCTGCCCTGCAACGTCGTCGTTGCGGAAGATGAGTCTGGCAACGTCGAGGTTGCGACCATCGACCCGAAAGCGATGTTCTCGGTGGTCAACCGTGCCGACGTGGCGCCGATCGTCGACGATGTTCGTGAACGGCTTACGCGCGTGCTAGACGGACTTGTCCGATGAACGAGCTCGAACCACCTCCCCGGCTTCGTCCGAGTCGGATACGACCGATCCTCGGGACAATCGCCGGCGCTGCCGCCGGATTCGCGTTCTACATCTTCTTCGGCTGCGACAGCGGTTGAGCGATGCAAGCGAACCCCGTGATCAGCACCGGCCTCGGTGCCGCACTGGGTCTCGTGGCGACCGTGAGTCGCTGAACGTTTCGCCGAGAATGTGCGCCCCAGCCACGCAGCACGACCGCGCACTTGCCCGCTCCTACGCAGGCAAGTGCGCCTCAGCCACGCAGCGCGACCGCGCACTTGCCCGCTCCTACGCCGGCATATGACGTGCAGCAACAAGACAACAGCGAGGTGTCATGTTCTTCCAACGCATCAAGACTCCCGGGCTGGCACATAACGCGTACTTGCTCGGCGACAAGCAAGAAGCCGTGCTCGTCGATCCACGACGCGACGTCGAGGAGTACCTGACGCTCGCGCGCGAGAACGACCTGATCATCAAGTACGTCATCGAGACGCACCGGCAGGAAGACTTCGTGATCGGCTCGAAAGAGATCGCCGAGAAGACCGGTGCGAAGATCGTCTCACTCGATCACGCCCTGTTCGGTCACTCCGACATTCGCCTCAAGGACCGCGAGACGCTGACTGCCGGCGGTTTGACGTTCAAGGCGCTGCACACGCCGGGGCACACCCCGGAGAGCACCTCGTACGCCGTGTTCCTCAAGGACATCCCGGATCACGCGTGGGGCGTCCTTACCGGCGACACGCTCTTCATCGGCGAGACCGGGCGCACGGATCTGACTGATCCGAAGAAGACACGCGAGCATGCCGGCGTGCTGTTCGACGCCGTGCACGAGAAGATCGCGCCGCTCGGAGACCAAACGCTCCTGTGGCCGGCGCACGGCTCCGGCTCTGTGTGTGGCGGCAATATTGCGGAGCGCGACGAGTCGACGCTCGGCCTCGAACGCACGTGCAATCCGGTGTTCACCAAGGACCGCGCTGCGTTCATCGAGGCAAAGCTTCGCGAGCGCATTCCGCGACCGCCCTACTTCAGTCGGATGGAGAGGCTGAACCTCCAGGGCGGCATCCCCGTGGCAAAGAAACCCGATGGCATCCCGATGCTACCGGCGAAGAAGTTCGCGTCGGAGATCAAGCAAGGCATCGTGCTCGACGGCCGCGAGCCCGAAGCCTTCGCCGGCGGTCACATCCCGGGGTCCTACAGTGTCTGGCTCGAAGGCATGGCCATCTTCGGCGGCTGGCTCGCGAACCAGACCACGCCCGTCTACCTCGTACTCGACAGCATGGACCAGCTCGAGACGGCGGTGCTCTCGCTTGCGCGGCTCGGCGTCGACAACATCCAGGGAGCGCTCGCCGGTGGCTTCGCCGCGTGGCGCGACGCCGGGCAGCCGTTGGCATATTCGGGGACCGTGGCGCCTCGCGAGCTCGCGGACGCGCGGGACAAGTTCATCGTGCTCGACGTTCGCGACGACACGGAGTTCGAGGACGAAGGGCACATCGCCGATGCGCGCCACCTGTACGTCGGCTATTCCGAAGAGCATCTCGGCCGCATCAAGGACGACCTCGACCGCAAGGCGACGATCGCGGTTGTCTGTAGCGTTGGCCATCGTGCCGGGCTCGCGGCGAGCATCCTGCGGCGCAACGGCTACCACAACGTCAAGAACCTGCTCGGCGGTATGACAGCCTGGACAAAGCTCGAGCTGCCGACGACAAAGGGCAGCGACCACAGCGTGACCACACCAGACATTGAAGGGAAACGCGAATGAACATCCTCGAGAAGAAATCGTGGTCACCCTATGCCGTCGGTGCGGGCATCGGCGTGTTGAGCTGGATAAGCTTCCTCACGGCGAAGAAGCCGATCGGCATCACGACGGCGTTCGAGAACACGGCTGCGGGCCTCGGCCAGCGATTCGCGCCGAAGGCATCGGGCGTCAACGCGTACCTCGCCAAGAACGAAGAAGTGCCGAAACTCGACTGGGAATGGATGCTCGCGGCGGGCGTTGCCCTCGGCAGCTGGCTCAGCTCGACTGCATCGGGGGATCGCGAGGCGGAGCGTGTTCCCGCTGTGTGGGCCTCGCGATTCGGATCGTCGAGCGTCACACGTGACGTCGGCGCGTTCATCGGCGGTGCTCTCATGATGTTCGGCGCGCGCGTGGCCAAGGGCTGCACGAGTGGTCACGCGATCAGCGGCACGCAACAGCTCGCGGCGTCGAGCTGGATATTCTCCCCAGTGATGGCGGCGGCAGCGGCTGGCGTCGCGCGGGCACTCTTTGGAAAGGCGGCGGCTCGTGCGCATTGAACCTGCCGGCAAGTTGATCCTCGGCCTCGGCACCGGGGTCGCGTTCGGTGCGCTGCTTCAGAAAGGCCGCGTCGGGAAGTACGAGGTCATTCTCGATCAGCTGCTGCTGCGTGACGCGACCGTGGCGAAGGTCATGGGGACGGCGATGGCGGTCGGCGCCGTCGGCGTTCATGCGCTCGTGCAGAGCGGACGCGCGACCTACGACATCAAGCCGCTACGCCTCGTGTCGATTCTTGGCGGCGCGGTGCTGTTCGGGTCGGGCATGGCGGTGACTGGCTACTGTCCTGGGACGACGATCGCTGCGGTCGGCGAAGGTCGTCGCGACGCAGTCGCCGGTCTCCTCGGCATGCTGACAGGCGCTGCGCTGTTCGTACGTGCATACCCGAGGATGAAGCCGGTGCTCGAAGCGGGTGACCGCGGCAAGGTGACATTGCCGAAGGCCACACGGACGTCGCCATGGCCCTGGGTTGCCGGCCTCGCGACGACCGTGCTCGCCTTTGCCGTCGCCGACCGGCTCCGCCGCTGACACCCTTGCAACCCGGCAAAACGCCGCGCGTTTCATGTTGTTTCACGAACAGAGCCGCGCGGCTGTTTCGTAGCCATTTCGCGGCAAAGCGCCGTGGCACCGTCGATGCACGACATTAGGTCATGCAGATCCGCCAGCTGTTCGATCGGGAAAGCTCGACGTACACGTACCTCGTGTTGGACGCTGGCATCGCGGCGTTGATCGATCCCGTTCGTGAGCAGATCGAGCGCGACCGGCGCTGGTCCGAGAGCTCGGGCTTGACCTCGCGTTTGTCATCGAAACCCACGTCCACGCCGACCACATCACGGCCGCCGGCATGATTCGCGAGCGGACCGGTGCGAAGACGGCCGCGAGCGCCGCAGGCGCGCCGTGTGTCGACATCCACCTCCAACATGGCAGCACGCTCCAGGTCGGTGGGACAACCATCACGGCACTGGGCGACGCCGGGTCACACCGATGACAGTCTTTCCCTTGTCGTACCGGGAGCCGTCTTCACCGGCGACACGTTGCTGATCCGTCGTCCGCGATTGCCCCGACCTCGTGATCGTCGACACCACGACGTGGCAGCGGGTGGAGACGCGCCTCCGCAAGCAAGCGGCGGTCGAAGGCAGCTCGCTTCGTCCCGGTCGTCCGCCCGGTACGGGCAAGCACGTCTACCTGGTGAGCGGTCTGCTCCGCTGCGGCACGTGCGAAGGCCCGATGTCGATCATCGGAGGGCGCGTGCTCGCCAACGGAACGCGCTGCGTGACGTTCGGTTGCACGAACTACTACTCCCGCGGCGAGAGCATCTGCGGCAACTCGCTGACCATCTCCGAGAAGCGGACCACCGGCGCGTTGCTCGAGTCGCTGCGCGAGTTGTTCACCGCGCCGGAGACGATCACGCGGCTCACGAACAGCATCGCGGCGAAGGTGCAGCGGCTCGCGAAGCCCACGGAGTCGAGCGCGACTCCGGCGATGATCGCCGAGATCGAGGGACGCATCCGCAACCTCACCGAGGCCCTGGCCGCGATGTCCGCGAGCGCGGCGCTACTCCAGAAGCTCGGAGACGAGGAGCGGCGGCTCGCGGAGCTCAAGGCTGCGCGTCGCGCGGGCGACGTTGGGCAGTCGGTGAAGGCGCCGACCGAAGCTCAGGTCAGAGGGCTCCTTGCAGACCTGGTCGGCACGCTGGAAGCGGACCCGTTGGCTGGCCGCGAGGCGCTCGCGGCGATCATGTCGCCGGTCAAGTTGACCCCGAAAACGGCACCGCGCGGCTACGAGTGCCGCGCGGTTCTTCGTCCTCTTGAGAGCCTCGGCCTGAGCAGCGGGGCCGAGGTCTCAAAGAAGTATGGTAGCGGGGGCGAGATTCGCCAGTGTATCTATCGATTTTTACTGCATTTTATCGCTGGCGCGACGTTGACGACGAGCTTCAGCGCGACGGCGTGCACCGAGTTCCTTCCTCGCCTTCTTTTGCGTCCACGACTTCATCGCCGTGCCGGCTATCAGCACGGCGGCGACGATCGTGAGTGGCATCGCGATCGCGAGCAAACCGATCCACACGGTGAAGCTCAGCACCATCGAGGCGCTCGCCGCGGCAAGCGCCATGGCCGAGTAGACCGGCGATGCGTATGGCTCGGCGAACGCGACGAACGTCAGCCCGCGATACAGCGGGCTCCAATGCAGCGTGCGCGGGTCGACCACGGTGTTGGATTCGGACTGGGACTGGGCTTCGGACTTCTTCAGGACCTCGGACATAGGAAACGGCTCCTGCCGGTCTTCCCGGCGGTAGGAGCTGTTGCCTCATCGACGTCGGTCTCATTGCCGCGTTGGCTGCGCGGGTTGGGTCTCTCTAGTCGCTCGCGCCAGAGCCCACCTGGCGTTCGCGTTGGCTCTTCTCGATCACTCGCGTCGGAGTCCATCCCGACGACGTCCGTGTTGGATCTTCTCGTTCACTCGCGCCGGCATCCATCCCGGCGTTCGTGTTGGGTCGTTCTCCGCTTGGCCGAATCCCGGCTCGGCTGTCGCGTTGAATCGTCATGCCTGCGCCTGCGGCATTCATCCCCGCAGGCTTCCTGTCGACGAACAGCTATCTGGTTGTCACGGCCGTGCACCATGCACGACCTCTCACAAGTATACGGCATGACCGGTCACGAGCAACTTGGGCTCTTCATGCGGAGACAACAACCGCCACCCCTCCCCCATGAGCATCCACCGTCAGAGCCTTGCACCTGCGGGCACGTCGTTGCCGTGCGCCGAAACACCGAGGAGTATGAACCATGGCGCTGGGACCACTCACCGAACAAGCTCTGCGCGACCTGGGCATCGCGGATGCCGTGCTCGACAGGATCCGCGCCGGCGAATACGAGTGGGAACTTCGCCTCGCACCTGCGATCGGGGTAAGCGCCTCCGAGGAGGCTGCGGCCGAGATGTCACGGGCTGCGCTGGTGCGGAAGGATTTTCTTCTGCACGTGCAGCGAACGCCCGCCGAGCAGCTCAAGATCGACCCGCATCGTATCCAGCGGAGGACGATCACGAAGCAACTTCTCGCCAACGATGTTGGCCAGCGCATCGAGAGCGCGCGCCAGTATGAGGAGGCCCTCGCAGCGCGAGGCGGCGCGCGTTCCGTCCTGTTCGCAGAAGGCAACCTCGATGATTGGGGACAAGTAGCGGCGGAATCGACCTGGGCCGCGCTAGCGTTCGACTTTCATCGCGCAGCGACGATCGTTGGTGATTCGCACAGGCCGGAGTCGCCAGCTCCGACACTCGCACTGCTCCAGCTTTGCAGGCACTCGCTCGAACTAGAGCTGAAGACGATCATCGATGCCGGCCGTCGGCTTGCTGGCATCACTCCGAATGTTCATGCCACACACAAGCTGATGCTGCTGTGGCCCGACGCGCTCCCGCTAATCAAAGCATCGTGGGGACCCGAGGTGTGGAGCGATGACGAGGCTGAACGCGTGAAGGCGATTGTTCAGGCATTCGAGGAAATCGATTCGACCGCAATGACCACCCGCTATCCGCTCGACCTTGTCGGCAACATGTACGAGCGGCCAGCGACGCTCCTGAACTTCAGCGTGAAGAAGATGATGGCCGAGTATGAAACCGCGGTGCAGTTCTTCGGCAGCGCGCACTTGTGGATCGAAGTCCGACGGCGCATTCAAGAGATGGAGAAGGAAGACGCCGAGCGGCAAGCGCGTTCACCCGCGCTCAATGGCGAGGAGGGAGACGAAGACGACGAAGACGACCTTGAATGAAGGTGTCCGCGGCGCGGACGAGGATGCGAACGCCTCGCGCGCACCTGTACGGCGTTTGTGCGCCCGTTTTGGCCTGGCCTTCATTTGCCGACCGCGTTGCCGTTCGTCGTCATTCTCGGACTCAGCGGCTTACGTGAAGTAGCGGAAGCGCGACTGCACGGACTTGTCCGCACCGACGTGCTTAAGGATGTCACCGACGCGACGCGCGGCGCGCACGGTTATCGGGTCTCCGCTGTCGAATTGCGTGTTGTTGAAGTTGAGCTTCGAGAGTTCGAGCAACTCCTTGGCAAGCTCCAGCGGCGAGGTCGTGCCGTCGTCGCGCGTGTACTCCAGCGCCCGCGGCACATACATACCTGGGTACGTTCGAAAATACGGCACGGTACCCTTGAGGTAGATCAGCCCCGACCGGCCGTCTGTCTGGAGGGTGGTCCCGCGCTGGACGGCGTGCTCCGCGGCCCGAAACAGACGTGCGCCAGCGCGACGGACGGAGACGAGGTCCAAGAGCTCGACCCGCTCATCGCGCGCGGCCTGCCGGAACCCTTCGATCTCGGCGGCGTCAAAGTACGACGTCTTGTGGACCACCACTCGTGCCGGCATGTTCCGGTGCTCGCGCCGATAGCTGTTCAACCCGCGCGCCAGGAGGGTCTGTGCATCGTCGGCGCTCAAGTGGGCCGTGCGATCGCGGCGATCGATGCGAGCGTTACCGCCCTGGACGATCAGTCCTTCGCCACGCTCGTTGAACACCTGCGCGATGCTGGTAAGAAGTCGCTCGCCGTCGAGACTCTTGTAGAAGCTCGTGCCGACGTAACATGTGTCGAGAGCGGCGGCTCGGCGCACAAGCCGCCACGGAACCCCGCCGGCCTTGTAGTACAGGGCAGTGTGAAAGTTCCACGCCCTCGTTGCCGGATCCTGGAGAGAGGGCTTCCGATCGCTCTTACCGCCCTTCTTGCGAACTCGAGTCGACCCTCCTCCGTATGTGTCCGGCCGAACGATCTGACATGGCGCCGCGAGATCGAGGGCGTGAGCTTTGAACGCGTCGTGGAAATTCGATTTATACACGGGAGCCTCATCCTCGCTGTCATCGAGGACCGGATCGACCTCGCGCTCTGGATCGTCAACCATCGTGAAGACCTCGACCGGCGGCGCGACGATCACCACGTGAATCCCCGAACGCTCTGCGAGGTCTCTCGCGTGATCAAGAAACAGCTCACCAACCGCGCGCATCCGATGACGACCAGCCAGCGCCGTCGACAGTTCATGGCGCGACACGACGCGTGTAGCCGCATCAGTGATGTTCAGCTGCGTCCCGAACAGCGCGTCCTGCATGCCAGGAAACCGAGGCCGTAACTCAACGAGGTTCGCTTCGGTTGAGGCAACTCCGTTGCGGCACGACTCTAGCCAGTCGCGAACCCCGTCGACCGTGAAGCTGGTACCGACGAGACCGATGCCAATCGGCGTCGGGACGGTTCCGGAGCGCAGATCGAAGGTGCCATGCGTTGCGATGCCGGCTTTGATGTCGATGTGCCGGCCACCATTGCCGAACATCAGCGGCGGCTCGTCGAGAACGTGCAGCTTCACGGGCTCGCTCCCTGAAGAGATTCGCCGTCGTCGTTGGGAACGTCGCCTTCGTCCTCGTCGGGGTATTCCTCCCACGACACGAGCTGCACATCGAACTTCGGAACGTACTCGAACGACAATGCCTGAGCGAAACCGAGCAACTGCTCGTCGTCCGCGAGTCGTGCCAACAAGACGTCATTCCAAAGACGCACCTGGCTCAGGACGGCGCGATTTCTCTCGAGTCGTTTGATGCCGCTCACGCGAGTGTCGTGAAAGTGGTCCTTGCGCTTGCCGTCGGAGGTGAATCGGTACGTGGGGGTCACCTCGAGATAGAACGCGTTGTCGATCCGACGGAAGCGACCTGCAAATGCGAGATGGCGCAGGTATGGATAGGAGGTGCCGTCCGCCGCCTGATGCGTGTAGTGCGTGATCACCGTGATCGCGCTGCGCTGTCGGATATTCTGGTAGCGGTACTGAAGCGGTTCGTCCTCCAGGCGGCCCGCAAAGGCATAGACCTTGTCGTCTGAGAAGAACCACACATTCTTGCAATCCAGATCGCTCCGCAGCGCACCGTTGAGGAGCTGGATGAAGAGGCGCTGGCGGTCCGGGTCTTCCGACATCACCCACTCCGACGACGGATTGGACTCGATGCCGCCAGCGTCGACGATGTGTTCCAACCTTGATTCCTCGGGATCCGTGAAGCTGTGGATCATGTTGTTGTGGAGGATCCAAGAGCTGGGAATTCGGGCCTTGCTTCGGGTCTTCCGCAGCACCGCCCACGCCTGCTTGTATGTCGACACCGTTGCGGGCGCGCTGTAGATCCGTGGTGGATACTCAGCGAGCGGAACCAGGTTGCTGTAGAGCACGTCGAGCTCTACCTCGCTCTGATCATCCGCGGCGGTTCGCTGCGCAGGCGCAGGATTTCGGCCTTCGTCGCCAGTTCCTCGTGTCTCGACTGGGCGCGTCTTCAAGTACCCGCGTGTGAACGCTGCCGCGGAAAGGCATGCGTACTTCGTCCAGGCATTGGAGCGCGCAAGCCCGACAATGTCGCTCAACGCACGAATCGCGAGCATGGCGCAGCGTTCGCGCGTGGCGCGATAAGCACCGCACGACTCCATTTCCACCGCGAGCAGGTTGCGCGCTGTCTCGATCCAAGGGAACAGCACCTTCGGATCCTTCACGAGACGATCGCTCGACGCGATCGGACCAATCGCGAAGATTGGAGCGCGTGTGACCGAGAGCTTGCCGTGATGGCCTTCCAGTTTCTCGCGAAGCTCGCGCGCCCATTTCTTCGGCCCGTAGACCGAGTCAGTGCGATTCCAAACAACTCTCGGCTTCTCGGGAAGTCCATCCGTCCATGGCCCCATCTCGGCCTCCCGTGCCGCGAGATTTGCGATGCTCGCGGTGACCGCCTTCGCCATTGGGCCGCCCGCGATCGCGTAGCTCGTTTTCCCACGCGCCTTCCGTGCCTCCACGGTGTAGTCGTGGACGCGCGTGGAAAGAACAATGTCACCCAGCGTCAGATCGTCGGACGGCAGACCACCCGCAATGCCGACGACGAGGATCATCGAAGGGTCGACGTCCTCCAACATGTCACGCGTCACGTCCTGGGCCTCGCCTGTTCCTTGCTCGGGCTGACGCACGATGGCGATGCGGTATCGCGCGCCGCGCCCGGCGTCCGCGAAGCGGATCGCGTAGTCGCGGTTCTTTCCCTTGTGAACGCCTGAGCCGATTCGATCGGGAAACGCGTCCAATACCGCGCGATTTTCATCGTCGCGGATGGTCAAGATGCCGATGTCGACCTGAAAGGCTGCCACTTCATTTCTCCGAGCGCCGGACGCACTTCTGATGACGCCTGGATCTTGCCAAGGGGGTCTGACGATCCCCGATCGCCGGCGAGGCTTCTCGCCACTCCCGCAGCAAATCTCTGCGCTTGCTGGCCGCTTCCTTCCGGGCCGCTACTCCTATCGCCCGAGCGCCTCTTCTCGCTATCCGAATAGCTCCGCGGGTATTGGTGCCAACATCAAGGCACCGACGGCCGGAGCTTGAACCGGCCGTGTCCATGAAGTCGTGAACTTCACGGCCGGCTTATTTGGCCGGCTCAGCATCGAGACCCACAGCTTCTCGCCATCGATGCGCAGCACTACCGCAACGCCGGTGCCATGAAGGCGCACGACGGAGCCCACGGCCGGCGTGTGCGTGCTTTTCGGCACCGCGAACGGCTCACGCTCGATGGTCACCAACCATGCTGCGAGCTTCCGAGCGCGTTGATACGCCTGCTCGACAGCATCCGCGCCGACATCGCTCCACGCGCTGAGTCGACGACGCGCGTCCGAGAAGTCCGGTTCTGTATTGTCATCGCAGACGCCGATCAGCCGAGCAAGCACGAGTAGTGGGATCGCATCGTGGATTCCAACGGCCTCGCGCGCGTCGTCATCGGGTGACCATCCAGTCGCGGCGTAGCGTTGCTCGAACCAGGCGACCGCCCATGAGCACGCGACGACCAGGAACCGGAGTCCATCGGTTAGCGTCGCACCATCGCGAGTCTTCCAGCTCGCCGCTGTGATCGCCCGCAGGAGGCCACCACTCGCATCGCCAGCCAGCGCGGTAGCACATCGAAGGACGTAGTGCGCGAGCACGTCGCTCTCGACAACGACCTGCTCTCCCTGGTCTGCGGTCTCGACCGCACGCCCAGCAACGAACGCCGCGATGTACGCCATCCATACCTGTCGAGCGATAATGCCGGGCGGCAGCGCAACGCTCTGGTTGGCGATCGCGGCCTGCGTCTCGCCGAGAGAAT
>JACCRC010000095.1 GCA_013813765.1 Deltaproteobacteria bacterium | reverse complement strand
CGACGTGACCGAGCTCGTCGGCGCGATCACGACCGCGCTCGCGGACTCGAGCGGCGCGTGCCTGGTACTCGAGCTGTGGGCGGCGCCGGCGCCGGAGACCTGCATGCGGATCCTGGTGGGGCACGCCGATCGTTCGGCGACCACCGTCGGGGCGCTCGCGGCGGCACTGCGCGCGCTCGAGCTGCCCGCAGCGCCGCCGATAGTCGAGGTGGTGGTAACGGACGTCATCGCTCCTGCGGGCCTGCCCACGCTGCTCGCGCCGCGGCCCGGCGTGCTCGTGATCGGGCTGGAGATGCCGCCGGTGTATCGATCCGATCGCGCGGTGTACCCGGTGATCGCGCGCGCGCTTCACCGCGAGCTCGCGCACGCCTTGCAACGTGCGTTCTTCGAGTTCGCGCGCGTGCAGACACCCCTGCGGCCCGCGCACTTCCACATGCTCGGGCGCCGCCGCACCGTGAACGCGGTGCGCGACTCGGATCTCGCGCTCGCGGACATCAGCGCCTCGTTCGACTTCTTGCTCGCAGTCACGCCCATCAACACCGAAGCCGCGTGGCAGGAGTTCTGCGCATCCGGCCACGCGCGCGCACCTGCGCTTCACTACCGGATGCTCGACGTCGATCCGGCGCTCGTGAAGCGCGAGCTCTACGACCTGCCGCTCGAGCGCCTCGAGGATCCCGCGCTCGCCCAGCTCCTGCACGACAAGCGGCGCGAGCTCGATCGACAGCTGTCGCTGCTCGAGGACCGCGACACGCCGCGCTTCCTCTACGGCAGCCTGCAGCTCTACGGCGGCGTCGAGGACGAGCTACTCGCCGACGCGCTCGAGATCCTGCGCGAGGTCGCGCCGGGGGAGCGCCGTCCAGGGGAGCGCTGCAATGCGGATCACTTCGTCGCGCGGGCGCAGACCGAGCTCGCGCACTACCAGGCTCTGCTTCCCGAGCTGACGACGAAGATCTGCGTGCGGGCAGACGTGTCGTCGCTCATCGTCTCGCACGGCGACATGCTCGTGCCGGCGACGCTCGACGTGCCCGCACATCGCGTCGAGGCGCTGCTGCAGCACGAGCTCGGGACGCACGTCGTGACCTACGCGAACGGGAGCGCGCAGCCGCTGCGTGTGTTCGCCTCCGGGCTCGCCGGCTACGAGTCCCTGCAGGAAGGTCTCGCGACCTTCGTCGAGTTCCTCGTCGGTGGACTCGATGCGGCGCGCCTTCGCCTGATCGCCGCGCGTGTCGTCGCGGTACGCCGCCTGACCGACGGTGTGTCATTCGTGGACGTCGTCGCGGAGCTCACCGACCAGCACCGTCTGTCGCTTCGCTCGGCGTTCAACATCGCGGTGCGCGTGTTCCGCGGCGGTGGGCTGACGAAGGACGCGATCTACCTGCGCGGTCTCTCGCAGCTCCTGGGCTACCTCCGTGACGGCGGCGACATCCGGCCGCTGCTCGTCGGCAAGCTCGCGCTCGATCAGGTGCCGATCGTGGAGGAGCTCGTTCGCCGTGAGGTGCTGCGCGGGCCGGCCCTCATCCCGCGGTGGCTCGACGCGCCGCACACCCAGCTCGGTCTAGCGCGCGCGGCCGCCGGCCTCCGCGTGCTCGACCTGTCATCAGGTACGGAGTCCATCGCATGAAGATCGGGTTTGTCTGTAACGACATCGCCACCGAGGAGACTGGCTACACCACCACGCGCCTCGGGCTCTCCGCGCTCGAGATGGGACACGAGCCGTGGCTCATGTCCGTCGGTGACTTCGGCAACGACGCCGACGACTCCGTGCGCGCCTGGGCCCGCAGCGTGCCTCGCAAGTCGTACCGCACGACGGCCACCTACCTGAAAGACCTCCAGGGTCCAAAGGCGAAGGTGGAGCGGATCGCCGTCGATGACCTCGACGTGCTGATGCTTCGCAACGACCCGGCCGCGGACCTCGGCGTCCGCCCGTGGGCGCAGAGCGCCGGCTACATCTTCGGTCAGCGTGCCGCCGCTCGCGGCGTGATCGTCGTGAACGATCCGCACGCGCTCGCGAGCGCGATCAACAAGATGTACTTCCAGCACTTCCCCGAGGCCGTCCGTCCTCGGTGCCTGATCTCGCGCAACCCCGACGACATCAAGAAGTTCGTCGACGACGAGGGCGGCAAGGCCTGCATCAAGCCCCTGCAAGGCTCGGGCGGCACGAACGTCTTCGTGGTGAAGCCCAACACGAAGGGCAACCTCAACCAGATCATCGAGGCCGTCACGCGCGACGGCTACGCGATCGCGCAGGAGTACCTTCCGGCGGCGAAGGACGGCGACACCCGCTTCTTCCTGATGAACGGTCAGCCCCTGATCGTCGACGGCAAGTACTGCGCGTTCCGCCGGATCTCCGCGAAGGGCGACGTGCGCTCGAACCTCCACGCGGGCGGGCGGCTCGCGAAGGCAACGATCACCGACGAGATGCTGCAGCTCGCCGAGATCGTGCGCCCGAAGATCATCGAGGACGGCATGTTCCTCGTCGGGCTCGACATCGTCGGAGACAAGCTGATGGAGATCAACGTGTTCTCCCCCGGCGGCCTCGGCAGCGCGGCGAAGTTCGAGAAGGTCGACTTCTCGGCCGCCGTGATCGAAGCGCTCGAGCGCAAGGCCGAGGCGCGCAAGCACGGCCGCGGCACGCTGACGAATCTGCAGCTCTCGATGCTGTAGCGGCGAGTGCCATCCTCGGTCTGTGGCGTTTGCCCCCGAGAGAATGACCGAGCAGCGTTCTCCAGACGAGCTGGAGCGCCTGCTGGCGACGCGGGTCATACCGCCGGATACGATCGCGATCCTCGAATCGCTGCAGCGGCGGCGATGAACGCTCTCGAGGCGGGGTACTTCCGACGCCAGAAATGCGCGGTGTGGTCGTCTCGTTCGACGTACTCGAGCACGCGCTTCGTGTCGAGTTGCAGCGATACGAGTAGGAACACCGCAGGCCCTTGGCTGGGCCGGCTAGCTGTGGAAGATTCACGGCGTAATGGACTTCACGCCGACAGAGGAGCAGCTGCTCGTCCAGCGCACCGCACGCGATGCGGCCGAGCGGCTCCTGCTGCCGAAGGCTGCGGCACGTGACGTATCGGGAGAGTTCCCGGTCGCCGAGCTGAAGGAGCTGGCGGCGCTCGGGCTGCTCGGAGTCGCGGTGCCCGAGGAGCTGGGCGGTAGCGGCATGGGCACGATCGCGTACTCGCTCGCGATGATGGAGCTGGGGCGCGGCGACGCGAGCGTTTCCGTCGCGGTGAGCGTCACGAACATGGTGGCCGAGCTCATCGCCGCGAATGCCACGCCGGAGCTGGCGAAGCAGTGGGTGCCGAGGATCGTCAGCGGAGAGCTGATCGCGGGCGCTTTCGGGCTCAGCGAGCCGGAGACGGGCAGCGATGCGGCCGCGATGCGCACGACCGCGGTGAAGTCGGGCAGCACGTGGCGGATCAGCGGATCGAAGCAGTGGATCACGAGCGGCGATCACGCGGGCGCGATCATCGTGTGGGCGGTGACGGAGCCGGGCGCGGGACACAAGGGCATCACGGCGTTCGTCGTGCCGGGCAACGCGAAGGGGCTCACCGTCGCGAGGCTCGAGGAGAAGATGGGGCTTCACGGATCGAGCACGGCTCAGCTGGTGCTCGAGGAGGTCGAGGTGGGAGAGGACCAGATCCTCGCCCAGCCGGGCGGCGGGTTCGCGCTGGCGATGATGGCGCTCGATGGCGGGCGCATCGGTATCGCGAGCCAGGCGATCGGGATTGCGCGGGGCGCGCTCGAGGCGGCGGTGCGGTACGCGGGTGAACGTCAGACGTTTGGCCAGGCGATCATCAAGCATCAGGCGATCGGGAACATGCTGGCGGATGCCGCGACGTGGCTCGATGCGGCCACGCTGATGACGCTTCGGGCGGCCGCGACGAAGGACGCGAAGCAGCCGTTCTCGCAGCACGCGGCGATGGCGAAGCTGTTCGCCACCGAGCGCGCCTGGCAGATCTGTGACATCGCGCTGCAAGTGCATGGCGGCTACGGCTACGTGCGGGATTTCCCCGTCGAGCGGATGCTTCGCGACGTTCGCGCGGCCCGGATCTACGAGGGAACGAGCGAGATCCAGCGCCTCGTCATCGCGCGGAACTTGCTGCGGGCACAGTGACGGGTTCGCAGGTGCCCACCCTCGACCGCAGCTGACCGGGCTTGCCTGAGGGGCCGGTTCGGGCGACCTTCCGGCCATGTCCGAAGCCCCGCGCAAGCTCCGTATCCTTGTCGCCAAGCCGGGTCTGGATGGTCACGACCGCGGAGCCAAGATCGTCGCGCGGGCACTCGCGGACGCGGGCTACGAGGTCGTCTACACGGGCCTTCACCAGACGCCCGAGATGATAGCGGCGGCCGCGGTGCAGGAAGCGGTCGATGCGGTCGGCCTCTCGATCATGTCGGGCGCGCACATGACGCTGTTCCCCGCGGTGATCGCTGCGCTGAAGGCGCGCGGCGTCGGCGACTGCGTGGTGTTCGGTGGCGGCATCGTGCCGAAGGATGATCTGCCGAAGCTGACGGAGATGGGGGTCGCGAGGATCTTCACGCCGGGCGCGAGCACGAACGACATCATCGACTGGGTCGAGAACGTCCTGCGGCCCAAGGTCGCCTGATGAGACTCGCACCGCTGGTGCTCGTCGCGGCGTGCAGCTCGCCGCCCGCGAAGCCAGTGACGCCACCGCCGCTCAGGCCGGTTCCGGTCGATGCGCCCACTGCGACGGACGACGAGAAGCTCGCCGCGATCCAGAAGGCGATGAACGAGCTCGACGAGGGCGTGCAGGCCTGCTGGGCCTCCGCGGCGACCGAGCGCTTCGATATCGAGGGCGAGCTGAAGGTGATGATCGACATCGGCCCGCCCACCGCGGCGACGATCGTCGAGGACACCTCGCGTAATCCGCGGCTCGCGAGCTGCGTGGTCGCGGTGCTGCAGAGCTATCCGTGGGCACCGCCGCTGTATGGCCAGGCAATCCAGCTGCCGTTCCGGTTCCGCGCGCCGGATGGCCAGAGCGTGATCGATCGAAAACTGATCGCGTGGAACGGGCAGGGCAAGGTCAGCGTCTCGGTGCTGCTCGATTCCGCGAACACCGGCAACGATGACGCCTCGATGTTCGAGCTCGCGCTGCAGGCGGGCGGCACGACGGGGATGCGCACCGCGGATCGCACCGAGCTCTGGTACTTCCTCGGCCCGGCGACGGTGGGTGCCGTCGGTGCGCAAGGCAAGCGGCAGGTCGCAGCGGGCGACATGGCGTGGGTGCGTAAGGGCGGCGCGCGCGAGGTCATTGCCGGCACGACGGATGTGCGCGCGGTGATCGTGATGTTCCCCGGCGGCCGCGAGGGCTCCGCGCGTGTCGGTGCGTTGCCAACGCCGCCGCTCGATGCGGTGCTCTCGGCGCCGGTGGGCGCGACGCTGTTGCCGGCGAAGAACGCGAAGCAGTACGGTCCGGCGTTGATCTACGCCGAGCCCGCGGTCACGAGCGAGAAGACCTTCTCTGCGTCGATCCTCACGCTGCCGAAAGGGGCGACGGTTGCCGAGCACGTGCACCAGAACGAGACCGAGATGCTGTACATCCTGACGGGCAGCGGCACGATGACGGTTGCCGGCGTGCAGCTCGCGGTGACTCCGACGAGCGTCGTCCAGATCCCGCAGGCGACCAAGCACAGCTTCACCGCGAGCGCCGATGTGCGCGCGCTCCAGATCTACACGCCCGCCGGACCCGAGCAGCGATTCAAGAAGCCCCCCACGCCATGACCATCGAACAAGTCCTCGCGGGCGACGTCCGCACCGCTGCGCGTCTCATGCGCGACCTCGACGACCGCAAGCCGAGCGCGCTCGACGCGCTGAAGGCGCTGTTCCCGCACACGGGCAAGGCGTACCTCGTCGGCATCACCGGCAATCCCGGTGCGGGCAAGTCGACGGTCGTCGATGCGCTGATCGCGCACTACCGGGCGGCGGGTGAGAAGGTCGGCGTGGTGTGCGTCGATCCGACGTCGCCGTTCTCCGGAGGCGCGATCCTCGGCGATCGCATTCGCATGCAGCGTCACGCGCTCGATCCGGGTGTGTTCATCCGCAGCCTCGCGACGCGCGGTCACCTCGGCGGGCTGTCGCGCTCGACGTTCGATGTCGCGCACGTGCTCGATGCGATGGGCTTCGAGCGCGTGCTGATCGAGACGGTCGGCGTCGGGCAGGACGAGGTCGATGTGATGAAGGCCGCGCACACGACGGTGGTCGTCACCGTGCCCGGACTCGGCGACGACATCCAGGCGATCAAGAGCGGCCTGCTCGAGGTCGCCGATGTGCTGGTCGTCAACAAGTCGGATCGCGAGGGCGCGGATCGCACGGAGCGCGACCTGCTGCACATGCTCGACCTGCGTGCGAGCGGCGAGCGCAAGGAGGTCGAGATCGTGCGGACGATCGCGACGAAGGGCACGTCGGCAGGCTCGGGCATCGCCGAGCTCGCAGCGGCGGTCGAGGCGCATCGCGCGAAGGTCTGGCAAGGCCCAGCGGCAGCCGATCGTGCCACCGCGCGTGCGCAGGCTCACCTCGGGGAGCTGGTCAGGGCGCTGCTCGCGGATCGCGCGACGAAGGCCATGAGCGCACGTGGCGGCCTCACGGAGATTGCACGGTCGATCGCAGATCACACGGCGGACCCGTGGACCGTCGCGGAACAGCTGGTGGGCTCGCTGTAGGTGTAACTGCGGTCACGCGGCAAGCTCCGCAAACTGCGTTCACCGACGGAGCGGGTGCTATCATGGGCCCGTGACTAGAGTATCGCTGTTACTCGTGGCCAGCCTCGGGACGGGTCCTGTCGGCTGCGGGCTGATCAGCTCGGACGTCACGAACTTTGACCTGACGCTCCCCGACAAGAACTTCACCATCGACGCCAACGGTTGGCAGGTGAACCAACAGCAGGCGAACGTGTTGCTGTCCACGAACTGCTCGAGCCAGCCGACGGTATGCGCGTCGGCCGCGATGCAGGCGTGTCAGATGGGCTGCTCCGGATCGTGCAATGCGAGCACGCAGACCTGCGATCTCTCGCTCGACGTCAGCCTCTACCGCCCGATCGATCTGATCACGGAGAAGCCCGAGCTGAAGTCGATCAACGACGAGCCGGTGATCAAGGTGACGGTCGACAGCGTCACGTACGAGGTCACCGCGAACACGCTCAACGTGGCGACGCCGGAGATGAAGGTCTACGTCGCTCCGATGTCGGTGATGAACCCGAAGGATCCGCTCGCGAAGGAGATCGGGACGATCGCCGCGGTGCCCGCCGGCACCACGACCACCGCGCCGCAGAACATCGCGTTCAACGCGAACGGCAAGGCCGAGCTCGTGAACATCATGAGCACGTTCAAGACTCCGTTCAACGTGCTGGTCGGCTCGACGATCGTCGTGCGGAACGGCACCCCGGTGCCGCAGGGCAAGCTCGACGCCGTCGTCCACATCAAGGCGCACGCCGGTCTCTAGCCGGATGCGTGCCGTTCTCGCGTGCTGCGTGCTCGCCGCGTGCAGCGTCGGTGATACCGGCGGCGGTGGCGGTGGCAGCGGTGGCGGCAGCGATGCGATGAGCGACGGTCCGAGCGGCGGACCGATGTGGGC
>JACCRC010000065.1 GCA_013813765.1 Deltaproteobacteria bacterium | reverse complement strand
GACCAACGATCACCGCGCGCTCGCCGATCGTCTGGCTCGCGTACTGGAGCCACGAGCCCGGCGAGCAGCCGAGGTCGAGCACCCGGTGACCGCCGTCGAAGATGCGGTGCTTCTCGTCGATCTCCTGGAGCTTGTAGACAGCGCGCGCGAGGAAGCCCTCCTTCTTCGCTTTCTGGTGAAAGCGATCGTGGCGCGTGCTGCGATCGTCGAGACGTTTCGTCATAAGAAAATCAAAAGGCCCGGACGCTTCCGCGCCGGGCCGGCAAATTGGACTGCGCCGGTATTACTTACCCGCAGCCGCCTTCTTCGAAGCCTTGAGCGGGTTCTTCGAGCGAACCTCTTCCTTGCCCATGCCCTTGCGCTGGTACTTGGTGCGCGTCGCGGCCTTGGTCACGACGACGTACTCGTTGGCCGAGCCCGGGACCGCGCCGCGAACGAGGATGCAACCATCCTCCTCGAGGATGCGGAGGAGCTGGAGGTTCTGCTGGGTGACCTTCTCGTTGCCCATCTGACCCGCCATGCGCTTGCCCTTGTGGACGCGCTGCGGAGTGAGGCGGCAGCCGATCGATCCGCCGTGGCGGAAGTACTCGTGCGTGCCGTGGGCGCGGGTCATGCCCTTCATGTGGTGCTTCTTGATGACACCCTGGTAGCCCTTGCCCTTGCTCGTGCCCTCGACGTCGACCGGGATGCCGGCCTCGAAGACATCCTTCGCGCCGAGGATCTGACCGACCGTGAACTTCGCGACTTCGTCCGCGGCGAGACGGAGCTCGCGGATGAAGCGCTGCGGCTTGAGGCCGGACTCCTTCGTCGCGCCGAGCTCGGCCTTGTTCGCGAGGCGGACCGGCTTCTCGTCGAAGCCAAGGACGAGAGCGGAGTAACCGTCCCGTTCCATGGTGCGCGTGCCGATGACGACGTTCGGACCCGTCTGGATCACAGTGACGGGAATCGACTCACCGTCCTCCGCGAAGACTTGGGTCATTCCGAGCTTTTTGCCGAGCAGGCCGATCTTGAGAGACATGACGTGACAGCTCCTACGTACCGGAAACGAGGGGGGAATACATACCCGTCCGTCCCGAGCGCGTCAAGGAGCCGTTATGCGGAAGACCCGGCACGTATTTTCCATGGTTTGCGAGGCTAACTCCTCGAAACTCATGCCGGCGCAGGTCGCGACGACCTCCGCGGTGTGGACGATGAAGCCCGGTTCGTTGCGCTGACCCCGCTTGGGGATCGGTGCGAGGTAGGGGCAATCGGTCTCGATCAGGAGCCGATCGCGCGGGACGAGCGGCACCGCGTCGCGCAGCGGCTGGGCGGTCTTGTAGGTGACGATGCCCGAGAACGAGACGTAGTAGCCGAGCTCCGCGTACGCCTTCGCGTCGTCCGGCGTTCCGGTGAAGCAATGGATCACGCAGCCGATCTCGCCGGCGCGGCCCTCCTTCAGGATCGCGCGCGCGTCGTCGTGCGCATCGCGGATGTGGCAGACGACCGGCTTCTTCACGCGGTGCGCGAGCTCGAGGAACCGCGCGAACGCGACCTTCTGCGTCTCGCGCGGCGAGTGGTCGTAATAGTAGTCGAGCCCGGTCTCGCCGATCGCGACGACCCGCGGATGTGGCGCGAGGCGCTCGTGCACGGCCCACCAGTCGTCGGTCATCTTCCCGACGTCGTGCGGATGAGTCGCGATTGTGGCCCAGATGTCGCGGTCCTTCTCCGCGAGCGCGACCGACCGCTCGGCACTCGACGGATCACCGACCGCACCGATCACGACCATCCGCTTCACGCCGGCAGCGCGAGCGCGATCGAGGACCTCGGCGCGGTCCGCATCGAACTCCGGTCCATCGACGTGCGCGTGCGAGTCGAACAGCATCACGCCGGCTTCCGCTCCTCGATCGTCCGCAGCGCGATCGCGATCGCCTCGAGCATGTCCGCGCCCTTGCCGCTCCGCGCGAGCTTCTCGAGCGGCCCCTTTGCCCAGTCGCCGCCACTGAGCCCGAGCTGCTCCACCGCGAGCGCCCGGACGTGCTCCTTGCGTGCGCCGATCGCTGCGAGCAGCACGCGCCGCGCAGCATCGTGGTGCGCGCCGTTCGGTGCGATCGCGAGCAGCTTTCCAGCGGCGAGCACGGTGGCCTCGGGCGGCGTCTTCTTGTTCTCCAGCGTGCGCCAGAGCGCCTCGGCGTCGTCCGGGGTGCCGAGGTTGCCGAGCGCGGTGACCGCATCCCACGCGCGATCCGGATCCGTCAGCGCGACGTTCAAGACCGGTCGCCCGCGCTGATCCTTCAGCTCCGCGAGTGCGTACGCGATGTCGAAGCGCGCGCCTGCATCGTCGTGACCGAGGCGCCGCACCAGCGGATCGATCGCCGCGGCATCACCGATCGCGCCGAGCGACAGCGCAGCGGCACTGACGACCTGCGGGTCCTTGTCGTCGAGCGCTTTCAGGAGCAGCGGGTAGCTCTTCTTCTGATCGATCTCGGCGAGCGACGTCGCGGCCTGGTACCTCAGATCTGCAGGGCCCTCCGCGAGCGCGATCGCGAGAGCATCGAATGCATCGGGGTGACCGATGCTGCCGAGCGCGATCGCGGCGTTCTGGCGGACCGCTGCCGCTCCGTCGTCGAGCCGCTTCATCAGGCCGGGGAGGGCGGACGGCTCGCCCAGCTCACCGAGCGAGCTACAGGCCTCGGCGCGGACCTCGAACCGATCATCGTCCAATGCAGTGAGCAGCGCCTCGAGTGCACGCCGCTTCTCGCCGGGCTCGGTGATCTCCCCGAGTGCGTGCGCCGCGAACGCGCGCGCCTTCGGGCTGCCCTGCGCGAGATCACGCAACGCCGCCTCGAGCGTGATCGTGGAGCTCGGAAACAGGAACGACACCGCCCGCAGCCTAGCATTGCTAAGCTTGGCAGATGGACTGCGAGCTCTGCAGTGGCGTCGGCTGGTGGCCGCACCCCTGTGACGGCATCGCGAGCTGCTGGGAGTGCCACGGCACGGGCGAGAAGCGCGCGCGCGGCAACTGCGACTGGTGCAGCGGCTGGGGCTGGACCGGATCGGAGACGAAGTGCGATCGCTGCGCGGCGACCGGCTGGGTCCCCGGCGATGGGGCGCTCTACTGGTGCACCAACTGCGCGCGCACCGTGCATGCCGCCACGCGTGCAGACGCGTGCCCGAAATGTGCGAGCGCGGCGATCAACCGTGTCACCGCGCCCGACGCCGAGCGCCCGCCCGCGCCCTAGAACGAGCCGCGTGTCGACGAAGAACTGACGTTCAGTCGCCGCGTGACCCGCCCTGCGCTTTGTATTGCTCTTCGAACTGCGTCTGCAGCTCGCTGTATCGAAGACCCACTCGATAGTCGCCGGCGATCCTCGCCGACCAGTACTGGCTCAGGTTCGACCAGTCGAGTGCGTTCATGCCGAACTGCTGCTGCAGCAGCTGGTTGACGTCGCGGCCCTGCTGCGTCCACGCGGACTGTGCGCCGCCGATCTCCGCGTAGCGCTCGAGCGTACACGGCTCCGAACCCACGGCGCCCTGGCCGCGGTTCAGGCCGCCGGCCTGGCCCGCATTCGCAGCCGCCGCGGCACCGAACTGACCCTGCTGCGCCTGACCGAAGTACTTCCCGTACTCCGTCATCAGCGCCATCGTCGCATTCACGTCACCGGCCTGACCGCTCATCCGGCGCTGCCACTCGGTGTTCACGCGGTCCCACTTCGCTTGATCCATGCCGTACTCGGCGAGGATCGCCCGTGACTTGTTCACGTCGTTGCCGGCGCCCATCGAGCGCGCCTGCGCGAACGAGTAGATGCGGATATCGATGCCCTCGACCGGCTCGAGGATCTGCGGCTGGGCCTCCTGCTTCGACTGCGCTGCGTCCTGTACGCCCTTGACCACGCCCTTCAGCTTGTCGAATAGCCCCATGTTGAAAACGCTATCACGCAGTCTTCGGCACCGACTCCGACTGTTCGAGCGTTTCCACGGTCTTTACACGGTCCGGGGCGACATGTGCGAGCACCTCGGCGAACAGCGTCGCGCTATCGCTGATCGAGTACGGCGCAGGTGCTCCGACCCCGGGGACGAGGATGCTGTGCTCGGGCATCCCGCCGTCGATGAAGCAGGTCTTCGTCGACGGTGACGCGACCACGCGCTTGATCTCCGACCACAGCAGGCGGAACCGCGTCCCCTTCTGGTCCCGGACCTCGATGCCGTCGTCGTCGGTGACGATGCGGTACTTCCAGCTGCCCGCGAGGAGATACGCGAGCCCGAGGCCAATGCCGAACGCGCCGGCGGCCACGGGCAGGACCATCAGTCCCATCGCGATGCCGGTGCCGGCCAAGCCGCCGCCGACGCCGATCGACGTCCACGCGACACCGCGGTACCTCGGACGGAAACGGAACTCGCTCACTGCTTGGCGACGAGGGTCGCGATCGCGGCGCGGGTCTCGAGCGGAATCGATTCGAACATCACGCCGATACCCTTTGGCAGCGTGACCATGCCGTGCTCGCTCGGCAGCTCGCAGTCGTCCGTGCGCTGCCACAGCACCCAGCCGACCGCATCGACCGAGCCGAGGCCGCGGATGTCGAACTTCACCGCGACGCGCGACAGGAGCGGCAGCGTCGGGCCCGAGATGAACGCGCCGTTCGTCGACAGGTCGCGAACGACGGCGGGAAAGCGCTTGCCGATCGTCGATGCGTCGGCCTCGACCCGCTTGAACACGGCTGCGAGGTTCGGGTGCAAGGTCATCGGCACCTGACCGATCGACTCCACGATGGCGGGCGAGTTCACCACCAGGCGCGCAGCGCGACGATTGTCGGACATGGGACGCTTTCTATCGTACTCGGGTTCCGGGGGGAACGTCGGCGTCGACCGCGGAAAGTCCGAGGATCGCCTCGTCGCCGGCGGCGAGGATCATCCCCTCCGAGGTCAGGCCGGCCAGCTTTCTCGGCGCTAGGTTCGCGACGACGATCACCTGCTTGCCTACCAGCGCCTCCGGCTTGTAGGCCTCGGCGATGCCGGCGACGATCGTACGCGGCTTGCCCTCGCCGAGATCGACGGTCAGGTGGAGCAGCCGATCCTTCTTCGGCACCGGCTGTGCGGTGAGCACCTTGCCGACGCGCAGCTCGAGCTTCGCGAAGTCGTCGTAGGTGATCGGCCCTGCAGCCTCGGGTTTTGCAGCCTCGACTGGCTTCGCGGCCTTCGGCGCAGGCGCGGGTGTGTCAGCGGGCGCTGCGCTGGCGCCTGCCGCGTACTCACCGGCGACCGCGGTCACGATCTTCGCCTGCATCGGCTCGTCGAGCCGCGGGAACAGCACGCTCGGCGTCGCGTCGGTCGCGATCGCGGCGGGCGCGAGCGTGAACACGCGACCTTGCACACCCTCGGGCCAGCGTGCCGGTGCGCTGTCACCCAGCCAGCCGAGCAGCGTCTGCGATGTCGCTGGCAGCACCGGGGCGATCATCTGCGCGATCGTCCACAGGCTGCGCTGCAAGCACCACAACGTGTGGGGCAGGGCAGGGTCCTTCGCCTTCGCCATCGCCCAGGGCTGCGTCTGATCGATGTACCGGTTCGCCTGGCCGATGAGCTTCCACAGCTGCTCGAGCGCCTTGCTCGGCGCGCACAGCTCGAGCTCCTTTGCGACGAGGTTCGTCGCCTGGAACGCATGCACCTCGAGCTGCCAGTGCGGATTCTCTCCGGCGGCGAACAGCGTCTGGTCCTCCGCCGGCGGAAAGTCCGCCGCGAACTTCGAGATCAGCGTCAGCGATCGGTTCACGAGGTTGCCGAGGTCGTTCGCGAGATCCGCGTTGAACCGGCCGAACAGCGACTCGAACGTGAAGTCACCGTCGTTGCCGAGCGGCACCTCGCGCATCAGGTAGTAGCGCATCGCGTCGATGCCGATCGAGTAGCCGAGCGGACCCACGGCCAGTGCGCCCGCGAGCACGGCCGGATCGATCCGGGTCGCCGGCATCGACTTGCTGATCTTCTCGCCGCGCACCGTCCACCAGCCGTGCGCGAGGATCGACTTCGGCAGCGGCAAGCCCGCGGCCATCAGGAAGGCGGGCCAGTACACCGAGTGGAACCGCAGGATGTCCTTGCCGATCAGATGGATCGCGTGCGGGAAGTACTTCATCGCGTCCGCGCTCTCGAGCGCGCCGTCTGCTCCGCAGAGGTCGGAGTAGTAGTTCGTGAGCGCGTCCATCCACACGTAGATCACGTGCGCGTGACCCTCGGGATCCGGATCGGGAGCCGGGATGCCCCAGGCAAAGCTCGTGCGGGAGATCGAGAGGTCGCGCAGCCCTTCCTTCTCGAGGAAGCTGACGATCTCGTTCTTGTACTGCTGCGGTCGGATGAAGTCGGGGTGCGCCGCGATGTGGTCGAGTAGCGGCTTCGTGTACTTCGACAGCTTGAAGAACCACGAGCGCTCCTTGTCGATCCACTCGACGGGGCGCTTGTGCACCGCGCAGTTCCAGCTCTCGCCGTCCTTCACGAGCTGGCTCTCCGTGTAGAACGCCTCGCAGCCGACGCAGTACCAGCCCTGGTACGTCGTCAGGTAGATGTCCTCGGGGTTTCGCTCGCGGATCCGGTGCCACAGGTTCGCGACCACCTTCTTGTGCTTCGCATCGGTGGTGCGGATGAAGCGATAGCCATCGATGCCGACCTGCTTCCAGCACTCGTCGAAGCGGGGCGCGACCTGATCGACCAGCTGCTGGGGCGTCAGCCCGCGCTTCTTTGCAGCTTCCTCCACCTTCTGACCGTGCTCGTCGGTGCCGGTGAGGAACCGCGTGTCCTGGCCGCGCATCCGATGAAACCGCGCGAGCGCGTCGGCTACGATCGTGGTGTAGGCGTGCCCGAGGTGCGGCACGTCGTTGACGTAATAGATCGGCGTCGTGATGTAGAAGGGCGTGGTCATTCGGGCTTGTAGTGGTCGGAGCTCGGATCGTCGGTGGGTCCCATGTCGTCGTCGTCGGTCGCCGCGAGCAGCGCGTCGTCGATCGGCAGCTTCGCGGTGACCTCGGGGGGCTCGGGCGCCTCGGGCGCGTCGGGTGCATCCGGCGGGTCGTCGGGCTCGGCGTCGTGGCGCTGCGGCTGGCTTCCCGACGGGAACAGCGGCTTCACCTCGGCCGCGGGCAGCACCTCGGTGTCGCCCATGCCGTAGGACACGCGCACGCGCTGGCGAAGGACGTCGACCTCGACGACGCGGCCTTCACCGCGCGGTGCGATCACGCGCTTGCCGAGCTTCGGGAGACCCTTGCGCAGCTCCGCGTAGCCCGCCTGTTCGTACACGAGGCAGCACTTGAGGCGGCCACACTGACCCGACACCTTCGTCGGTGACAGCACGAGGCCTTGGTCCTTCGCCATCTTGATCGACACCGGCACGAAGTCCGGGAGCCAGGTCGTGCAGCACAGCGTCAGCCCGCACGAGCCGATGCCGCCGACCGCCTTCGCCTCGTCGCGGACGCCGAGCTGACGCAGCTCGATCCGCATGCCGGTCGTGTTGCCCAGCTCGCGAACGAGGTCGCGCAGATCGAGCCGATCGTCCGACGTGTAATAGACGTTGAGCTTGCCGCCGCGGCCGCGCTCTCCCGCCATCTCGATCCGGTAGACCTTGAGCGGCAACCGCAGCTGCGCGCCGAGGTCCTTCGCGGTCCGCAGGATCTTCGCGCGCTCGGCGTCGCCCTCGCGCTCGCCCTGCAAGTCACCCTCGTGCGCGCGCCGGATCACGCGGCGCAACCCGCGGTCGCGCGTCGAGCGGCGGGCCGGCGGTGCAGCGACCGTGGCGAGGCGCGGGCCGCGATCGCTGTCGACGATCACGCGATCGCCCGCGCGGAAGTCGACGTCGTTCGCGTCGCACCACTGGATTCGCCCGCCTGTCACGAACCGCACGCCGACGACGCTGACGACGTCCTCTCCGAGCTTCTCCGCGGGACCGCCGAGCAGGTGGTGTGTCGCCGGATCGAGATCGCCGTCGGGCGCATCGGCTGGCAGATCCGGCGCGAGCTTCACGTCGGGCGCAGGAGCGTCATCGTCGACGCCCCAGCGCTCGCCCGGTGTCTCGGGCGGCTCGTCCTGATCGTCCGCGGCGGGCCGGCGCGGCGCCTGGGTCAGGCGTGCGGTCGGCGCCTCGTAGACCGGTGCATCCGTGCGTTGCTCGGTGGCTCCACTGCGATCGCCACCGCCACCGCCACCGCCGCCGTCACGCGGTCCGCGGTCGCTGCGCTGACCACCGCCGGCGTCACGCGGTCCGCGATCGCCGCGCTGACCACCGCCGCCATCATGCGGGCCGCGATCGCTACGCGGACCACCGCCGCGTTGCTCGCCACCGCGCTGATCGCCACCACGCTGTCCACCATCTCCGCGTTGCTCTCCGCCGCGCCCGCCGCGTGCACCGCGGTCGCCGCGCGGACCGCGCTCTCCTCGCGGCTGCTGATCGCCTCGCTGCGGCTGAACACCGAGCTGCTCGTCACCGTGCGGGTGCTGCTCGCTCAGCTGCTGCTGATCACCCGGCGGTTGCTGATCACCCGGCGGCTGCTGCCGATCACCCGGCGGTTGCTGATCACGGGGCTGCTGCTGGTCGCCGCGCTGCCGTTGATCACCGCGCTGCGGCTGATCCCATCGCTGTGGGTGATCGCCTCGCTGCTGCTGCTCGCTGCGCGGCAGCTGATCACCGCCGCCGCGTCGCGGATCACCGCCGCCGCCGCGCGGTTGCCCGCCGCGCCGGCGACGCTCGCGTCGCTCTCCGCCGCCGGCGTCAGTGCGTTGCTCCGATCCGGTGGCATCGGTGGTCGGTGAGGCAGCCCCAGCGTCGCCGGATCCGCCCTCTGTCGAACCAGTGCCTTCGCCGGCGCCGCGGCCTTGCCACGGACGGCGCTCGCGCTCGCCGGGTGCGCGGCCCTCGGGCGGTGCTCCGCCCTCGCGCGGTGCTCCACCCTCGCGCGGTGCTCCACCCTCGCGCGGTGCTCCACCCTCGCGCGGTGCTCCACC
>JACCRC010000049.1 GCA_013813765.1 Deltaproteobacteria bacterium | reverse complement strand
GCATTGGTAGGTCTACTTTCCCTCGCGCATTGCGCGAGTTTCCATACGACCCCCGTAGAAACCGTGCTCGCGGATTTCCCGCACACGGCTTGCGGGAGAGCTCTCGGACCAGCGGTACTGGGTAGCCTCCGGATACTTGACGGTGCCACGCAGGCGATGGAGTCCGTGGTTCCAGAAGTACTCGCGGTCCCACTGTTCGGCCTGTGCGGGTTTGAGGTTACGACCCGCACGTTTGACGTGCAGGCTTCGCAGACGCTCGTACACGTACGTGTCGATCTGGTTGAAGCTTTGCGCCGCGTTCCCCGTACCGAAGTACGCGCCCCATCCGCGCAGAATGGGATTGAGCTCGGCGATCACCTCGTGGACATCCACGTGGCATCGTCCTCGGGGAGTTTGCATGCGCACCTTCTGCCGGATTCCCTTCATCGCGCGGTGAGACGGTTGCCGATGTAGGGAGTACACGCGCTTTCGCTCGTGTTCCCAGATCTTGCCGCTCAGGCGCTTGCGGAAATGGCAGCCGAGGAAGTCGAAGCCCTGCTTTCCGTCGTACAGCTCGACTCGCCTCGTCTTGTCCGGATGTAGCTCGAGTCCGAGACGTGCGAGGTACTTCCGCACGTCTCGTTCCGCGTCCTCGCAGTGCTGCTTGGTCTTGCACATCACGACGAGGTCATCGGCGTAACGCACCAAGGTCCCAAGTCGCGAGCTATGGCGATTCCACAGCTTGTCGAGGACGTGCAGGTAGATGTTCGACAGGAGCGGTGAGATCACCCCTCCCTGCGGGACCCCGATCGTTGTCGATCGGATCTCGCCCTCATCCATCACTCCTGCTTCGAGCCACTGCCGGATCAGCTTCAACACCCGTCGATCCGAGATCCGCAGCGCCACGAGCTTCATCAGCTTGTCGTGATCGATGCTCCCGAAGTAGTCGCGAATGTCAGCGTCGAGCACGTGATGGTTTGTCTTGCCGAGCTTGCGCAAGGCCTCCTTTGCCATCAGCGCGCTACGCCCGAGCCGGTACCCGTACGAACACGAAAGAAAATCCGCGTCGAAGATCGGATCCAGCACGAGCTTCGCTGCCATCTGCACCACACGGTCTCGGACCGTTGGAATACCCAGTGGTCGCCGCTTTCCATCGGCCTTCGGAATGTACCGGCGCAAGGTCGCGCTCGGCCGGTACTCGCACATACGCAGATCGTCGCCGATGTTTCCCAGGAAACGCTCGACGCCCATCTGTTCCACCTCCGCGATCGTCTGGTCATCGAGACCAGCCGCACCACGGTTCTTCTTCACCCGCTTCCATGCTTCCTGGAGGACGTCACTCCGCCAGATGCGATCGTACAGCGCATGGAATCGGCGCTCCGGTGACTGCTTGGCCGCTGCCCACAGTCGGTTCTGAAGTTGTTGCACGTTGTCGATCAGCTTTTGCTGTTCGGGGTGATTGGACCGGCTCTCCCCGGTCATGCCCTTGCGCGTACCTTCGTTGCCGACACGCTCTCTCTCGTGGCCCTTCCCTCCGATCGCGTTGTTCGTCACGATCCTCCTCGGTACTATGACCCCGTCGGACTTCCGCTGCGCGGTGGTCGCCTTGGCACTCGGCCTGTTGCTTCCACCCAGCCGTGACATCGGCTGCACAGACGGATCTCCCGTGTTCCGTAGTGATCCTTGTACGCGCGCTGCTCCCTCTACCCCGCCGAAGTCGACGTCGTGCTCCAGATCTCTCGTCGTCGATGTTGCCTTGCCCATGACGTGACTGGCTCGGCCCTCGGATTGTTTCTCTTTCGAGGCTGCAGGCTTCACTGAACGTTGCGGCTCGCGTACTCGCTCCTCGCTGATCAGCTCTCGCTGACTCGCTCGCCTTTGATACCCGGCTTCAACCGGAGGGGTCTCCCCCTCGTGCGTTGCGGGCCTGCTACTCGGCGCTCTGGTGCCTACCGAGACGGGACTTGCACCCGCTGGATCATCACAGCCTGACGCCGGGTTCCCATCGGCTTCGCCAACGAGGCTTCCGTTGTCGTCACGGCGCTCCACG
>JACCRC010000033.1 GCA_013813765.1 Deltaproteobacteria bacterium | reverse complement strand
GCGGAGGTACGATCGATGGCGGCGCCGGGCCGGACTGAGCTCGCGCTCGAGCGGACCGTCCCGCGGCGCCTCCGATCAACGTGACCTAGAGCGGGAGGTGCCCGCCGCTCGAGTGCCACAGCTCTGCGGAGCTGGTGATGACCGGGATGCGCAGGTGCGGGATCGGATGGCTGCGCTCGAACCCGAACAGCACGTCCGTCGCGCCGAGCGGATGGCGGCGGTTGAACGCGGCGATCACGAGTAGCGCGCCGTCCTCGGTCCACGTGTATCCCCGACGCGCGCGGCCGGCTGTGAGCACGTTCTTGACGGCCGCGACGTCGGCCGCGAGCTCCGTGGTCTGATTGAACAGCGGGATCGAATCCGACGCGACGTGCCCGACGTTCTCGACGACACCACCGTTGCTGTTGCACGCGAGGTGGCCGAGATAATGGTGCGCGAGCTCGTGAGCGAGGACGAACGCGACCTGCTCGTCAAACAGCTCGTGCTGGCGCTTCACCTTGCGGAGGTCGTTCGTGAACGGCGTCGCGTAGATCGCCGGCGGAGGCGCCGCGATCGAGTGCTTCTCGAGCCAGTCGAGGTACGAGACGCGCGTCGTGGTGGCGGCGAACTCGTCCTGCGCGGTCGTCATCGCGAGGTGAGCGGTGACCATCAGCATGCCGTCGCTGATCGCGACGAATGGACCACCGGCATCGCACGTCGCGTACGCGTTGACGTCGCCGAGCGCGTTGTCGCTGACGAGCTCGATCGATGCGACGCGCGTGCGTTGCTCGGGCGGCAGCGCGGCGATCAGCTCGCGGAGCACGCGCTCGGCCTGGATCCGAAGCGCCGGCACGTGGATCGCGTTGATCGGATCGCGCGCGAGCGAGGGATCACCCGTGGGTACGGGCAGCGTGGCAGTCGGAGGCGGGTTGCACGCTGCGGCGATGACCACGAGGACGAACGCGCGGAGGAGCACGACTGGTTCTAGCGCGCGATAGCACTTGCCGATCTGGCAACCCGCGGCAGACTGTCGGAGGGTTCTGGTACTCGATCGTACGTGGAAAATCTCGCCATCTCGGTACGCCGCGCAACACCACGTGATGCGCCAGCTCTCGCGGAGCTCGTCAACGAAGCGTACGCGATCGAGAAGACCTTCCTCGACGGC
Organism: Deltaproteobacteria bacterium; assembly: GCA_013813765.1. Taxonomy (GTDB): domain Bacteria; phylum Myxococcota_A; class Polyangia; order Haliangiales; family Haliangiaceae; genus JABFXX01. The sequence continues at coordinate 2,398 of JACCRC010000033.1, read as the reverse complement.
GACCGATGCTCCGAGGAGGAGATCGCCGAGATGTGCGAGCCCGGCTCGCGCGGAGTGTTCCTCGTGCTCGAGCAAGCAGGTGGGCTCGCAGCTGCGGTGTGGCTCGAGCGACGGGGCGGGGCGGGATACTTCGGCATGCTCAGCGTCCGGCCGGGGCTTCAGGGCATGGGCCTTGGCAAGCGGCTGGTCCGGATCGCCGAGGCGATGGCCGAGGCCACCGGAGCCACCGAGATGACGCTGCGGATCATCAACCTCCGCGAGGAGCTGGCGCGCTGGTACAAGAGCCTTGGCTATCGCGAGGTCGGAACGGCTCCGTTCGCCGACCCGCGCTCGCTGAAGCGGCCGTGCCACTTCGTCGAGATGTCCAAGGATCTCGCGGTCGGAGCGGGCGTGTCGGCGGGTATGGGCGCGGCGTGATCGCCGGGTCCGGCACGTGATCGTTGTCTCGGTGCGCCCCCGCAGCTACCGCGCGGAAGTCAGCAACCCGGGGTAGGATGTGCGCATGTCTGTCGTTCGTGTTGTTGTCCTGAGCGCCGCCTTGCTGGCCGGCTGTGGCGGCGGTGGTGGCTTTCCGGACGCCGTGCCGATCGACGATCCCCCCTCGCCCGGGACGTTCTCGCTGCAGTGGTCCCTGACGGACACCGGCGGCAACACGATCACGTGCGACGAGATCAGCGCCCAGGCGGTCACCGTCACCACGCGCAACCGCGCGATGCAGGGTGGCTCGACCGAGGTGTTCGTGTGCTCGTCGCTCTCGGGCACGTCGCCTGGCATCGTCGCGGGCACGTACGACATGGACTTCGAGCTTGGTGGTCCGCCGGCGCTCGGCGTGCTCGCCACGGCACCGAAGCAGATGAACGTCGTCGTCCCGGTCGGCAACAACGTGGCGCTCCAGCCGATCACGTTCACCGTCGATGCGACCGGCAACATCAAGCTCAACATCTCGGCGAACAAGCCGGGCGGTAACTGCGGCACCACCGCGAACAACGGCGCCGGCATCACGGGTATGTCGCTGATCCTCCAGCGTGCTGGCTCGGGCACCTGTGCGCCGGTCACGTTCACGTACCCGGGCAACGGCACGCTGCCGGGTGGCTCGTACACCGTGAACTGCGCGTCGCCAATGATCGCACCGTGCATCGAGGCCGACCAGCAGCTCAGCGTGAGCGGCGTGAAGTCGGGCAACTACCAGCTCCACATCCGCGGCAAGGTCGCCACGGCGGACTGCTTCACGAACGATGACTCGCTGCCCGTACCGCCGCTCGGCAAGGACGTCGTGCGGATGTTGAATCTCGCCGCGGCGCCGGCCGGCACCCCCGGCTGCTGACCGATCCTCACGGCCGGGATCTGGGTATGCTCCGGCGGTGACGACCGTCGATCATTACAAGCCCAACCTCCGCGACACGTTCTTCCAGCTGTTCGAGGTCCTCGAGATCCAGAAGACGAGCCTCGGGAAGGGGCCGTTCTCCGCGATGGACGAGGACACCGCGCGCGCCTCGCTCGAGGGCTTCCTCGAGGTGATGCAGTCGGCATGGGCACCGGCGTTCGCCGATGGCGATCGGATCGGCGCGACGTTCGACGGCAAGGGCAACGTCACGCTGCCGCCGAGCTTCAAGAAGGCACTCGACGCGTACTACGCCGGCGGATGGAACAAGCTCGAGCTGCCCGAGAGCCTCGGCGGCTACGGCGCGCCGCCGACCGTGCAGTGGTCCGCGTTCGAGATGATGGCCGGCGCGAACCCGAGCGTGTGCTTCTACGTGCTCGGCAACATGATGGCGAAGATCATCGATCAGTTCGGCACGCCGGCGCAGAAGAGCCGCTACGTGCAGAACATGCTCGACCACCACTGGGGCGCGACGATGGTGCTGACCGAGCCCGCCGCGGGCTCCGACGTCGGCGCCGGCACCACGAAGGCGACCCAGGTCGCTGGTGACGAATATCTGCTCGAGGGCGTGAAGCGGTTCATCACGAACGGCGACTTCGATCACCCCGCGAACATCGTGCACATGGTGCTCGCGCGACCCGAGGGTGCGGGTCCGGGCACGAAGGGCCTGTCGCTGTTCATCGTGCCGAAGTTCTGGGTCGAGGCCAACGGCAAGCTCGGCGAGCGCAACGGCGCGGTCGTGACGAACGTCGAGCACAAGATGGGCATCAAGGGCTCCGCGACGTGCGAGCTCACCCTCGGCGCCACGGCGCCGTGCCGCGGCCTCTTGCTCGGCGAGGTGCACCAGGGCATCGCGCAGATGTTCCACGTCATCGAGTACGCGCGCATGGGTGTGGGCACGAAGTCGATGTCGACGTTGTCGACCGCGTACCTGAATGCGCTCGAGTACACGCGGATCCGCAAGCAGGGCGCGGACCTCGCGAAGCAGATGGACAAGGCGGCGCCGCGCGTCGAGAT
>JACCRC010000487.1 GCA_013813765.1 Deltaproteobacteria bacterium | reverse complement strand
AGGTCTGCAGCCGCGTGCCGGGAGTCATCGACATCGACAGTCCGCCGGGCTCCGCCTCGAGCGACAACGTCGTGTCCTCCTGCTCCTTCGCGTACTCCTTGCGGAACAGCTGGCGCATGAACTGCCGCAGCTCCTTCGGATCGAAGCGATAGCCCTCGATCAGCGCGTCGAGATCGGCGGCGAGCTGCGCGGCCGTCTGGTACCGATCGGCGACGTCGCGCGCGAGCGCCTTGAGGCTGATCGCATCGAGCTCGGGCGTGACGCGACGGTTGAAGTTCGACGGCGGCGGGACCTCCGCCTTGCGGACCTTCTCCATCAGCGCGAACTCGGTGTCGCCGCGGAACAGCTTCTCGGTGGTCAGCATCTCGTGGAGGATGATGCCGGCGGAGAACACGTCGGTGCGCGCATCGAGCGGCATGCCGCGGATCTGCTCCGGGGACATGTAGCTGAACTTGCCCTTGAGAATTCCAATCTCGCTCGTGAACTTCATCAGCGCCTGCGCGATGCCGAAGTCGAGGAGCTTGACGTCGCCGTCGTAGGACATGCGCACGTTCGACGGCGAGACGTCGCGGTTGACGATGTTGAGCGGACGCCCGTCGGCACCCGCGAGTGTGTGCGCGAAGTGCAGGCCCTCGGCGATGCGCGCGGCGATGTATACGGCGTGCGGCACCGGGATGCGCTGCTGCGTCTCCTGGCAGCGGCGCAGCACCTGCGTCAGGTCGCGCCCACCGATGTACTCCATCGTGATGAAGTGCCGGCCGTCGTGCTGGCCGACCTCGACGGTCTCGACGATGCAGCGGTTCTTCAGCACCATCGCGAGCTTTCCTTCGCGGTGGAACATGTCGATGAACCGGGCCTCGCGAGCGAGCTGCGGGCGCATCACCTTGACTGCATACAGCCGGCGCATGCCGACCTGCGGCTTCGCCCGGTAGACCTCGGCCATGCCGCCGCGCGCGATCAATCCCAACAGGTAGTACTTCCCGAAGGGCACCGGGTCATTCGGTGCCCCTGGAGACAGCTTGCCTTCCTGTGAGGGGCGCTCCGACACCACGGCGCGCGGACCTTACCACTTCACCGGAAGTCTTTGGCCTGGCTCGATCTTGATCTCGCGCTCTACCGTCCTGACACCACTGTCGTCCTTGAGGATCATCTTCAGCTTGCGGCCGTCCGCAGGGGCTGCAACGCCGATCTCGTTGGAGGTGATCCCCAGGTCGACGTAGCTGCCGGGCGACTTCGGGTTCTCGAGCGTGATGCGTCCGAGGGGCTTCTCGAGCTTGTTCTCGATGATCGCCCAGCGGAACGACATCGACGCCGGCTTTCCTGCTTCGACGGTCGCGTACTCGAACAGCGCCATTTCGTACTTCGGGTTGAAGCAGAGACCCTTGTAGCTACCGGGAGCGACGATGATGCCCTTGTCGGGCAGCTTGCCGCTGATCCGCTGGCGGTTCACCCACAGCTCGGTGCACGGCAGGCTCGACGAGACCAGCAGCGTACCGAGCACGTCCTTGTCCTTCTGGAGCTCCGCACGAATGATGTCGGCGTTCGCGCCGAACGGACGCTGCACGAGGTACCGGCGATAGAATTCGCGTTTGGGGCCGCCCGCACCGAGCTTGTCGTACGTGGCGCCGAGCTCGCGGAGGAAGCCGGGCAGCTCGGGGGCGAGCGCGTAGCCGACGGTGAAGTAGACGAGCGCGTCCTCGTACTGCTTCGCGGCGAACGCCTTGCGACCGGATGCGAACGCCGCCTTCGCCTCGGCAGCCATCGTGACGAGGACGAGCTTGTCGGCGAACGGATCGACGAACGTCGCGAGGCGCGTGGACTCGGCGAGAGCCGCATCGCGCTCCTTCGCGTCAGCGACAGCGGAGGCGTACGCGCTCCACGCTTCGGCAGCGCGCTCGTTCTGGCCGGACAGCGTCCACAGCGTCGCGAGCTGCTTCGACTCGGCGCTCGCCGGACCGCGCGCGACGACGAGTCCTTGATAGAGAGGAATCGCGCGTGACCAGTCGCGCGCCTTCGCCGCTTTCTGCGCCGCCGCGACGAGGAATTGGGAGATCTCCGCGCGAGACTTCTTCGTCTTCACGGAGTGTACGAGCTCGCCGGTAACGACCGCTCGCGGTGGTGTCGTCGGCGGAGGTGTGGGTGTCTGCGCCATGGCGACCCCCATCCCGAGTACCGAGACCAGGCCAATGGCTGTCACACACCTTCGTACCCGCACGAGGTGATCGTAGCACGGACCACCCGTTTTACCGGGTGCCGGTCGGGGTAGTGAAGCTAGTGGTTTCCCGTCGAAATTCACGTGGTAGGCTGAACCGTGGCCCGCGGGGACCACACCATGCACGCGGTCATCCTGGAGCGCAATAAACTGGTCGGCCGCAAGGTGGCCAGACTGTTCATGTCCACAGGCGCGACCGCCCTCTGTCTCGAAGATCCGGCGTTGGTTGCTCATTCTCTTGAAGGTGCAGACGTTCTACTCGCCGATGCATTCGATGCGGACCTCGTTGCCGAGATGCTTCGTGCCCGCCCGAAGATGAAAGGTGTGCTCTGGACCGCAGAACCGCTGCGCCGCACCCTGAAATTCATGATCGAGCAGACCGCGATCGACCACGTCCTCGGCCGCAAGGACTTCGAGTCCCCGCCGCGGGCGTGGGAGACCGTGATGCTCGCGCGCCGGCTGGGTGGCGGCCCTCCGGCGCCCTTCTCGGCGTACCTCGACTGGGGCCACCAGTCGCTAGAGCTCGACGTCCGCACCACCGCCGATCGCGACACGGCGGTTGCTCGCATCCAGGAGCTGATCGGCTCCCTCGGTGTGCCGAAGCGCGTGTCAGAAATGTTTGCCGAGCTCGGCCATGAGTTGATCATGAACGCGATGTACGACGCACCCGCGGATGCGAACGGACGGCCGAAGTACGCCGCGGACCGCAAGGCGGACGTCGTGCTCGAGCCCGCCGAGCGCCCGCACGTGCGGATCGGCACCGACGGCTCCCGGCTCGTACTTCAAGTCCGCGACCCGTTCGGGCGCCTCGAGCGCAAGCACGTGGTCGATGGGCTCGCCCGCGGTCTCGCGGGTGGTGAAATGGATCAATCCCACGGCGGAGCAGGGCTGGGGATGATGGTGTGCCACAACGCGTCCTCGGCGATGGTGTTCGACGTCGCGCGCGGGCGGCACACCGAAGTCACTGCGATGTTCGAGCTCGACATGAACCTGCGCGAGTTCCGCACGCAGGCGAAGTCGCTGCACTACTGGAGTCAATAAAAGTCATGGAAGCTGTTCCACACGGCCAAGCAAGCGCGTCCTCCCCGCCACCAGGCGCGGAGCAGAAGCTCACCATCGAGAAGTTCGCAGATGGTGCGATCGCGTGCCTGCGCTTCGCGGGCACCATCGACGAGAGCTTCGAAGGCAAGAAGCTCGGCGGTACGGCCGCGGGCGACACGCTCGTGCTCGATCTCGGCGGCGTGAAGAAGATCTCGTCGTTCGGTATTCGCGAGTGGGTCGACTTCGTCACCACTGCGAACAAGCAGGTCCGCTCGATGGTGCTCATCGAGTGCTCCCCGAAGGTCGTCGACCAGCTGAACATGGTCGCGAACTTCAACGGCGGCGGCCGCGTGTTCAGCTTCTACGCGCCGTTCCGCTGTGACTACTGCGACTCGGAGCACCGGGTGCTCCTGCAGCTCGACAAGGACCACGAGATCATCAAGTCGATGAAGCTCGCCGAGCGTCCGTGCCCCTCGTGCAAGGAGGGCATGTACTTCGACGAGGACGGCGCGACGTTCTTCTCGTACATCATCGGTCAAGAGAAGTTCGAGCTCGAGCCCGAGGTCGCCGCCTTCCTCGCGAGCAAGCTGAACTACGCGGTCAGTGATCTCAACCGCAAGCTGCGCATCGACAAGATCATCGAGGGCCGCACCACGTACCTGAGGCTCGCCGGCGATCTCGATCGCACGTTCCCGCGCGAGAAGCTCGCCGAGGGTCTCGAAGGTACGGTGATCATCGATCTCCAATCGATCGGGCGCATCGAGCCCGCAGGCGCCGCCGAGTGGCGCGGCTTCGTGAAGATGGTGTCTCCGCTCGTCGACCAGCTCTACCTCGCGTCGGCGCCGACCTCGTTCCTCGAGAAGCTCGCGAGCGTCGAGGACCTCGGTACGAAGGCGCAGATCGTCACCCTGACGCTGCCGTACTCGTGCGGTAGCTGCGGCACGAACAGCGGCCAGACCATCGAGGTCGCGCAGCACCACGACACGCTGAAGTTCGCGACCGCGCCCGAGCTGAAGTGCCCGACCTGCAAGCACGCGCTGCAGTGCATCGCCGGCGAATCGCAGATGACGGCGCTGACCACGCTGCCGCGCTCCACCGCGACCAGCGATCTCGTGAAGACGATCGGTATTCTCCGCGAGCGCGCGCTAGCGACACAGCGCACTGCGAAGCCGACTGTGAACAAGGACGGTTCGACGACCGCGGCCGCGCCACCGCGCTCGTCGTTGCTCGTGCCGTTCCTCGCGTCGCTGCTCGCCGTGGTGGTCGCCGCCGGTGGCTACCTCGCGTATCAGCGCATGAACAAGGAGCCCGATGGTCCGAAGACCAAGCTCGGCGTGATCACGAGCAAGAGCGCGGAGACGCGCCCGGCCTGGATCAGCTCCGACACGCAGGGCACCGCGTCGTGCACCGACACCAAGGACAAGGGTATGTCGTGCGTGGGCGTGTCCTCGATCTCGGCGCGTCAGGATGATGCCGAGGACGAGGCAGCCGACGCCGCGCTCGACGCGATCGCGAACGCGCTCGCCGTCCGCATCGCGAACCCGGCGTGGAAGCTCTCGGTGATCCCGGTCTACAAGTCTGCGCGCGATGCGAAGCTCGCCGCGTTCGATCGCGATCCGAGCAACACCTCGTCGCGACGTGACGTCCGCGAGGCCCGCAACGCCGTCGGCCGCATGCTCCGCGCGACGAGCGGCGGTGCGGTTCCGGCCGCACCGAACGCACGTTACTGGGAGGAGTACACGGGCTCCGACGGCAAGCGCTTCCTCGCGTTCGCGCAGGTCACGATCGGCGCGACCGAGCTCGCGAAGCTGGTCGAGCAGTACACCGCGCCGCAGACCGCCCTCGGCGCGACGGCGGTCTCGATGTTCCCGCTCGTCGGCTGGCGCTATCCGAAGCTCGACCACGGTGCGATCATCACGAAGCTCGGCACGGGGCCGCTCCAGGACCTCGGCCTCGCGGAGCAGTACGTCGTGGTGTCGGTCGCCGGTCGCGACGTCGTCGACGCGGCCTCGTTTGCGAAGCTCGCGACCGACGAGCACACGGCGCTGGTGGGCAAGGGCGGCACGCTGCGCCTCAAGGTCCAGGCAGCCGATGGTGCACCGCGCGAGTTCGCGACCGCGATCAAGCCTCCCGAGGTCGACACGCCGAACACCGGCAGGGGGAGCGGTGGCCGGAACACCGGCGGCGGGAACACCGGCGGCATCAACGTGTGGGACAAGTTCGGCGGCGGCAAGGGCCCGGGCCGCGACGATCCCACGCAGTAGCGACTAGTAGGGATCGCCCTTGGGCGCGGGCGCCTTCGGTGCTGCGGGCGCCTTCGGTGCGGCCTTCGCCGCCTCCTTCTTGATCACGTTGTCGAGCGCCTTCGCGTCATCCTGCTCGGCAGGCTTTGCGTCGGGGCGGAGCTCGAAGCCCTCACGCATCTTCGCGATGCCCTCGAGGTCGCTCGGCATGCGCAGCGCCATCAGACCGTAGACGGTGCGGCCGACCGGGTCGTACGCGATCCACGCCTCGACGTGAAAGCGGTGGCCTTCGCGCGAGCCCTCGGCGGTCACGTGATTCGCCTCGAGACCGCCGAGCGTCGTCACGGCGTCCTTCGCGTCGTACTTGCCGTCGAACATGCCGAGCATGCCGTCGCGTGCGCCCTTCAGGCCCTTCTTCACGTCGTACGGGATGTCCTTCGGGATCGGGATGTAGATCAGGCCGCCGAAGCGATCGTTGCCCTCGACCATCGCGACCGCGCCGGGGATCGTGTCGCCGAACGGAGTCTGTGCGTCCTGGCGCTGCACGCTCGGCTTGTTCGTGAAGAACTGCGTGTAGCGCGGCGTGATGATCTTCCAGCCACCCGCGACCTGCTGCAGCTCGAGATCGAGCACCCCCGTCTTCTCCGGAGCCTTCGGCGGCGGTGGAGGCGGCGGTGGCTCGGCCTTTGCGGGATCAGCGGGCGCCACGGCGGGCTTCACCGGATCGGCCTTCGCGGGATCACCTTTGGCGACCGGATCGGCTGGAGGTGGAGAACCGCCGCCACCACCCTCCTTCTTGTCGCAGGCGGTGGTGATCGAGAGAGCGAGAACGAAAGCAGGTACGAGGCGCATAGATTCCTTCGGACGGATGGTCGCCCGAAACCGTCGCAAACGGGCGGTACTCCATAATGAATTCGCTACGGTGGAAGATTGGTATTGGCCCGACCGCGGCCGCAGGCATACGGTCTGCGCATGCGTCGAAATGGGGTCCTCGCGGCAGTGCTCGTCGTCGGCTGTGGAGGCGATGGCTCCACCGAGGATCAGATTCTGAATCCGGTCCGCGACTCGTACGACACGTGGCTCAAGGTCGAGCCACCGGGCGTCGTGTGCGGCGACGGCAGCCAGTACAAGATGTTCGTCAATTACAGCGACAAGAGCGACAACCTTGTCGTCGTGTTCGAGCCCGGCGGTGCGTGCTGGGACTACGACTCGTGCGCGGGCCGCAACGGCATCCGCGGCGCTGCGAATCCGAACGGCCTCGAGGACAACCACTGGGAGCTCGGTCCGTTCATCTCGCCGTTCCTGTCGCGGTTCGACGAGGACAATCCGTCGCGCGAGTGGAACATGGTCTACATGCCGTACTGCACGGGCGACGTGCACACCGGCGCGAAGACGATCACGTACTCGGGTGGCGGCACCGACCCCGATCTCGAGTTCCACCACGACGGTCACGCGGTCGTGATGAAGGCCGTGTCCTGGATCGACGAGAACTTCACGAACGTCCCGAAGCTGCTCTCCACCGGCTGTTCGGCGGGCGGCGTGGGCTCGCTCGTCAACTACCGCTTCCTCCGCAACGGCATTCGCTCGGTGAAGAAGGGGTACCTGCTCGACGACTCCGGTCCGGTGTTCCCCTCGAGCGGCTACTCCAAGCCGCTGCACTCGATGATCCGCGCGGCGTGGAACCTCGACTCGCTGAAGAGCGACATGCCCGAGGGCTTCACGCTCGACGACATGGGCTCGATCAACACCACGCTCGCCGACGAGTTCCCGAACGACCGCCTCGCGCAGACGTTCTTCCGCCGCGACTTCAACTTCTCGCTCTACAGCTACGAGCGGTTCTACAACTTCCCGCCGAAGGAAGAGATCCTCCGGATGTGGAACGCGGACATCGACCTGCTCGTGAAGCAGTATGCTACGCGCGACAACCTCCACTACTTCATCCCGTACTACCGCAACATCAACGACAGCCACTGCAGCACGGTGTTCACGATGTCGGGCTCCAACATCGAGCAGCGCGACATGACGCTGTCGAAGTGGGTCAACGACTTCGTCAATGACGAGGCGATCGAGAACATGATCGAGGATCCGGTCCCCGGGGAAGACATCCACTAGGGTTGCGACTACCGGCACGGAGCTTCCGTCCGGACCTCCGTGAAGCGATTCCTCGCGTGTTCTCTCCTCGCTGGCTGCCTGCCGATAGCGGCCGGCGGCGCTGCGTACCAGCAGCCCGATCCGGCGGCGATCAAGATCCAGCAGCGCGCGGGCTTCGCGCAGAGCATGGGGTATCCGACGCGGAAGTCGCCCCAGGAGCTCGATGAGACCATCGCGAAGCACACGGCGAAGTTCAAGAAGACCGGCCGCACCGGCACCGCGCAGCTCGAGGCTCCGGACCCGTTCGTGTTCGATGGCGTGAGCGGTACCTGCTACACGGTCGTCATCCGCCTCGGTGCGGGCGCGGCGTGGGACGTCGCCGGCGACTACCTGAAGTTCGACTTCCAGCGCCCCGACACCAAGGGCTCGGGTGGACCCGGCGTCGTCGGTCCGGGCGCGGTCGCATCGGTCGGCTGCGCGAAGGCAACCGGCCCGATCACGCTGCAGATGGCGTCGATGCTCGATGGCGATCCGATCGGCAAGGGACCGGTCTCGCTCGAGCTCTACAGCAAGGTGCTCACGAGGGCGGAGCGCCAGCGGCTCGAGGAAGATGAAGCGCGGCAGATCGCCGAGCAGCAAGAGTTTGCGCGCGACCAGGCGATCCGCGACGAGCAGGCGCGCGAGGAGCGAGAGGCTCGCTGGGCGGAGCGCGATCGGGAGCAAGATGCAGCGCGGTCGCGGCCGTCGTCGTCGGGCGGTGGGTCGTCATCGTCGAGCTCGCAGGGTCCGGTGAGCGTGACCATCCGCTCGCAGTGCCGGCAGACGGTGCCGGTGTTCTACGGCACGAAGCCGAAGTTCGGCAGCGGCACGCAGTCGTCGGTCAGCTTCAACAGCGTCTCGAGCAAGTCGTTCCGCGTCGGCGACATGATGTGGGTGACCGATGCGAGCGGTAACGGACTGTCGTCGGTGACGGTCGGACCGAGCACGCGGAACATCGAGATCGATTCCAGCTGCACGCGGATCTACGGGAGGTAACCGCCGTGTTCATCCTGTTCCTGATCCTCGCGGGGATCGTCATCGTGTGGTTGTTCCTGCGCGCCGGCGAGCTGTTCTACATCTCGGTGCGCGACGGCAAGCTGCTCGTCGTGCGCGGCCGGGTGCCCGTGTCGATGCTGCAGGAGTTCCGCGATTGCGTGCGGAATCCGGTGGTGCGCCGCGGTGCGATCAAAGCGTTCAAGACGGAGAGCGGCGGACAGCTCACGTGCTCCGGCGACATCAGCGAGGGACGCGAGCAGCGCATGCGCAACACGTTCATGCTCTATCCGGCGTCGAAGCTCCGCATCGCGCCGGCGGCGAAGGATCGAACGTTCGGCCAGCTCGCCGGCATCGCGTGGCTGGCGTGGATGCTCGACCGCACGGGCCGTCACTAAGCAACCGATGGTGGGCATCGACGACAACCGAGGGCACCGATGATCGTTCGTCAGCTGTTCGACCAGACCTCGAGCACGTACAGCTACCTCGTCGCCGACGGCACGGAGGCCGTGTTGATCGATCCCGTGTTCGAGCAGCACGAGCGCGACGCCGCGCTGATCACCGAGCTCGGCCTGACCCTGACCGCGACGCTCGACACTCACTGCCACGCCGATCACGTGACCGGCGCGTGGCGCATGCACGAGCGGTTCGGCAGCAAGATCGGTCTCGCCGCCGTATACGGCGGGGCGAACATCGATCTGCCGCTCACCGGCGGCATCACGGTCCCGATCGGCTCGTCCTCGCTCGAGGTTCGCGCGACGCCCGGCCACACCGACGGCTGCATGTCCTTCGTCAGCGCCGATCGCTCGTGCGTGTTCACCGGCGACGCACTGCTCGTCCGCGGCGCTGGCCGCACCGACTTTCAGGCGGGCGACGCGCGCCGTCTGTTCCAGTCGATCCACGAGCAGCTATGGCCGCTGCCCGACAGCTGCATCGTCTACCCCGGTCACGACTACAGCGGTCGCACCTCGAGCACGATCGGCGAGGAGCGGCGGCACAACCCTCGGATCGGCGGCGGTGCGCGCGAGGAGGACTTCGTCGGCTACATGTCGAACCTCGGCCTGCCGCATCCCAAGCAGCTCGCGGTCGCGGTGCCGGCGAACCTGCGCGCCGGAAAGCCCGAGCGCGCGGCACCCGCGGAGCCCGCGTGGGGTCCCGTGATCATGACGTACGCCGGTCATCAGGAGATCGCGCCCGAGTGGGTCGCGACGCATCGGAACGCGATCCACCTCCTCGACGTGCGTAGTGCCGCGGAGCTCGACGGCGAGCTCGGTCACCTGGCCGGCATCCAGCACATCCCGCTCGACGAGCTGCGCGCCCGGCTCGCGGAGGTGACGACGACGAAGCCGATCGTTGTCGTCTGTCAGACCGGCAAGCGCTCCGCGATGGGCACGACGATCCTCCGCGCGGCCGGCCGTGCGGAAACAGCGAATCTCGCCGGTGGAATGGTTCGGTGGCGCGAACTCGGCCTGTAGGGAGCGCTACTGCCGCTCGAGCGAGTACACGGTGTTCTGCAACGATAAGTAGAGCCGCGTGCAACGCGGATCGAGCCACGGATCGAACACGTACGGGACGCCGGATATGAGCTTGGCGGGCCCGAACCGCTCCACGACCGTCTCGCGCTCGGCGATGTACACGCCGCTCGGCGTCTGCGTGCCAACGCCGCCGAATATGATCCGGAGGCCGTCCGCGGTCAGGTTCGGCGCGAGCGTCACGGTGTCGACGCCGAGATCCTGAGCGGTGTACGAAGCGACCATCGAGCCGGTGCCGGCGACATCGAACTCGATCTCGGCGAGGGTCGAGAAGTTGCGCACGAACATCCGGTGGTTGCCTGCGATCCCGACGGGCGCAGGTGTGCCGAAGCGCGCGGAGGTGTCGAGTCGGTTCGCTTCCCACACGTCGTGCGTCGCGCTCCATACGTTGCTTGCAGTCGCCGCGAATTCGAGGATCCGGCTGTGCACCGTTGCGTTGGTCCAGTGCCGCACGTAGAGCGTGTCTCCGTCGGGTGCCATCCGAGGCACGTCGAAGTGATCGGTCATCGTCCCCTTCAGAACCTCCTGCGGCAGCATCAGGGCCAGCTCGGGGCCCGAATGGATCTGTCCATTGCACAGCGCCGCCACATGACCGGCCGTCGATCCAGTGAGCTCACTGCAGCCCGTGCGCTCCAGTCGCAAGCTCGTCGAAAACACGAGGTCGGTCCCGACCGCAGGGCAGGCGGGGACCGCGCTGGCATCGTCAGCGCTCGCATCGCTGGCGCCATCGTTGCGCTGGAGCCCGAAGACAGCATCGCAACCCGCCAGGTAGTAGAGCGCGACTACCCCGCGAAGCGCGTGCACGGTGCAAGCTTGGCACAAGTGCACGGCGTCGCGGAGCTTCCTACTGGCAGCAGAGACCGCCGGTCCAGTGCTGGTTCGCACCGGTACACGACGACGCGTTGCCCGCGACGCAGTTCGTGACGTTCTCGACGCAGCACTTCCCGCCGGTCCAGTGCTCCTGCGCGTCGGTGCAGTAGCTGGAGTTGCCGTCGACGCACATCGCGACGCTCTCGACGCAGCACTCGCCGCCGGTCCAGTGCTCCTTCGCGTCGGTGCAGTAGCTCGAGTTGCCGGGCGCGCAGAGCTTCACGCCCTCGACGCAGCACTCGCCACCGGTCCAGTGCTCCTTTGCATCGGTGCAGTAGCTCGAGTTGCCCGCCGCGCACTTCGTGACTCCCTCGACGCAGCACTCGCCGCCGGTCCAGTGCTCCTTTGCATCGGTGCAGTAGCTCGAGTTGCCGGGGACGCACATCGTGACGTCCTCGACGCAGCACTGCCCGCCGGTCCAGTGCTCCTTCGCATCGGTGCAATAGCTCGAGTTGCCCTCGGCACACTCCGATACGCCCATCACGCAGCACTCGCCGCCGGTCCACGACTCCTGGGCGTCGGTGCAGTAGCTCGAGTTGCCGGTCGTGCAGATCGTGCGGTTGTTGCCACCGGGCGTGATCGGTTCGCAGTCCGGATCGCACGAGCAGCCACTCTCGCAGCCGCTGGACGAATCGCACGTGCAGCCGCCCATCCCGCAGTCGGGGTCGCACGCGCAACTCGCCTCGCAACCGCTGGACGTATCGCACGTGCAGCCGCCCGTGACCTCGCAACGCATCTGGCCCGTGTCGCACGAGAGGCCGTTGTCACAGCCGCCACCTGCCGTGCAGGCGCAGCCGAGCGAGCCAATCGCGCACGAGGGACCACCGTCGTCACCACCGCCGCACGCGCCGAGCACGAGGGCCACCACCAGGAGGAGCTTCTGCATTCGCGCGGGTGCTAACATGCGAGCCTCCGGACGCAAACGCTAATCCGGGAGTCGCACGGTTGTTACGAGCTCCGCGCGACGGTCCGTGTGCCCGGTTACCGAGCCGTGGCGCCGGCGGAGCCCGAGACCGAGGCGGAGACCTCGATCGAGACCGTGAACCGCGCCTGGATGTTCGTGCTGGCCGCGGCGACCGCGACGAGCTGCGAGCCGACGCAGAAGCCCTTCTCGCCGATCTGCGCGACGAGCTGGCCGGACGACTTCACGAGCGAGGCGCCGGTGGACACCCACTGCACGAGCGCCTTGCCGGCGAGCTCGAGCTTCTTGCTCGCTGCGAGCAGCTTCGGCAGGCCGATGTTGATCGCCGCCATCGCCTTCTGGAACTTCGAGTCGTCGACGACGGTGACGTTCTCGCGAACGACCTCGACCGTCGGCTCGGTGCAGGTGGTGCGCATCGTGGTCCGGATCTCGGCGGAGGCCTTGCACTCCACCGAGGCGTCGACGTCCGCGTAGCCGTCGCAGCCGCCGGAGCAGCGTCCGTTGCAGACGCCCGCGCACTGTCCGCCGCTGCCGCCGGTGGAGCACGCTCCGTTGCACGTGCCGGAGCAGCGGCCGTCGCAGCGGATGTTGACGTCGGCGGTGGCGCGGGCCTCGCACTCGGCGACGATGCCGGCGCTGAAATCGAGATCGGTGCTGCAGACCGATGGCGTGTACTTCGTGACGAGGCGGGACTCGGTGTTCACCGAGACCTGCAGGTTGTCCTGCAGGCTCTGCGAGACGCGCGTGCACACCTCGCGCGTGTCACCGCCGGGATCGACATCGAGCGAGCGCGCCATGTCGCGGCACGCGTTCGCGACGGAGCCTTCGAGCTCGAGGCTCGCGCGATCGAGCTCCGCCGACGCGACGAGGAACGAGTACAGCTTGCGACCGACAGGGCTGGTGTTGATCGAACCGCACGCGTCGGGGCTGATGCCGGCCGCGCCACCACCGCCACCTCTTCCGCTACCACCAGCGCCTCCGCGCGAAGACGGGCATGCCGCGAGGCCGAGCAGACACACCAACGCCAGCAGCACCACCCGTTGCCTGTACATCCGAGCAGCTTATCGCGCGAGCCGAGCTTCGAACCAGAAGACGGTGACCCCATCGGCGCAATCGACACCGACGGCGCCGCCATGCGCGTGCGCCACGGAGCGAACGATCGCGAGTCCGAGCCCGCTGCCGCCGTCGGCTTGGCGCGTCGAGTAGAAGCGATCCCAGACCTTGGTGCGCGCAGCGGGCGAGAGGGCAGGACCGTGGTTCGCGACGATCACGCGGACCGCATCAGCACGGCCCTCGACGACGACGTGCACGGACGTGTCGGGCTCCGCGTGCTGGGTCGCGTTCGCGACGAGGTTCTCGATCGCAGACGCGAGCGCGGGTGCGCGGCCGTGCACGATCGTCGCGCCGGTGCACGCGACCTCGATCGGAACCGGCCAGTGGTGCGCCGCGCAGCTGCGCGCGAGCTCCGCGACGTCGACCGGAAGTGCGGCTCCGCGATCGTCCTCGACGCGCGCGAGCTCGAGGAGCCGCGACACCAGGCGGTCGAGGCGCGCGGTGTCGTCGACGATCATCGCGAGGAACTGCTCGCGCGCGGCGGGATCGTCGGCGGCGCCATCGCGCAACAGCTCCGCGGCGCCGCGGATGCCGGTCAGCGGCGTCTTGAACTCGTGGCTGATATCCGCCGCGAGCGTGCGGGCGTCGCGCGCTCGGCGCTCGAGCTCGTCGGTCATCGCCTCCACGGCGCGCGCGAGCTGACCGATCTCGTCCGCGCGGCGGGTGAGTCGGTCGGAGCTCTCGACAGGCTGGCGTGCGGCGATCCGCTGCGCGCGACGGGTCAACCGCCCGAGTGGCCGCGCGATCGTGGTTGCGAGCAAGAGCGTGATGAGCGCGGTCGTGATGATCGTGAAGATCAGCACGCGCGTCAGCCACGTGCGCAGCCGGTAGAGCTGCAGCTTCACGTCGTGCGTCGAGCGCGTCACGTAGACGACGCCTCGCACTTGACCGGCGGTGTCGAGGATCGGCAGCGCGGAAAATAGATACACGCGGTCCTGGTTGTCCCAGAGCCGCGTCGCGGATCCATAGCGCCCGGCGAGGGCGGCCTTGACCTCGGAACGCGTCGCGAGCTCGACGGGCCGCGGAATCTCGGGCTCGTGCACCGGCGTGTCGTCGCGCAGCATGCGAGGGATCGGGCGCTCGGCACCCTCGGGCGGACCGCCGCGATGCGAGTCGGCGCGCACGGTGCCGGCGGTGTCGAGCAGCCGGATCCGCGTGCGCGTATCGCGAGCTGCCCTCCGCAGCATCGGCTCGTGATGATCGAGCGCGTCGCCGCCGAGCACGTTCGCGCGCACGAGCTCGGCCTGGTGGATCATGTCCTCCTCGAGCGCGGCGAGCAGCTGCTCCTCGTGCATGCGCGCGAACGAGATCCCGACGAGCGGCACCGCGCACACGATCAGGTTGATCAGCAGCAGGCGATAGCGGATCCGCGCGAGCGCACGGAACGCGCGCTTACCCGCAGCGATAACCGACGCCATGGACCGTCTCGATCACCGGCGCCCCGGCCGCCGCGAGCTTGGCGCGCAGGTTGCGGACGTGCGTATCGATCGTGCGCTCGCTGATGTGGTGATCGCCGCCGTACACCGTGGCGATCAGCTGCTGGCGCGAGAGCACGCGGCCGCGGTGCGAGGCCAGCGTCGCGAGCAGCCGCAGCTCGGTCGCGGTGACGGTCAGTGGCTCCCCCGCGACTCGGACCTCGTGGCGATCGCGATCGATCGCGACCTCGCCGATCTCGAGCAACGGGAGCGCGACCGGAAGCGCTTCCGCCGACGAGCGCCGAAGCACCGCGGCGACGCGCGCGACCAGCTCGCGCGGCGAGAACGGCTTCGTCAGGTAATCGTCGGCGCCGAGGTCGAGGCCGAGCACTCGATCGGCCTCCTCGCCGCGCGAGGACAGGAGCACGATCGGGATGCGCGTGTGCGCGCGGAGGCGACGGCACAGCGCGAGGCCGTCGAGCTCGGGCATCAGGATGTCGAGCACGATGAGGTCGATGCCGCCACGCCCGACGCGGTCGTAGGCGATCGAGCCATCGGTCGCGAGCTCGACCGCGTGGCCCGCCTTCGCGAGCGCGAACCGCGCGACCTCGCGGATGTGAGCATCGTCATCACAGACCAGGACGGACGACATCCGGATCAAGAACGGACGACGTCGGGTTGATATTTCAGGTCGTCGTCCTCCTCAAGGGCCGCCTGGTAGGCAAATAGATCACCCAGGCCCTCCACACGAGTGACGAGCTCCCGGACGAGCTCGCTCGAGCTGTGTGCCATCGATGGCTGGAGCCGCACCAGCTCTGCCTGCGTGACGAGCTGGGCGATCAGCTCCCGGACCTCGTCGAGCTCCGCGCGGTAGCGCACGCGCAGCGCCCGGAGCTGGGCGAGCGTGCGCACCCGCAGCTGCGCGGTCGCCGCGGCCCCCGACGCACCACGCGCGGCGAGCTCGGTCGCACGTCGCTCCGCATCGGCGGCGTCGAAGTCGGGTCGCGCGAGCACCTGATCGAGATCGGCGAGCCGCGATCCGGCCTCGCGCAACCGGCTCGCGAGCACGCGTGCGGTCTCGGCGTCGGGAAGCACCGAGGCAAGTGGGGACGCCTGCGCGCGAGCGAGCGCGGACACGAGCTCCGCGGCACCCGGATCCTCTTCGTCGCGATGCCCGCCGAGGAGCAGCGGCGCCGCGAGCGGCCACAGCGCGACCAGGAATGCTGCGTCACCCGCGCTGAGCCGCCGCCGTCGCAGGAGCGCACCGATCACGATCAGCGCGCCGATCGCGGCGTAGCCGAGGCCGATGGTACCGAGCGCCATGATCAGTGCTCCCCGGGGAGCGGCGCGCCATCGCGCACGTAGATGCCGCGCGCCGAGCGCAGCGTTCCGGTGATCGCATCGACCAGCGTGTCGGAGACATCGCGCACGAACGGCACGTCTTGCGCGCGTGGCCGCACGAGGTACGGGCGCAGCGCCCACGACAGCTGGCCCCCGACGAGCGCGAACACGATGCAGAGTCCGATGATCGAGCTGCTTCGTCCCGGACCGTTCTCGAGCGAGAGCGCGTGCACGATCATCCGCAGGCTCGCGCAGCCCGCGATCGCGAACATGCCGACGAGGCCGAGCACCATCGAGTGGTACGAGACGTCCATCGCGCGCCCGAGGAGGATCAGCGGCGTGCACGCGGCGAGCAGCATGGCGCCGAACGCGAGCGCCGTGACCACGAGCGCGAGATCTCCGGCGAGCCGCACGCGGCGCCCGAGCGCAGCGCCGAGCGCGGTCAGTGCCGGTGCCGAGAGCGCTGCGGTGCCGAGCAGCACGAGCGGCAGCTTGATCGCGGCGTATCCGATCTGCACGCCCCCGCGGTAGCTGCCGATCGCGGCACCGACGATCGCCATCGCGATCGCGATCGTCGCGACCATCACGCGCATGATCGACGCGAGGTCACGGCCGGCGGCGATCTTCGCGAGCATCGCATCGCGATCGCGAAGGAGTTGATCGATCAAACCAAACGACGGCGCCGGAGCAGGGACGGCGGCGATCACGACATCACCTCCTTCGCGAGGTCCCACCACAACCGGCCGGCGATGCCGAGCGTCGCCGCAGACCACACGAGGAACACCGTTCCCGACGTCAGCGACGTCACGCGCGCCGGCGCGAGCTCCTTGCCGAGGCGGCGCAGCGCGAGCAGGCCCGCACCACCGAGCGCCGCGGTCGCGACCACGAACGTGGTGCTCGGCGACGTCGACGACAGCGAGAGGAACGCGGCAGGGAGCAGCAGGCCGGCGAGCGCGATGCCGAACGCTCCGATCGCGACACCGAACGCGCGGACCACGGTCGCGAGCGACGGCGCGGTGCCGGCAGCGGCGGTCGCGATGTAGAGCGCCGGCGCGGTCGCGGCGACGACGCCGAACACCACGGCGGGTACCGCGACCAGCGGCGTCGGACTCGTGCCGTGGACGGCGAGGATGCCGCCGATCGCGATCGGTCCGGCGGCGGCGAGCGCGAGGGCAAGCGGGGAGAGTGACGGAGCTGGTTCTGCGATGGACACGGATGACCTCCTGTCCTGTTGAACCACCCGGGTACGCAGGCCCCGCGCATCTACTATGGAGGGCTCGACCAGCGTTCGTGGAGATCCTGCGCAGACCGCGGACCGACCTCAGGCGAGAACGAGGCGCCGCGCGGTGCATTCGCTCGCTAGATCGCCCGTTCGAACGGCTTGCTCGGTGCGTCCATAGCTGTCTCGAGTCGCCCGACTTATTCGTAAGACCATCGACGACAACTCATCTTCGCGCGATCATGCCGGTTGGCGGGATTCGAGTGGCCGGGGGCTGCAAGGCACGGGGGGTGCACTCCGGAAGATCACCACCCGTCAGGAGGCGCACCATGCGTTCCTTCATCGTCGTTTCGCTGATCCTGCTCGCGTCAGAAGCTGTCGCAGCTCCGCGTACTCGCCTGCCACCGATCAATGACGACGAGGCGCCGGGCCCATGCCACACGATCCTCGAGCGGGTCAATGCACCCGGGCTCCCGCAGCAGCTTGCAGGCCGGATCGAGCTCGCGAGCTGCGTGGCAGACCAAGCGATTTTTCCGATCGAGCTGAGTGACGAACGCGAGTCGGTCGCGATCATCGAGGAGCTGGTGGGCCCAGCGTTCCATCTCCTCGACCAGGTGATGGCGGCCGGAGGCGCCGCCACCAAGATCGCCGCGCTACGCGTGAAGGCAGACATCTACACGCGCATGGGTGCGCGGATGATGGCAACCGTGACCGTGCCGACGAACATGTCGGGCAAGGCCGCGGAACAATACGACACACGCCGCCGGATCGTTCGTGAGCTGATCGAGCCCTGGCAGGATCACGGGCGCGTGACGCACGAGCGGATCGTCGTCATCGCCCGCGCACATCCAGAGTTGCAGCGTAACAAGGTCGTGCAACTCGCAATCAACGACAGCGAACGCAAGCTCGCAACTCCGATCGCGACCCGTTAAACCGCCACGAGTTCGCTTGCGAGTGCGACTGATAGTAATGTCGTGGTCGTGAGCTTCGTTCGCCCCGTCGCCATCCTGATCGCTCTGACGACCGTGGTCGCAGCGCAGCCGAACCCGGTCCTGACCAAGGAGTTCCAGGACGGTGTCGATGCGTTTCGGCTCGGAAAGTTCGACGAGGCCAAACAGCACCTCCTCAAGGCCCGGGCCCTGGACCCGAAGTTGCCGGGCCCGAACCGGTTCCTCGCCGCGGTCGCGCAGGCACAGGGCGACTGGCAGGGGTGCATCGACTCCGCACGCCTCGCGATCGAGCTGAACCCGCGCTCGGGCGAGATCGCCGACACGAAGAAGGTCCACGACGAGTGCCGGATGTCCGCGGGGCGCGCGCCGTACCGCGAGGAGCTCGGCGATAGCGCTGCTATCGCCGTCCAGGGCACGCCGCCGGGCGCCACCGTGAAGGTCGGCGGCCTCAATTACGGCGCTACGCCTCTCGAGCCGCGCCCGATCACAGCCGGCAAGATCGAGATCGACATCGAGAAGCAGGGCTGGAAGCCGGCCCACGTCGCCGTCAACGCGTTGCCGGGCGTCGTCACCGATGTGATCGTCGACCTCGAGCCGGATCCGAACGCGCAGAGCAACAACGACCTCGGCGTGTCGACCACGTCGCTGACGACCGGCAGGCTCGCGGTCCCATCCGATATTTCCGCGATCACGATCGAGGGCCAGAGCCACAAGGCGGTCGATGGCGTCGTCACGCTTCCGCCGGGCACGCACATCGTGGTGATCGAGCGCGAGGGCTTCGACCCGTGGCGCCGCCGGGTCCGGATCGTCGCGGGGCAGAAGAACCGGATCGAGCCGGTGTTCGTTGCCACCGCCGCGCGCGAGAAGAAGGAGAAGCTCGGCATGGCGCTGGTCGGCACCGGCGCCGCGATCGGCGTGTTCGGGTTCGTCGCGATGCTCAAGTCCGAGTTCGCCATGAAGGACGCGCGCGAGATCAACCGGCTCGA
>JACCRC010000510.1 GCA_013813765.1 Deltaproteobacteria bacterium | reverse complement strand
GCGCGGTCGACGTTGTTCGCCGAGAGCAGCTTGCGGAGCTGCTCGAGGAACGCCTTCGCGTTCAGGTGGCCGCGGCCGAGGAAGTAGATCGCACGCTCGACGATCAGGCCAATGACGATGGCCAAGAAGAACGTGTTGACGATGAAGAAAGGCCCGCCCTTCTGAAAGACTTCACTTAGCCAGCTCATCGATCAATATGCCTCCGCGCAGGCCAGGCCTCCGCTGTACGCAAATGTTGTAGCTAGACCCCCGTTACCGCGTCAAGCTAACGGCCGGGCCCAATCTCGGAAATCACGCTTACCGATCGGTGACTTACTGGCACGCACCCTCACCGGTCAGTTGTTCTGCGCACCCTCTTCGATCCAGCGGCCGAGTGCATCGAGCTTCTGGCAGCACGTGACGGCACCACCGGCGTTCTGCGGCATGTAGCCGATCGACGCTGGCGGGGCGCTGAGGGGCGGATCGTGCTGTTCCGGCGCGAGCTGACGCATCATCACCAAGAGGTAGCTCCTGGAGGGCTCCATCGGGACCACGAGCTTCGCCTTGCCCGTGAGCATGGGACCCGCGGCGATCTCCGAGTCGACATTGACGAGCGCCGCGTGGCTCTTACCGGGCGACAGGTCGAGCCGGCCGGCATCGGTCGCGGCGCCGTTGTGGCAGCCCGAGAACGTGCACTTGTTGAAGATGTTGTCCTCGATCCACTTGAGGTCGCTGTGCGTGACCGCGTCGGTGCACGAGGTCGCGGTGCTCACCGCGCAGGTGCGGGACGAGTACTCGACGGTGTCCTCGAGAGCGATACGACAGCCCGAGATCGTCACGAGCACGAGCGCGGCGGTGGCGGCGCGACGGCGGAACATGCCCGCGAACCTAGCATGCCGATTCCCTTCCTTACAGGCAGAGCAGGGAGCTGCACTTCGCGGCCGGGGCAGGGAGCTGTGGGGCCGGTACGAGGTCCTCGAACGAGCGGATCTGCGGTCCCATCAGGAACTTGCTGGGCTGGGTACCGCGCACGAACGGCATCCAGACCGAGTAGGCCGGATCCGCGTGCACGCCCGCCGGATCGCCGCTCCAGGGCTCGACGCGGGCGAAGCTGACGTTGGGCGGGATCGCGAAATCGCGGATCGGCGTGCGGGGGTGGGCTTTCTGCATGAACTCCACCCAGATCGGGACGGCGACGCCGCCGCCGGTGATCTTGTCGCCGATCGGCGTCGAGTCATCGCGGCCGATCCAGACGCCGACCAGGAGGTCCGCGGTGAAGCCGATGAACCAGACGTCGCGGTAGTTCGCCGAGGTGCCGGTCTTGCCCGCGGCTGGCCGGCCGAGCGTGCCGGCGTACCGCGCGGTGCCGCGCTGCACGACGCCCTTCATCAGGTGCGTCGTGACGTACGCCACCTCCGGAGAGATCACCTGCGGGCCGAGCGGCAGCTCGCTCAGATCCTCCACGACGCGGCCGGTGGTGTCGGTGACGAGATCGAAGAACCGCGGCGTGACGCGGCGCCCACCCGACGCGATGCCGGCATAGCCCGCGGAGACCTCGAGCAGCGTGAGATCCGGCGTGCCGAGGCTGATCGAGATGTGGCGCGGGATCGCGCTGGTCACGCCGAAGCCGCGCAGGATCTCGATCAGGCGATCGAGACCGAAGCTGACGACGAGCTGCACGCTGATCGTGTTCAGCGAGTAGGCGAGCGCCGTCATCATCGTGACCGAGCCCATGTACTTGTTGTCGTAGTTCGCGGGCGTCCACACGCCGGTCGCGGTCGTCACCGAGTACGGCCCATCGTGCATGCGCTCGACGGGTGTACGGCCGGCCTCGAACCCGGCGGCGTAGATGAACGGCTTGATCGTCGATCCGACCTGACGCTTTGCCTGCGTCGCGCGGTTGAACTGACTGCCGGTCCAGTCGTAGCCCCCGACGATCGCGCGTACACGGCCGGTCGACTGCTCGAGCACCACCATCGATCCCTGCAGCACGGGGCGCTGCGCGAGGGACACGGTGTTTCCGTCGGCGGCGAGGCGCACGGGCAACAGGTCGCCCAGCTTCGCGGCCTGCTTCGTCTTCTCGCTGGTCCAGCCGCGGACCTCCTTCGCATCCTTGTCGTCGACCGGCAGGCGCTTCGGTCCGAGGTCGACGACCACGCCGCCGGGTTTCGGCAGCTCGACGATCATCGCGCCGTAGCGCTGCTCGGGCAGCAGCTGATCGGCGAGGGCGCTCGTGTCGTCGCTCGTACCGGAGAGCGGATGCGCGGGGCCGCCGGTCCACGCCCCGCGGAGCGCCTGCTGCACGGAGCCGATCGGACCGCGGAAGCCGAGGCGGCGATCCAGACCCTCGAGGCCGCGGCGCAGCGCGTTCTCCGCGGCGGTCTGCATCCGCGTGTCGAGCGTCGAGTAGAACTTGAGGCCGCCCTTGAACAGATCGCGGTTGCCGTAGCGCTTCGTCGCGAGCTGACGCACGGTCTCGACGAAGTACGGCGAGGCGAGGTGGTTGAGGTCGCTCTCGTCGACGAGTGCGATCGGCTCCGTCAGCGCGGATTCATACTCCGCGTCGGAGAGGTACTTGTCCTCGCGCATGTGACGGAGGACGTAGCGCTGCCGTTCGCGCGCGAGAGCCATGTTGCGGTGTGGGGCGTACTTCGTCGGCGATGCAACGAGACCGGCGAGCATCGCGGCCTCGGCGACCGTGAGGTCCTCGACCTCCTTGCCGAAGTAGGTCTCCGCAGCAGCGCCGACGCCGTAGGCGCCGTGACCGAGATAGATGTGGTTCAGGTAGATCGAGAGGATCTGCGCCTTCGTCAGCTCGCGCTCGAGGCGAACCGCGAGGATCAGCTCCTTCATCTTGCGGCGGTACTTCTGCGACTTCCTCAGCTTCTCGTACTCGGGCGGCGTGAGATCGAGTGCGCCGACCTGCTCCTCGCCGGCGAGCAGCGTCTGCTTGATGATCTGCTGGGTGATCGTCGAGCCGCCCTGCTTGATCGCGCCGTCGGACTTGAAGTTCTTGTAGGCGGCGCGCGCGATGCCCATGAGGTCAAAGCCTTGGTGCTTGTAGAACCGCCGATCCTCCGCAGAGAGGAAGGCGGCGGGCACGTGCGGCGGCATTCGCTCGAGCGCGACGATCCGGCGGTTCTCGATCGAGAACGCGCCGACTTCCTCGCCGTCCGACGACAGCACGACGCTCTTGCGGTTCGGCTGATAGTCGAGGAGCTGCGACAGGTCGGGCGGCAGCTCCTTGTTGATCGTGGTGACCGCGAGATAGATCGCGGCGGCGCCGAGCGATGCGCCGTAGACCAGCAGGAGGAACAGCAGGCGCAGCACGGACACCACGCGCAAGCGGCGGCGGCGCCGCGGTCGCGGCATTGACCTTCGCGCCGCCTCCGGCGGCGCTGCGCGGTCCGGCAAAGCCGGACCTTGCTTTGGATCGGCAGGCCTCTTGTCCTCCGCCACGGTATGCTGAGTCTATGAGGTCTCGGCGCCGCGCGCACGCCAGCCTTGCCGTGCTCATCGCAACGGCGAGCACGGTGATCGCACAGCCAGCGCCGGTCGAGGTTCCCGAGGTCCCGCCGGCGGGGAGCGGCGGGAGCGGTGCGCCGCCGGTCCCGGCGGGGAGCTCGCCCGTCGAGTCGAACGACATCCCCGACCTCCAGCCACCGCCGGCTCGGTTCGCGGTGGTGCCGTTCGAGAATCACGCGAACGTCCGGGCGTTCGACTGGCTGATCGCCGGCGCGCCGTTCGAGATCGCCGAGAAGACCGAGGGCGTACTCGGTCTCGAGGCCGCGGGCGGCACCCTGTACGTCGGTAGCGAGCCTGTCGCCGCCGACCCGAAGCCGATCGCCGCGTTCGCCGCGCGGCACAACGTTCAGTGGGTGATCACCGGCTGGGTGACACGCCCGAACTGGGAGCTCGAGATCGCGATCACGCTGTGGCGCGTGAAGGGCGGTGCCGCGACGATCACGCACGAGGCAAAGCGAAGAGGCCCGGTGCCGAGCTATCACAAGCTGCTCGGCGAGGCGCTGGAGCAAGTCTGGACCACGGCGGGTACCAAGATCGATCCGGCCCGAGCGGAGAAGCTGCAACGGCCTCTCGCGATCGACATCTATGCGGTGACGCTGCTCGGGCGCGGGCTGGGTCACTTCAGCGGAGCGCTCGCGCCGGCGGTCCCCGCCGATCCGGTCGCTGCTGCGACGGCGCGCGCGAAGCAGCTCGATCTCGCGGAGCACGATCTCGAGCGCGCGGTGTTCATCGATCCGAAGTGCTTCGAGGCGCAGCGCGCCGTCGGCGAGCTGTACCGGCTGCGCGGCCAGCAGCAGAACGATCCGAAGCTGCTCTCGCGCGCGGCCGGCAAGTTCGCCTATGCGAACGACCTCGCGCCCGACGACCTGCAGTCGCTGCGCGCGGCGGCGCAGGCCGCGGCCGATGCGGGCAAGCACGAGTCCGCGTACACGCTGTTCCGCAAGGTCGTGACGCGGCGGCCGTGGGATCTCGAGGCGCGCTATCAGCTCGGTGCGGCGATGTGGAAGATCGGCGACGGCGCGGCCGCCGAGCATCAGCTACTTCAGGTCACGCAGCGCCACCCGGATCACCTCGCGGCGCGCCGCGTGCTCGTGCTGGTCCATGCATCGCGCAGCGACACCCAGAAGCTCGTCACCGAGCTCGAGGCGATCGCGCAGCGCGCGCCCACCGACCTCGAGGTCAAGGCCGAGCTCGCGACGGGCTATGCCGCGCTGGGCCGCTGGGACAAGTCCACGACGACGCTCGAGGCGATCGCGGCGGCGCGGGCACCGGATCTCGCGCTGCTCGTGCGGATCGGCGACGGACACCGGCGACTGAAAGATCTCGACGGTGCGCTCGCGTGGTACGGGCGCGCGTCGAAGGCAGCACCGGACTCGAGCCTGCCGGGCTTCTCGGGTGCGCAGCTCCTCCTCGATAACGGCAAGCTCCCCGAGGCGATCCGCGCGTACACGAACCTCCAGAAGTTCCGCGAGCACCTGCCGGCGGCGGAGCAGGCGCTCGGCGTGATCGCGCTCATGCAGGGCCGCGCGAACGATGCGGCGTGGTACCTGCGGCGCGCGGTGCGCGCGGCGCCGCGCAGCCTGCCGGCGTGGCGTGCGCTGATCACCGCGGAGCTCGCGCGCAAGGATGCGGTGCTCGCGCAGTCCGAGCTCGAGCGCGCGCGGGGTACGTGGCCGACCGATGGCATCTTGCACTACCTCGCTGCGGTCGCGTACGCGCAGAGCGACGCGCGCACCGAAGCGCGCACCGAGCTGCTCGCCGCGCTGAAGCAGATGCCGAGCTTCAGCACGGCGCGCAGTGCACTCGATGCGCTGGACGCGAGTGGCACGTTCGCGCTCGCGTACGTCCCGGAGGTCGTGCGGCCGTGGGGCGATGCACAGGCGCTGCAGGAGGCGCTCGATCGCTACGCGGTGACCGCGGCGACGATGGCAACGGTGCGCACCGCGTACCAGGCGCACGTCCTTAGCCTTCTCGGTGTCCTTGGTAAGGGACCGCTCGCGCCGGCGAAGGCACCTGCGGTGCGCACGTGTCCGATCGGCCGCGCTGCGCCACTGTGGGCATCCGCGCAGGGAGCGCTGCGCCGCTACGAACGGCTCGGCGTGGATCTCGAGGCGTCGTATCGCTACATCGCGCGGCACGACGAGGTGGGCGCGAACGGCGGCCTGCTGCCGAACGCGCGCACGCAGCTCATCGGCGCGAAGAAGACGTTTCGCACCGCCCTGGCCGACATCGCCGAGCTCCGCGCGGAGTTCACGCGCGGCCTTGGACCGGAGCTACGCCGGATCGGCTGCAACGATCGGCTGCTCGCAGCCGCGGTCTCGGATCCCGAGCGCTATCGCGTGATCATCGAGGACCGTCCGGACAAGATCCCCGAGCAAACGGCGCCGCGGGCGCGCCCTCGTGCGACGTTCTACATCGACAACACGCGCTGCGTGGATCCGGTCGACGTGTGGATCGACGGCGCGCAGATCGGTCAGGTGGCACCGGGACGCCGCAGCGCGCTCGTCTCCGACGGTGGTAAGCGCACGCTGTGCTTGCTCGGGCCCGGCAGCGCGCAGTGCGGTGACCGCGGCACCGTGCGGCAGGTCTACCTCCACGACGGGTGGAGCGTCACGCAGTACTGCCCGAAGTAGTAGAGTCGTCTGCCATGCCCATGCCACAGCTCTGGTTCGCGTCACCGCGGGTGTTGCCGCGGGCGGACAAGCTGCAGGGGCGGGTGGTCGTGCTCGATATCGCGTTCGCGGCGACGGTGGGGACGAGCGTGTCGTTCGACCTCGTCACGAAGCCGTTCCTCGACGGGCTCGGCGATCGGCTCGCGGCGTGGGTCGATCATCACGATCACGAGCGCCACGTTCAGTTCAAGGGCGACCCGCGGTTCGTGCTGTCGACGAAGGCCGAGCACGGCGCGTGCCCCGAGATGGTGACGCCCGAGCTCGTGCGGCAGACCGGACCGATCGACTGCATCTGCACGCATGTCGATCTCGACGGCCTCTACGCGGCGGCAAAGTGGATCCTCGACGGCAAGGAACCATATCCCGGCGCGGATGATGATGCGCGCGCGGTCGACACGCGCGTCGGCACGCCGGGGCCGATCGCCACGCGGATCGATCGTGCGCTGCGCGCAAAGTTCCGCGACGATCAGCTGAAGCGCGCCGTGATCAGCTACCTCGTCGAGGGCAGGAAGCCCGGCACGTATGACGACGTGATCCGCGATGCGGCGGCGGAGTTCGAGCGCCGCGATGCGAAGACGCAGGAGCTCGCGAAGCGGTTCACGATCCGTGGTCGCGTCGCGATCGTCGACACGCAGGGGTCGGCGGGCGCCTTCGACAAGACCGACCTCTTGCTCGCCGGGCAAGCGAAGGCGCAGGTCTCGATCGTCCGCGACTCGGGAATGCTGACGATCGCCGCACCGTTCGACTCCGGCTGGGACTTCGTCGAGCTGTTTGCGATCGGCGGCGGCATGCCGACGCGCGTGACGATCCCCGAGACGAAGCTCGACGAGGTGATCGCGAAGATCAACGACGCACCGGCCCCCGTGCCACGCGCCTCCGGCCACGGAGGAGGCGAGGAGTGAAGCTCGGCCTCGTCGCGGTGCAGCTCGAGGTCGATGCACACGCGGTCGCGTCACCGGAGCAGTACCGCGGGCACCTCGAGGCAGCCGCGGCACGCGCGATCGCAAGTCTCGGCCCTGCCGAGGCGCGCGTCGTGGTGTTCCCGGAGCTCGCAGGGCACCTCGCGCTGCTCGCGCTCGCGCCTCCAGCGGCGCACAAGGCGAAGACGCTGTCGGCGGCGCTCGGCGCGGCGGCAGTACGCAGGCCGCTCGACGTGCTGCGCGGCGCGGTCACGACGCGGCTCCTCGATCCGCGGCACGCGGTGCTCGCGGCGCTCGCGCCCGACGGCGAGCGCTACTGGCGCGGCGTGTTCGGTCCGCTCGCGCGAAAGCACGGCGTGCACGTCGTCGCCGGATCGCACCTGCGCCTCGGCCCGAACGGCGATCTGACGAACGCGTCGTTCTTGTTCGCGCCCGACGGCCGGCTGCTCGCGACGACCGACAAGGTCAACCTCGTGCCCGGCATGGAGGATCGTGCTCCGAAGGCGCTCGGGCTCGCGCGCGGCGAGGCGGACAGGCTGCCGATCACGGAGACGCAGTTCGGCAGGATCTGCACGCTGATCTGCTACGACGGCTTCCGCGAGCCGCATACCAGCGAGGAGCGCTTCATCCCGATGGGGCCGCGGGTCGCCGCACGAGGCGGCGTCACCGTGGTCGCGAATCCCTCGGCGAATCCGTGGCCGTGGCGCGAGCCCTGGACGTACGCGGAGCCGGGCAATGCCCACGAACCGGCATCACGCGAGCTGCAGTGGGAGCGCGAGGGCTTGATGGGCAGCCTCGCCCAGATGCCGTTCGCGCGCTGGGGGGTGACCGCCCACCTCGTCGGGCGGGTGCTCGATCTTCACTTCGACGGGCAGTCGGAGATCGTCGAGCGCGATGCGCGCGGCGTGCGCCGGGTCGCGCGGGCGGACCACCACGATCGCGGTGGACACGTGACCGCGACCGTTACGTGCTAAGAGGCAGCAAATGTCCTCCGAAGGTGTCGCCGACGAGCTGCTCGACATGTACGTCGATCCGGCCGCGAAGGAGATGCAGCACATCGGCAGCTACGAGCTGCCGAGCGAGGCGGGCGTCGAGAACATCATCGAGATGTGCCGCGCGCTGCTGTTCCCCGGGTACGCCGGTCCCGATGTCGCCGGCATGGCGATCGAGAAGCTGCGCGAGCTGGTGAGGCAGCGCGTTCGCGAGCTGCGCGTCGAGCTCCATCGTCAGGTGTACCGCGCGCTTCACCACAAGCGTCAGCAGCAGCTCGGGCGCGCCGAGCTCGAGTGCGTCGACTGCTCCGCGAAGTCCGATGTGATCTGCGATCGCTTCCTCGAGACCTTGCCCGCGTTGCGCGCGAAGATCCGCGACGATCTGCGCGCTGCCTACGAGGCGGATCCCGCCGCGACCGGCATCGACGAGATCCTCTTCTGTTATCCCGGTACGTACGCGATCACCGTTTACCGGATCGCGCATGCGCTGCTGAGCGAGGGCGCCGTCGTCGTGCCGCGCATGATGACAGAGCTCGCGCACCGTCGCACCGGCATCGATATCCACCCAGGCGCGGAGATCGGCGCCTCGTTCTTCATCGACCACGGCACCGGGGTGGTGATCGGGGAGACCACGCTCATCGGCGAGCGTGTCCGCATCTACCAGGGTGTCACGCTGGGGGCGCTGACCGTCCCTCAGGGCGAGGCTCGCCCGGAGGCCGGAAAGCGCCGCCATCCGACGCTCGAAGACGGTGTGGTGATCTATGCGAACGCCACGATCCTCGGCGGCGAGACCGTGATTGGTAAGGGCTCGGTGATCGGGGGAAATGCGTTCGTCACGACCTCGGTCCCCGCGGGCTCCAAGGTCCCCGGATCGAGCCGCACACAGCGTCCCTGACGTTTACCTGCGCAGCGCTTCGCACTGCTCCGCGGTCCGGCAGAGCTGGACCTTGCGGGGGCCAAATTCCCGGATCGCCTCGGCTGTGTTAGACTTTTCGGCGTTTCATGGCCGACGAGTCTGCGGCACGGCCGCGCACCAATACGCGCCTGAAAGGGGAGGCGCCACCGGGGTTGGACCACGGTGCGGGCGAGTCCGCGCGGAAGCACATCGGCCGCTACGAGGTGATCAAGACGATCGGCAAGGGCGCGATGGGCGTGGTCTACAAGGCCCGCGATCCGCTGCTCGATCGCGTCGTCGCCGTGAAGACGATCATGTCGCCGCAGGGACAGGGCCGCCGCGTGCGCTCCGCGTTCCTCGAGCGGTTCCAGCGCGAGGCCAAGGCCGCCGCCAAGATGCAGCACCCGGCGATCGTCACGATCTTCGACGTCGGCGTCGACGAGGAGAGCGGCGCACCATTCATGGTGCTCGAGTACCTGCCGGGCGAATCGCTCGCCGACCGTCTCGACCGCGTGCGCATCCCGCTCGCGCGCTGCGTGTCGATCGCGCTCGACCTCGCGTCAGCGCTGTCGTTCGCGCACCGCCAGCGCATCGTCCATCGCGACGTGAAGCCGGCGAACGTGCTGCATGCCGGCGACAACCGCTGGAAGCTGGCCGACTTCGGCATCGCGCGCATGCCCGACTCTGATCTGACGCAGGTCGGCATCTTCATGGGCACGCCCGGCTACTCGCCGCCCGAGGCGATCCGCGAGGGCCGCTACACGCCGCAGGCCGACGTGTTCGCGTGGGGCGCGTGCTTCTACGAGCTGCTCTGCGGGCGCATCCCGTACGAAGGACCCGATACGAAGACGACGAATGGCTACGTCGTCCAGGGCAACGCGCCCGCACCGACGCGCCACGACGCTTCGATCCCCGAGCCGCTCGCGACCGTGACGATGACGGCGCTGACGCCATCGGATCAGAAGCGGTTCAAGGACGCGTCCGAGGCCGAGCAAGCGCTGCGCGCCGCGTGGGACCGCTGCCTGACCGAGGGCCTCGTCCATCCCTCCGTGCTCGCGATGGAAGAGATGGCGCACGAGAAGGTCGGCGCGCGCATGCACGAGACGCGCAGCCAGGTCGCCGTGGGCGGTCACAGGATCCCCGTCGGCACCGACTCCGACGAGCTCACCGCGATCGAGGGCAATCCGCCCGTGAAGGGGCTCGTCGTCGAGAGCGGCAAGAAGCGCGTCGGTGATGACGATCCGACGATGCTGCACGTGCGCGACGGCGAGAAGCCGAAGGCCGATGCCACCGCGCGAGGTGTCGCGCCCGCGCGCGCCGACGTGAAGAAGGGTAGCGCGCCGGAGTCCGACATCCCGACCGACACCGTCGCTGCGCAGGACGCGCCTGTCGTCGGCAAGTCGATCGCGGGGCGAAAGAGCACGAACGTGGCCCTGTACGTGTTGATCGCGCTGCTGGTCGTGGCCGGCGCGTTCTTCGGGCTGTACTACGGCGGCGTGATCAAGCTCTGAGCTCGGCGAGCGCGACCACGCTCTCGGCGCAGCCGCGGCACAGCGTGAAGCCGGCGCCGCCGTGGCCGTAGTTGTGGATCACGCGGCCGACGCGCTCGAGGCGGACCTCGAGGCGATAGGGGCGGAGGCCGACGCGCTCGCGCAGCGTCTCGCCGACGGGGATGCCGAGCGCGGCGGCTTGCTCGAGGATGCGCCGGCTGACGTCGGCGTCGCGCTCGGGCGGAAGTCCGGGCGGCCACGGCCGCGAGATGCCACCGAGCACGAGCTCGGTGCGGCGGGGGATGACGTAGAAGATCGTCTCCGGATCGCGGTGGTCGGTGACGGTGACGCCGAGGTCGACGCCGCCCGGTGCCGTCAGCACGATCTGGCCGAACAGCGGATAGAGCAGATCATCGGGCGCGAGCTCGCGTGCACCGAGGCCGGCGCAGTTGATCACGAGGTCGCCCGGCTCCGCGTCGAGGTCGGTGACGGCGCGGATCTCGATCGGTGAACGCAGGCGAGCCGTGAGCCACGGCAGGAAGCGCGAGGGTTCGACGCGCGGTGCGGCGAACTTCCACGCGAGTGGCGAGCCGGTGACGGGCGCGGGGGCGCGCGACACGTCGATCGCCGCGGCCCACCACGGGCGTGGAGGATCCATCCCCTCGTCGTTCGTGATCTCGTAGCCGATGAGCAGATCGATGCCCGTCGTCGGATCGGCGGAGAGCTGCTCGAGCCAGCCGCGCGTGTGGCCGGCCCAGATCGCGACCTTGTCGGGCGGGCCCGCGCGATACGGAAACCACACCGCGCCGGCGACGTCGGAGGTGGTCTGCGGTCCCGTCGCGGCGGCGACGACGCGCACGGTATGGCCGTGCTCCTCGAGCGCGAGCGCGGTCGTCAGCCCGATGACGCCGGCGCCGACGACGGTGATCTGCACGACGAAAGCATAGCGCGACATCGGTGATAGGTTCGCCGCGTGGACCCGGTGGTCATCGTGCTGTTGTCGGCGACAGCACTGCTCGCCGGTACCGTCGATGCGATCGCCGGAGGCGGCGGGTTGATCACGTTGCCGGCGCTGCTGATGGCGGGCCTGCCTCCGCACCTCGCGCTCGGGACGAACAAGGGACAGAGCGTGTGGGGCTCGGCGGCGGCCCTGGTCGCGTTCTGGCGCGCGAACAAGGTCGATCGCAAGCAGGCGCTCTACGCGTTTCCGCTGGGGCTCGTGGGATCGCTCCTCGGCGCGGAGCTCGTGCTCCTGATCTCGAAGGACCAGCTGCGGCCGGTCGTGATCGGGATGCTGATCGGCGCCGCGGTGTTGCTGCTGATCAAGAAGCCGTCACGCGACGAGGACACGCCCACGCGCCGCGGTGCGGTGATCGCCGGCGTGCTCGCGTTCGTGATCGGAGCGTACGACGGCTTCTTCGGTCCGGGCACGGGCACGTTCTTGATCGTCGGCTTTGTCGCGCTGTGCGGCAAGAGCATGGTCAGCGCCACCGCCGACGCGAAGGTCGTGAACTTCGCGTCGAACCTCGCGGCGGTCTTAGCGTTCGCGCGCGACGGCAGCGTGCTGTGGGCGCTGGCGTTGCCGATGGCCGTGGGCCAGCTGTGCGGCGGGCTGTTCGGCGCGCGGCTCGCGATCAAGGGCGGGGCAGGACTGATCCGCGCGATGGTGCTCGTGGTGTCCGCCGCGCTCGTCGGGAAGTTGATCTGGGATCTCGTGTAGTACGATCGACCGATGGTGATGCGCGGCCCGGCTCCGACGGCGATCTGCCCGCGGTGCAGCGCCCCGTCGCCGCCGAGCGAGCAGCCGCTGATCTCCTGCGCGAGATGCAAGCTCTCGTTCGATCCGCGGGACGAGCCAGTCGCACGCCCGCATCGCCCCGAGCGCAAGGAGTACGAGGCCGCGCCGCCTGGTTTCCGGATCGTGCGCGAGCCGGGTGAGTGGACGATCTCGTGGTCGTTCAATCGGCTGAAGGGCATCGCGGCACTCGTGCTCGGTGTGTTTTGCGCGGCGGTGCTGTTCGGAAACCTCGATACGCCCGGCGAGGACTGGAAGCACCTCGTCGCGCTGGCAGGAGCCACGCTCTTGCTCGCGTACGTCGGTGTCGCGTGGGCGTTCGGCGAGACGGTCCTGCACGTCGATACGCGTCAGCTGATGCTGCGCCACGAGCCGTTGCCGATGAAGCGACGGATCTGGATCGGTCGCCACGAGATCCTCGAGATCCGAGAGACGCGATCGGAGATGGCGAATCCGCCGTGGTACGCGGTCGTCGCGGTGACGCCGCGCGGCAACTACACCCTCGTGGAGCTCGACAACGACGGAAACCGCGCGGCGAAGGAGGCGACTGCGTGCGTGGCTGCCGTCGTGCGCGAGGCGATCGCGGAGATCCCGCCCGACTAGCCCGAGACCGGTGCGAGACCCTTGGCCGCGCGAAGATCACGGACGAGCTGCGCCTGACCGTCGGCGTGATAGCTCGACCGCACGAGCGGACCCGCCACGACGTGCGTGATGCCGAGGCCGCGCGCGTAGGTCTCGAGCTCGACGAACTCGGTGGGGTGGACGTAGCGCTCGATCGCGAGGTGCTGCTTCGACGGCGACAGGTACTGGCCGAGCGTGACGATGTCGACGCCGAGCTGCGCCACATCCCGCAGCACTTCCTCGACCTCCTCGCGCGTCTCGCCGAGGCCGAGCATCAAGCCCGTCTTCGTGATCGCGCCGCGCTTGCGAGCATGCTCGAGGATCTTGTAGCTGCGCGGATAGCTCGCCTGCACGCGGACCTGGCGCGAGAGCCGAGGCACGGTCTCGAGGTTGTGCGCGAACACGTCCGGATCGCTGTCGAGAACGATGTCGACGAGCTCGGTCTTGCCCTTGAAGTCGCCCGCGAGGATCTCGAGCGTCATCTTCGGGCAGGCTTCCTTCACGCGACGGATCGTCTCGGCCCAGTGCGCCGCGCCGAAATCCGCGAGGTCATCGCGATCGACGCACGTGATCACCGTGTGCTCGAGCTGCAGCCGGCCGAGCATCTCGGCGACGCGACGCGGCTCGTCCGGATCTGCTGGCAGCGGACGCCCTGTCGTGACATCGCAGAACCGGCACGAGCGCGTGCAGATGTCGCCGAGGATCATGATCGTCAGCGCGCGGCGCGTCCAGCACTCGCCGATGTTCGGGCAGCTCGCGCTCTCGCACACGGTGTTGAGCTGCAGCTCCTTCACCATCGCGCGCAGCTCGAAGTACGCCGGCTTGGTCGGAAGGGTCGCGCGGATCCACTCGGGGTGGCGGCGGCGGGGGGCCGGTTCCTGGCCCACGACCGGCAGGTGCACGCGATCCGACATCGAGGGATGGATACTATGTCTGCCGGGGATGCGCCACGCCGATCAGTAGACGCGCTTCTCGACGCGCGCCGCAAACGGCTGGCGCTTGGCAGGGTCCTTGTCGAGCAGCTGTCCGCAGATCCAGGTCTTGTCGGCGCTCTCGATCACGAGATCCATCGCGGTCGTCGTCGGCTTCGCGCCGGACTCGTCGTGAATGATCATCGACGAGCGGCGCGCTCCGCTGCTCTGGTACCGCCCGCGCGTGATGCCGCCCTTGCCGGTGAGCCGGAGCTGCACGGCGTGTTGCCCGTGGCGCGCGACGCGGCCGCGGTAGCCGCCGGGCTGGAGCCGGAAGTCGGCGAACCACAGGCTGCCGCCGTCCTTCTCGAGGTGAGCGATCGCGCTTGCGATCGTCTCGAGACCGGCAACCTTCGTCGGTCTCTTGCATGCCGCGGGTAGATCCGCCCAGCTCATCTCGTCGGTGGCTTGCTCGATGTCCTTCAACCCATCGGTCGGCGCCGGGAGCGTCGCCGAGGATGCGCCGCTGACGATGATCGGCTTCACGTGATCGCGGCGCGTGCCGTCCCCGAGCTGGCCCGCGTCGTTGGCGCCCCAGCATGCGAGCTCGCCCGAGTCGAGCAGCGCGCACGCGGAGCGGCCACTCGCGGCAAGTCCGATGGGCTTCCCCGGGAGATCGACGAGCCTTGGGGTCATGCGGTCCGGCTCGCGGCCCGTGCCGAGCTGGCCGACGTCGTTCCATCCCGTACACGACACGCCGGACCTGGTCAGGTCGCAACCGAACCGCTCGCCCGCGACGCGCTCGACGATGTTCGCGGGGCCCTTCCACGGCTTCGACTTGCCGCGCGCATCCCAGCAGGCGAGCTCGCCGCTGCGGCGTCGGCCGCAGCCGAAGCCAACGAACGCCTCGAGATCCTTGATCGGCAGCGAGGTCGCCTTCGCGGCGGTGAACGCCGTCACGCGTCCATCGCGGTGCAGTGCGAGGCCGCGCGCGCCGTCGATTTGGACTGCGTTGACGTCGGTGAGCCGTGGGCGGCCCTCCAGCTCGCCACCGCGCATCAACACGAGCGGCGTGTCGCCGAGCACGCTCACGTCGATCGCCTCGCCGTCCTCCGGCACCACCTCGAGCGGTCCGAGCTTCATCAGCTCGCTGCCCGAGCGCAACACCCGGCCATCCGCCGTGACGACATAGATCGCGCCGCTCTCCGCGACGTCGAGCCCCACCGCATTCACGATCTCCGGCAGCTCGACCGGCGCCGCCGCACCGCGGCCCCAGCAGCGCACGCGACCATCGGCACGGCGCGCGCAGGTCGTACCACCGCGCATCACGACCTGCAGCACCTTCGAGCTCGCGCCCGCTGCGTTCCCGGTTCCGGATCGAAGTCCCGTCGCGGATGCGGAGCCGCCCGCGGATCCGGAGCCCGAGCTGCCGGCGGAACCGGAGTCGGAATCGGATGCGGAGTCGGAACCGGATGCGGAGTCGGAACCGGAGTCGGAGTCGGATGCGGAGTCGGAACCGGAACCGGAACCCGACGCAGAACCGGAGCGAGATGTCGATTGGGAACCGGAGCCCGGTGCGGAACCGGAACCGCTCGTGCTGTCGCTCTTCGTTCCGCACGCGCCTGCGCACGCAGCGGCCACAGCAGTCAGCACGAGCACCCAGCGAGCCATTCCTCGATCGATAGCACGCGCGTGGCGGTGTTTCCGCGCGTGCGGAGATCAGCGGCACGTTGTATCGGACGCGCTCGGGTTGTGCGTGTGCGGTGATCCGGGTGGTGCCTCCACTTCCTGCAGTCGCAGCCCATCACGATCGAGGGGTTCTGCGGAGCTCGGATCGAGCGGGCTGCGCATCGAGCTGGTGCTCCACCAGGACGCGAGGATGCGAAGCAGGTGATCTCGACGAACGGCGGAGCGCGCCCCTACAGATCGATCGCGTGCCCGAGCGCCGCTTCCGTGGCGCCCTTGATCGTCTCGGCAAACGTCGGATGCGCGTGAATCGTGGCGAGCAGCGACTGCGCGTTGACCTCCGTCGTCTTCGCGAGGGTCAGCTCGGCAATGAGGTCCGTCACTGCCGGCCCGATCAGATGCGCGCCGACGAGCGCACCGGTCTCCGCATGCCACAGCACCTTCACGAAGCCCGTGGTGTCCCCGGCTGCGCGCGCCTTGGCGAGCGCGGTGAACGGGAACTTGCCGACCTTGTAGGGGACGGACTGCGCCTTCGCCTTTTCCTCGGTGAGGCCGACGGAGGCGATCTCCGGAGAGCAGTACGTGCACGCGGGGATCGCGTCGTAGCGGACGGGCTCCGCGTGGACGTTCGCGATCTTCTCGGCCACGAACACGCCCTCGGCGGACGCGACGTGGGCGAGTCCGCGACCGATCACGTCGCCGATCGCCCACAGGTTGTCGCCGCAGCGGTTCTCGCCGTCGACCTTGATGTAGCCCTTCTCGAGCTGGATGTTGTGCGCCTCGAGGCCGAGGTTCTCGGTGTTGGCCTGCACGCCGACCGCCACGAGCAGGATGTCGGCCTCGATCGTGACCTTGTCGCCGCCATCCTTGGGCTCCGCCACGACCGTGACCTTGCCGCCGTTGTTCTTCGCGCTCGTGAGCTTGTGACCGACGAGCGACTTGATGCCGCGCTTGTCGAACGCGCGGGTCAGCTCCTTCGAGATCTCCGGATCCTCGTTCGGCACGAGGCGTGGCATGAACTCGACGATCGTGACCTCGGTGCCGACCGAGCGATAGAACGACGCGAACTCGACGCCGATCGCGCCGGCGCCGAGCACGACCATCGTCTTGGGCTGGTCGGGGAGGGTCATCGCCTTGCGGTACTCGATGATCCGGGTGCCGTCCAGCTCGATGCCGGGCAGCGAGCGCGCGCGACAGCCCGTGGCGAGCACGACGTGCTTCGTCGAGATCACCTGCTTCGCGTCGCCGGTCGTGACCTCGAGCTGGTGCGGCTTCCAGGCACCTGCGCGCGGCAGGAGCTTCGCCGTGCCAGCGATCGAATCGATCTTGTTCTTCTTGAACAGAAAACCGATGCCCTTGCTGACCTTGTCGGCGATGCCGCGGCTGCGCTGGATGATCGCGGGGAAGTCGGCCTCGACGGAGCCGACCTTGATCCCGAACTCCTTCGCGTGCTGGAAGTGATCGAGCACCTCGGCGGAGCGCAGCAGCGCCTTGGTCGGGATGCAGCCCCAGTTGAGGCAGATGCCGCCCAGGCTCTCGCGCTCGATGCATGCGGTCGACAGCCCGAGCTGCGCCGCGCGGATCGCAGCGACGTAGCCGCCGGGGCCAGAGCCGATGACGACGACGTCGTAGACCGTGTCACTCACAGTGCGAGGGACTCCGGCTTCTCGAACAGATCTCCAAACGCCTGCAGCCAGCGCGCACCGAGGACGCCGTCGATCACGCGGTGATCGCACGACATCGTGACCGTCATTCGCTTGCCGGCGACGATCTGGCCGTCCTTGGCGACGACCGGCTCGTCGACGGTCGTCCCGATCGCGAGGATCCCGGCCTCGGGCGGATTGATGATCGCGGTGAACCGCTCGATGCC
>JACCRC010000509.1 GCA_013813765.1 Deltaproteobacteria bacterium | reverse complement strand
CTCTCGATCGGTCTGGCGATGGATGCCACGGCGGTCGCGGCTGCGCGGGGGCTGCATCGCCAGGCGTCCGAGGGGCTGATCCTCGCAGTGCTGTTCGGCGTATTCCAGGCCGGGATGGCGGCGCTCGGCTGGGGACTCGGTGCCTGGGGCGGGCCGTACGTCGAGGCGTTCGATCACTGGATCGCGTTCGGCCTGCTCGTCGGCATCGGCGGCAAGATGCTGTGGGACGCGTGGCGCGGCGGCGAGGAGGCAGCGCCCAAGGCCGGGGTCGGCACCTACGTCATGCTCGCCCTCGCAACCAGCATCGATGCGGCCGCGGCGGGAATGACGCTCCCCATGCTCTCGGTTCCTCCCCTGCTCGCGATCGTGCTGATCGGCACGATCACCCTGGGGTGCTCGGTGATCGGGTACCGCCTGGGCCGCGCCGTGGGCAAAGGCTTCGAGGGCAAGCTCGAGGTCCTGGGAGGACTCGTGCTGATCGGGCTCGGAGTCCGCGTGCTCGTGCAACATCTGTGATGCTAGGCTCGCGCTCGTGCGCACCCTCGTAGTCTCGCTGAGCCTCCTCCTCTTCGCCGCGTGCGGCAGCAAGGCCGCCGACAAGCCCGCGAACGGTTCGGGGAGCGCGGGGTCCGCAACCACCACGGGCAGCGCGGGCTCTGCTGGATCCGCCGCCGAGGCCCCGATCGTGCTGCCCAAGGGCGACGGCACGCCGCCGAAGAAGACGACCGCGAAGCTCACCGATCCGGACTTCAAGCGGCTCGCTGCGATCGATCACCCGCCGTTCCTGAAGCGCATCCGCAACACACAGGACGGTATGGACGTGCGGTTCACGACGCCGCGCCCGAAAATCGGAACGACGGTGACGATCACGCCGTGCTTCACGTGTCCGCCGATGACGCTCGAGAAGTGGAAGGAGCGCGAGGACACCGATCTCAAGTTTCTGATCGGTGAAGACCTGCGCATGCGCCCCGACACAACGTGGGAGATGGGCACCGTCGACCTGAAAGGGCAGACGCTGGTCTACACCCACCATGTGGGTCACTTCTTCGGCAACGACGAGGCGGGCAACCCCCACGCGTCGTACGCGAACTCGTACGCGCTCTACTACAACGACGGGGTGAACCAGATCCGCGTGGTGTCGGAGTACCAGGACGCTCCGGTGCCACGCGAGCAGATGGTCGCGGTTGCGCCCAAGGAAGACCTCGCGCGCCTCGCTCTCGCGTTCCTCGACTTCTACACGCACGCCTGGTAGCGCGCGCTCATTTCTTCAGCGCGATCTTCCGCGGCTTCGCCTCCGCCTTCTTCGCGATCGTCAGCGTGAGAACGCCGTTCTCGAGCTTGGCCTCGACGCGCTCGCCGTCTGCCATGTCGGGCAGCGAGAAGCTGCGCGAGAACGAACCAAACTGGCGCTCGTAGAGGGCATAGCTCTCGCCCTCCTTGCGCTCCTCGGCGGCACGGCTACCGCTGACGGAGAGGACGTTGTTGTGGACCGCGATGTCCAGGTCCGCCTCGGAGACGCCTGGCAGGTCTGCCTTCACGACGAACGCCTCGGAGGTCTCCTTGACCTCGAAGGCGGGCGCGAACGCGGTGGCCGGGCGACCGCCGAAGAACGGGTCCCAGGACAGAAGCTCGCGGGCCATGTGGAACGGATCGCGCGTGACGTAGCGGGTGGGGGTGCTGTTCTGACCGTTGGTGTTACGAAGCGTGAGCGACATCGGAAAATTCCTCCTGTGTAGGGAAGAGATGGGTTGGAAACACCCACGAGATAATCACACTCGTTTTCCGCGCAAGCCCCCCCCGGTGATCAGGGCGCGAAGAGTACGCGCACGTAACACCGCGGCTTGTCGTCGTCTCCGGAGATCACCCCGGCCGCTCCCAGACACTCCCCCAGGGAGAACTGCCGGAGCTCGATGTGGACCCGCTCGCCCGCGAAGCATGGCTTCCGGTAGGCGATGTCCACCGCCTTGCTGCGCAGCTTCAGCGGCCGGCCGGAGGCCGCGAGCCGGCGCTGGGCGGCATCGAGGAACGTGCGGATGTAGACGAGCGAGTTCACGT
This sequence comes from Deltaproteobacteria bacterium, assembly GCA_013813765.1. GTDB lineage: Bacteria > Myxococcota_A > Polyangia > Haliangiales > Haliangiaceae > JABFXX01. The sequence goes on along the minus strand of JACCRC010000509.1, from coordinate 32,250 downwards.
GCTGGTTCGCGTCCGTCTGATCGAGCGAGAACACGATGTCGACGGGATCGATCGAAAGGTCGTCGAGCCACGTACCACCCGCTGGTACATCGGCGGCGGTCCTCGGAGACGGCGCCGGATAGTGGGTCTCCGGGATCCGGGGATAGCCGTCGAACTCGAGCGCGGTGACCTTGCGCTGATCGGGCGGTGCGAACAGCTTCGTGAACGTGTGCTCGGCGAACAGCGTACCGGCGGGCGACAGGGCGCCGTCGACCTGACGCGGGCCGATGCGGCCGGCGATGCCGTGGACCTCGGTCCACACGTTCATGAACAGGCGCTTGACGTCATCGCCTTCCTTGTCGTGCGCGAGCAGAAAGCCGCCACGAGTCTCGATCGGACGGTCGATGCGGATCGGTTGATCGAACGACTGGATCGTCATGCGCGTGAGGATCGGGATGACTCCGGCGGCGAGCGCGTTGCGCTGGCCCGGGTGCTTCGCGAGCACGGTGCGCCAGAGGCCGCTCATCGACGGCGGCATCGCGATCGGGATCATGCGCCCGTCCTGCACGCAGTCCTCGTAGCGCAGCGCGCCTTCGGACGTGACGGCTTGATCGGCGGGGAACGCGGGCGCGGGCGGCGCGGGAAACATCCGCGGCAGGATAACGCGGTGCTAGGGTGCGCGCCGTGTCTGCACGGTTACCGATCGACGACGTGCTCCCCGCCGTGGTGGCGGCGGTGCGCGAGCGCGGCGTGGCAGTGCTGGTCGCCCCACCGGGTGCGGGCAAGACGACGCGCGTTCCCGGTGCGCTGCTCGATGCCGGGTTGATCACCGGCGAGATCGTCGTGCTGCAGCCGCGGCGCCTCGCGGCGCGCATGGCGGCGGCGCGCGTGGCGAGCGAGCGCCGTGTCGAGCTCGGCGGCGAGGTGGGCTACGAGGTGCGGTTCGATCGCAAGGTATCGAGCGCGACGAAGATCCGCTTCGTCACCGAGGGCGTGCTGACGCGACGGTTGCTCGGAGATCCCGAGCTGCGCGGAGTGGGCGCAGTGATCATCGACGAGTTTCACGAGCGTCACCTCGACGGGGACCTCGCACTCGCGCTGGTCGAGCGGCTGCGTGCGAAGCGGGCGGAGCTGAAGCTGATCGTGATGTCCGCGACGCTCGATGCCGAGCCCGTCGCGGCGTTCCTCGGCAATGCGCCGGTCGTGCGATCGGAAGGACGGACGTTCCCGGTGACGATCGAGCACCAGGAGCAGCCGGATGAGCGGCAGCTCGGCAAGCAGGTGTCGGCGGCGGTGCGGCGGCTCGCGCAGGAGAAGCTCGACGGCGACGTGCTCGTGTTCCTACCGGGCTCGGGCGAGATCCGGCGCGTCGCGGAGGACCTCGCGGACGCGGCGGCGATCCACGACCTGACGGTGCTGCCGCTGCACGGTGACCTGACCGCGGAGGAGCAGGACGCGGCGGTGAGGCCGGCAGCGAAGCGCAAGGTGATCCTCGCAACGAACGTCGCCGAGACCAGCGTGACGATCGATGGCGTCGTTGCGGTGATCGATTCCGGTCTCGCGCGGATCGCGCGGCAGTCGCCGTGGACCGGCCTCGCATCGCTGCAGATCGAGCCGGTCAGCCGTGCGAGCTGCACGCAGCGCGCGGGCCGCGCGGGTCGTACGCGACCAGGTCGCGTGATCCGGCTGTACACGAAGCACGATCACGACACGCGGCGCGCGTTCGAAGTGCCCGAGGTCGGACGCACGGATCTCGCGGGTGCAGCGCTCGAGCTGCACGGCGCGGGCCTCGCCGGGCTGAAGGCGCTGCGCTGGTACGAGGCACCGGCGGAGATCGCGGCGAACGCGGCCGAGGAGCTGCTCGTGCGGCTCGGTGCCGTGGCCGCCGGTGCGATCACGCAGCTCGGCCGCGCGATGCTGCGGTTCCCCGTGCACCCGCGCCTCGCTCGACTCGTGTGCGAGGCCGAGAGCCGCGGCGCCGGTCACGAGGCGTGCCTGATCGCGGCGCTCGTCGGTGCGCGCGAGTTGCGGCTCGAGCGGCGTGGTCCGGCAGGTCAAGCCAAGCTGTCGTCGCCCTCCGATCTGATCGATGACCTCGACTCGATGCTCGACGCGCGCCAGCACGGAATGCGCGCCGATCGGCTGCGCCGCGATGGCCTCGACATCACGACGGCGCATGGCGCGGATCGCGTCGCGAAGCAGCTCGAGCGGCTGGTCGATCGCAACAAGTCACGCCGGCTCGACGACGACACGCTCGACCGCGAGCTCCAGATCTCGATCCTCGCCGCGTTCCCGGATCGCGTTGGCAAGCGGCGCGCACCACGCAGCGCGGAGATCGTGTTCGCCGGCGGTGGCAGCGGAACGCTCGCGCAGAGCTCGTCAGTGATCGACGCGGAGCTGATGGTCGCCGTCGACGTCGCCGAGACCGGAGCGCGCGGCCAGGCTTCACGCGTGCAGATCCGCCGTGCGAGCGCGATCGATCCGAGCTGGCTGCTCGACCTCTACATGGACCGCGTCGGCGAGCGCGACGAGCTGGTGTGGAACGGGGCGAAGGAGCGGGTCGAGCGGATCACGCAGATGACGTACGACGGGCTGCCGATCGACGAGCAGCGCGATGTCGAGGGTGCGCGCCGTGCGGGCCGCGCTGCCGGCGAGATCCTCGCGCGCGAGGCGATCGCCGCGGGGATCGAGAAGTTCGTCGACAAGGACGAGCTCGCCCAGTGGCGCGCGCGCGTCACGCTCGTGGCCGGAATCGCCAACAACCCGGGGCTCGTGGCTCCCACCGACGAGGCGCTCGCGCAGGTGATCGGCGCCGCGTGCGACGGGGCGATCTCGTTCGCGGAGCTGAGAAAGACCAACTTGCTCTCGCTGCTCGACGCGGGGCTCGGCGAGTTTCGCTCGCTCGTCGACCGCCTCGCGCCCACGCACCTGAAGCTGCCGCGCCGCGGTCGCGCGCCAATCCACTACTCGCCCGATCAGCCGCCCTGGATCGCGTCGCGCATGCAGGACTTCTTCGGACTCGCGCGCGCCCCGTCGATCGGCGACGGCAAGGTGCCGCTCGTGCTCCACCTGCTCGCGCCAAACCAGCGGCCTGTCCAGGTCACGACCGACCTGCCCGGCTTCTGGGTCAAGCACTACCCCGCCCTTCGCAAGCAGTTGATGCGGAAGTACCCGCGCCACCAGTGGCCGGAAGATCCGACGCAGCTCATCGCGGGCGACGACTGACCCAGTTGTGCAGAAATGGGGTCCGACCCCTTTTTTGCACAACCTGCGCAACAAAGGGGTCCGACCCCTTTTTCTCGCGCGGGCTACACTGACGGCATGCGTGTCGTTCTCACTGCTCTCGTCGCGTGCGCAGCCTGCGCCGGCGATGACGGCATGCAGACGCCCGTCGATCCGGCGGACGTCGACGGTGACGGGATCCTCAACGAGGCGGACCTCTGTCCGAACCGGCGCGATCCGGTGCAGCACGATGACGATGGCGATGGCGTTGGCGATGTTTGCGACAACTGCCCCGCGACACCGAACCCGGACCAGCGAGACCTCACCGAGGTGAACGCCGAGCTGCAGCAGTTCCCCGACGGGGTCGGCGATGCATGTGATCGGCGGCCGACACTGTCCGACGACACGATCGCGCGGTTCTTCCCGTTCGCGGATCCGGCCGAGCAGAGTGCGTTCACCGGCTCGGGCTGGACGATCGGCAGCGATCGCGCGAGCGGCACGAATGCGCGCTGGGTCGTCAAGAAGACCGAGATCGGCGACGGACTCACGCTGCAGGCGAAGATCAGCAAGCTCGCGTGGACGGGCACCGAAGGTGCGGTCACGGTGGCGGTGAACGGAAACGGCGTGACCGGCGGCTTCACCTGCTCGATCGTCCATGCGCTGGGAGCCGATCAGCTCGTGCTCACCGAGCTCGGCGCCGGAACCACGAGCACCACGGTCGCACCGTTCGCGGCGAACGCGCGGGTGGTCCTCACGGTGACGCGCATCTACTCGCAGCTCGAGACCGGCAAGGCGGCGTGCTTCCTCTCGATCGATGGCGCTGCGGAGAAGCGGATCGATCTGGTCACGGCCGATGACAACCCGATCGGAATCTATGCGTTCGCGACGGAGATGGCCGAGGTCGATGTCGAGGCGGCGACCGTGATGACGACGCCGTTCGCGTGCGACACGCCGTTCACCGGCGGGCCGCTTGCATGCCCCTGATCACACCACATCGACGGCCTGGCGCTGGTCCGCGATGATCCGGCGGCCGTCGAGCGTGAGCCGCCAGCGCAGCCCGCGGCGCGTGAGCTCGGCCGTGTACACCGAGTCGATGTAGAGCTTGCGTGCGGCACCGGCGGCGATCGCCGAGGCGAGCAGCAGCGGAAGCACCATCGCCCAGTCACCCGACAGCTCGCACGCGAGCACGGTGGCGGTGAGTGGCGCGTGCGTGGTCGCGGCGAGTGCGGCTGCGAGACCGACGAGCGCATACGCGCCGGGCGCAGCGATCGCATCGCCGAACAGCTCGTAGAGGCCGAGCGCGCACAGCGTGCCGGCGCACGCGCCGATCAGCAGGGTCGGAGTGAACACGCCACCGGGCTGGCCGGAGCTGACGGCCATCGCGGTCGCGAGCGGCTTCGCGATCAGGAGCCACAGCACGACCGCGACCGCGAGCTTGCCGTCGAGCAGCATGGCGACCGGCTCGAAGCCGTTGCCAGCGAGCAGCGGCAGCGCGCAGATCATCCCGCCGCACAACAGCCCACCGATCGCGGGCCGCGCCGGCATGGGCAACCGGCGGAACCCGCGCTCGACGAACGACAGCAGCCGGAGGAACGCGACTCCGAGCAGCGCCGCGACGAGCCCGACGCCCGCGAACGCGACGAGCTCCCACATCGAGATCGCGGTAAAGTCGCGAATGCCGTAGAGCGGTGCCTCGCCGAGTGCGAGCCGCGTGAACACGGTGGCGAGCACGGTCGTGATCGCGACGGGCACGACTGCCTCGAGCACCGCGACGCCGGTCACGACCTCGACGACGAACAGCACGGCAGCGATCGGTGCGTTGTACGCGGCGGCGAAGCCCGCGGCGACGCCGGCAGCGAGGACGATCCGGGCGGTCGCGTCGTCGAGGCGCAGGCCGCGCCGCGCCGCCTCACCCGATGCGGCTCCGATCTGGATCAGCGGACCCTCGCGGCCGAGCGAGTTGCCGCCCGCGATCGCAAGCCACGAACCGAGGGCGTTGAGCAGCGAGCGCAGGATCGGCACACGCGTGTTGCCGAGGACGATCGCCTCCATCACGTACCCGACGCCGGCGCCCTGGCGGACCCGGGCCGCGGCGAGCGCGATCAATCCGGCCGCGAGACCACCGGCGACCGGAAGTGCGATTCGCTGCCACAGCGGCAGGCCCTCGATCATCGAGACGATGTCGCTGCCGCCGAGCGCGGTCGCCACCCACTCGAGAGAGGCGCGGAACGCGATCGCGAACCCGGCGGCCCCGACCGCGACGACCACCAGCGCGACGGCGAGCCGCCAGCGGGGAGAGCGCGGCTCGCTCACTTCTTGATCGGCGACTGGGACGCGCGCTGTGCCCTGTCGGCGCTCGGCCACAGTAGATGGTAGAGGCGTAGGCTGATCAGGAGCAGCGCGTACTCCTGCAGGTCGCCGCCGGAGTCGCGCAGCACCGAGAAGTTGAAGTCGACGAGCGCGAGCGCGTCGCTGATCAGCTGGTTCAGCTCGAGGATCGACGGTGCGGGCACCTGCTTGTCGAACGACCAGCTGGTGAGCTTTGCGCGCAGCGCCTCGAACATCGGCTTGATGCGGATGTGCAGCGCCGCGATCCGGTTCGGTCGCAGCCACGTCAGCACCATGCCGGCGAGCGCGCGGCAATCACCGGCCATCGCCTCGGGCCCCATCGACGGCTCGACGAGGCCGATCATCGCGGGCATCACCGTGCGCGTGGCAGCGGCGCCCTTGAACAGCAACGCACCGGGCGAGATGTTGTTGTGCGCCATGCCGTGGTCGTGGAGCGCGGCGACTTGCTTGATCACGAGCATGCCGAGCGCGAGCGCTCCGTCGATGTTGAGATCGGACTCGGCGATCCGATCACCGAACCGCGGCTCGTCGACGTACTCCGAGAACAGCAGCAGCGAGCTCGTGTTCGCGTCGTAGATGACCTTGTGCAGCGAGGTCAAGAGGCCCTCGCGCACGCGCTTCAGGACCGGCCAGAAGAACTGCTGCCAGTTCTCGACGAACGTGCGCGGGTCCGCGACCTTCGTCAGGTCGATCATCGTCACGAGCTTCGGGAAGATGTTCGCGTCGGGGAACTGGCCGTTCGCGAGCAGATCCTGGCGCGGCGACGCGAGGAAGATCGGGTGACCCTTCGCGCGGCCGAGGCTACGCTCGAGCTCGTAGCCCCAGTCGTAGATCGCGCTGGCAGCGGCCGCGACCACCTGCTCGGTGATCGATGGATCCGCGGGCTGCGTGGCGATTGGCCCGCGAATCGGCTTGATGTCGAGGTCGGTGGCCTCGCTGCGCGCACGGCGCTGGCGCTCGTCGGGCAGGTCGCGCAGCATGCCGCGCAGCTCCTGGACCACGGCCTGCACCGAGGGAAAGCGCTGGCTCGGATCGCGCTCGAGGCAACCGTCGATCACGCTGCGCAGCTGAAGCGGCACCGTGTCGGGGTAGTGGACCTTGCTCTTGCCACCGACGACGACGCCCTCCGCGATCCGGATCAGCAGCGCCCACATATCGTCGGCCTGCCCGTACAGCAGCTGCTCGGTGAACAGGCCATGTAGCGCGCCGCCGATCGCGTAGATGTCGAGCGACGTGTTGATGTTCGAGTCCATCAACCCCTGGTCGATCGTCTCGGGCGCGACCGACCAGCCCGGCGAGCCGAAGATCCGGCCCTTGTAGTACGAGCGATACGTCTGCGTGGCGACATCGTCGAGCGACACCGCGAGATCGAAGTCGAACAGATAGGCAACGTTCGCGCCATCGTCGACGAGGATGTTCCGCAGCGTGAAGTCGCGGTGCACGAGCCGCGCGGCGTGCAGTGTGGCGAGACCTTCGAGCGCCTGCACCAGCAGCTTCGTGCGCGCGCGCGGTGTCAGGTTGTGCTTGCCGATCGCCTCGAGCAACGTGACGCCCATGCGCGGCGTGACGAACAGATAGTTGTCGGCGATCGGTGCCGACACGTAGGTCGGCAGGATGTTCGGATGCTCGATCGCCGCGATGCGCGCCATCGCAGCGAGGTTGTTGTGGTGATCGCGGCGCGTGACGTCGTCGGTGCGGAGCTGGTGCAGGTAGCTCGCGTGGAACACCTTGCCGACGACGGGCTCGCACAGCCCGGTGGTCTCGTCGCGCCGATCGAGCTCGTACACCGACCCCATGCCACCGTTTGACAGGTGCTTGCCCTGCATCCGGTACAGGTAGTGGTTGTACCGAAACGTGACGCCCGACTTGGCGAGGTCTTCCGATCGCAGCGTGCCGATCGACGTTGTTTCGACCCAGGAGTCGGACATGCCCTCGCCCGATCAGTGTACGGCCGTCGCGTGGCGCGGGGCAACAAGCGCACGACGGATAACCTACTGATTTCGCTCGGAGTCCTATGGACGGTCCGGCCGTGGTGGTGTGTTGTCGCAGCGCGAACCCGCGCTCGGTGATCAAGCACCAGATGTGGTACCCAACTTCCGACCTGAAGCCATGCTCGAGCATCGCATTGCCAAGCTCGCGGCTGCCGCGACGTTCCTGCTGCTGGTGATCGGCGGCACCGTGAACCCGACCGGCTCGAGCCTCGCGTGCCCGGAGCCCACGCTCGTCTGTAACGGCGAGCTTTTCCCCGAGATGACGGGCGGCGTCTTCTACGAGCACGGCCACCGGCTCGCGGCGATGACGGTCGGTCTCCTGCAGCTCGTGCTGACGTTCCTGCTGTTCCGGCGTCGAGAGCGCCACGGCACGTACAGGCTCGGCTGGATCCTGCTCTTCCTCGTGCTCCTGCAGGGAGCGCTCGGCGCGATCACCGTGGAGTACAAGCTGCCGTGGATGGTCTCCACGGGCCACCTCCTCCTCGGGATGAGCTACTTCGCCGCGCTGATCTACACGACGTTTCGCACGCGGCCCGCACCGAGCGTGGTCGAGCTGCAGCGTCACGAGACGCTGCGCACCGAGCTGGGGGCGGCGCGCAAATGGATCCTGATCGCGGTCTCCGCGGTGTTCGTGCAGCTCCTGTTCGGCGCGCTGGTCCGTCACTGGGGCGCTGCGCTCGTGTGCCCCGACATGCCGTCGTGCTCCGCGGCGGATGGCTTCTGGCCGGAGGCTGCGATCCAGAAGATGCACATGATCCACCGCGGGTTCGGCATCGTCGTCGCGGTCGTCACCACGGTCTCCGCGGTGATGGTGCTGCGCGCCGCGAAGTCGTGGGCGCAGCTCCGGCTGCTCGCGCTGTTCGCGCCGCTCGTCGTCGTCGGTCAGGTCGCGCTCGGCGTGATGACCGTGCTCTCGATGCGCTCCGTGCCCATCGCGGTCGGCCACTTCGCCGGCGCCGCGGCGCTGTGGGCGATCTGGATCTCGATGTGGCTGATGACTTCCCCGCTCGTTCGCCGGCGCGGATCGGGCGGCAAGCCCGAGGCGGTGGCGCTGTGACCGCTCAGGTGATGCGCGCGAAGGCAGTCGATCTGATCGCGCTCGTGAAGCCGCGGATCATGGTGATGGCGCTGCTCACCGCCGCCGGTGCGGTCAGCCTCGCGCCCGGCACCGCTCCCACGGCGATCACGCTGTGGCTCCTCGCTGGCACCGCGCTGATCGTCGGCGCGGCGAACACGCTCAACATGTGGCTCGAGCGCGACATCGACTGCCTGATGACGCGCACGAAGCAGCGCCCGCTGCCGCAGGGCCGCCTGCAGGCGAACACCGCGCTGTGGTTCGGCGCGATCCAGGGCGCCGCAGCGCTGCCCGTGCTCGCGGCCGTCAACCTCGTCACAGCGGCGCTCGGCCTGCTCGCACTGATCCTCTACGTCGGCGTCTACACGCCGATGAAGCAGCGCTCGCACAGGGCGGTGTGGGTCGGCGGCGTTCCCGGCGCGATGCCCGCGCTGATGGGCTGGACGGCGGCGACGGGCCGCATCGACCTCGCCGGCCTCGCAGTGTTCGGCGTGCTGTTCTTCTGGCAGGTGCCCCACTTCCACGCGATCGCGATGTACCGCCAGCGCGAGTACGACGCCGCGGGCCTGAAGACGCTCCCCGGTTCACGTGGCGAGACCGCCGCGCGCCGCGAGATCGGGCTGTACCTGATCGTGCAGGTCGCGATCAGCCTCGCGCTCGTTCCGCTCGGCGTCGCCGGCACGCTGTACCTCGTCACCGCATCGGTGCTCGGGGCGTTCGTGCTCGTGCAGGGCCTTCCCGGCCTGGGTGTCCGCACCGGCGGTGCGAAGTGGGCGCGCAACGTGTTCCTCGCGTCCATCGTGTACCTCCCGGTGCTGTTCGCCGTGATGGTCCTCGACGGACGCGCATGACCTGGGAGCAGCTGCATCCGGCGCTCAACGCGGCGCTGAACCTCACGTGCTTTGTCTTCCTGATCGCCGGCCGCATGGCGATCGCGCGCGGCGACGTGCCGCTGCACCGCAAGCGGATGCTCTCGGCGTTCACCGCGTCGACGGTCTTCCTCATCTCGTACTTGATCCGGTTCGCGACGACCGGTGCGCACAAGTATCCCGGCGAGGGCTGGGACAAGACGTTCTACCTCCTCGTGCTGTTCAGCCACATGGTCCTCGCGGTCGTGCTGGTGCCGCTCGTGATCGGCGCGCTCAAGTACGCGCTCGGCGGGAAGCTCGAGAAGCACAAGCGCATCGTGCGCTTCACGTGGCCGATCTGGATGTACGTCTCGGTGACCGGCGTGATCGTGTACTTGATGCTGTATCACCTCGCGCCTGTCCTGCATCCGTCATAGGCAGGGCCGCGCGATGACGACGTCGTGACAGCGACGTCGGAAACCGTGACATGCGGCCGCTGTCTGGCCCTCATGCGCATCCCCATTCTCGCGTGTCTAGCCATCGCGTCCAGCGCCGCCGCGCAGCCCCAGCCGATCGTCGCGGCCGCCATCCCGGTCGAGTGGTCGAGGATCCGCTTCGGATCCGTCGACGGCGGCTCCGTCACGCACGTACGGCTCACCGCTCGCCAGCACCCGGGCCACATCCACGTGACGATGACGCTCGCGCTCGCGTCGCGATCGAGGACTGCGCGCGAGGTGGGGCTACCGCTGTTCCTCTCGTCGCAGGTGACCGCGGTCGGCCTCGGACTCGAGACGCCGCTGGGTCCCGAGGTCGGCGTGGCGGCCGAGCCAGCAGTCGCGCGCTCGACCTACGAGCAGATCGTCAGCACGATGACGGACCCTGCCCTGCTCGAGCAACTCGGGCCCGAACGCTTCGGCCTGCGGGTGTATCCGGTCGCGCGCGACGCGCCGGCGACCGTCACCATCGAGCTCGCGTTGCCGTACGGTCTACCGCTCGTGATCGAGCGCGGCACCTCGGGGATCCGCGAGGCCGTCATCGATCTCGGAGGCGACGCGAAGCGCCACCGGCTCGGTACGCGCAACGTGATCTCGCTCGTCGATGCGATCGTGGAGCCGGCGGACGAGACGCGGGAGCTGCCGCGTGTGGATGCGACGTCCTCGCTGCTCGCGCGGCCGGTCGATCGCCGACCGCAGATCGTGATGCCGTCGGGCTTCCACGATCGCGTGCGCACGTTGCCGACCACGATCGACTACCTGCGCGACCGTGATGTCGCGCACGCCGTGAAGCTCCGCAAGGAGCAGCTCCGCCGTTGCTTCGAGCTCGGCGAGGAGCGCAGCGCCAGCCTGATGCTCTCCATCGGGGGCGACGGAGCGGTCAAGGAGGTGTCGGTCGACGACCTCGAGCACGACGGCTCCCGCCAGTGCATCGCGCGTGAGGTCGGCGCCTGGAGGTTCGCTGCGTTCCGGAGATCCCGCACGCTCCGGCACGCGCTCGAGCTGTAGCGCCGGAGACGACTCTGCTAACGTGCACACCGTGATGGTCTTTCGGGTCCTGGCGGTGACGCTGCTGCTCGCGCAAACGGCGGTGGCGGGCCCCGCGGCCGAGCAGCTGTTCCAGGACGGTCGCCGCCTGCTCGGCGAGGGCAAGCTCCCCGAGGCCTGCGACGCGTTTCGCCGGAGCCAGGACCTCGAGCCGAAGATCGGCACGCTGCTCAACCTCGGTGACTGCGAGCAGAAGCGTGGACGGATCGCGACCGCGTGGGCGGCGTTCGCGGAGGCGCGCGCCATGGCGAAGCGCATGGGTGACCCGCGCGCCGACGAGGCAGAGAAGCGCGCCGGTGCACTCACGACGAAGCTGCCGTACCTGACGATCCGGATCGCTCCGGCGGCGCGCGCACAGGGTGTTGTCGTGTCGCGCAGCGGCACCGCGGTGCCCGCCGCGGAGCTCGATCACGAGGTGCCGGTCGATCCCGGGCGCTACGAGATCACGGCCACGGCGCCTCGCATGAAGTCGTGGTCCACGACGATCGACGTCGCGCAGGCGCAGCACCTCGGCGTCGACGTGCCGGAGCTCGCGGCCGATCCGGACGCACGGAAGGAAGTCACGCCGCCGGCCGCAGGCATCGTGGTGGCGCCGCCGCCGGTGCCCATGAAGCCCCTGCCGCGTCACTTCGGCGTCGGTGTCGCGTTCGGTCTGTCATCCGACCGGAACACTGGCTCGCTCAACTCCAGCGCCGTCCCCTCTAGTGGGGGCGTAGACATCCTCGTCGGGATACGCGTCCCGGTGCACCTCGGCGATCTCGGCAGCGGCTCGCTGCGCTTCTTGCCGAACGTGCGGTACACGCACATCCAGGACCCGTTCGACAACAGTCACAACTTCGAGCTGGTCGCGATCGGTGCCGGAATCGAGTACGCGCAGCCGCTCGCGCCGAAGTTCATGCTCGCGATGGGGCTCGGCGTCGGCGTCGACGTGATCGACGACAGCTATAACTACGAGCTGTCCACGCAGGGGTGGGGCGCGGCCCGGCTCAGTCCCACGTTCCGGCTCGCGAAGGTCGATATCGGGCTGCACATGCAGGCCGTTGCGACGAAGAGCGCCGTCGTCGGAGTCGTGGAACTCGGAGTCGACTACTTCTTCTGGTGAGGTTACCGTGGTGCGGTGATCGGCCAGGTCCTCGGCAGTTACCGTGTCGTGTCGCGGCTCGGCGCCGGCGGCATGGGCTCGGTCTGGCTTGCGGAGCATCAGATGCTCGGCAGCCGCGTGGCGATCAAGGTCTTGCTGCCCGAGATGTCGTCGCACCGGAAGATGGTGCAGCGGTTCTTCGACGAGGCGCGCGCCGCAACGCGCATCCAGGACCCCGGCATCGTCACCGTGCTCGATTTCGGCTGGCACGAGGGCTCCGCGTACATCGTGATGGAGAGCCTTGTCGGAGAGACGGTGGCGGATCGCCTGAGGCGCGTGAACCGGATGGGCGTCGTCGAGGTGATGAGATTCGCCCAGCAGTGCGCGATCGCGATGGCCGCCGCGCACGCGCGAGGCATCGTCCACCGCGATCTCAAGCCCGACAACCTCTTCCTCGTCTCGGATCCTGCGGTACCCGGCGGGGAGCGCATCAAGATCCTCGACTTCGGGATCGCGAAGCTCCTCGACGAGGACGATCCGAATCGGTCGCGCACCCAGACCGGCGTGATCATGGGGACGCCCGCGTTCATGTCACCGGAGCAGTGCCGTGGCGCCGGGGAGGTCGATCACCGCACCGACGTGTACGCGCTCGGCTGCGTGGTGTTCATGATGCTGTGCGGCCGCCCGCCATTCATCTTCGGCGCGCCCGGCGACATGATCGTCGCGCACATCTCGCAAGCTCCGCCGCCACCGAGCGCGTTCGTGCCCGGCTTGCCGGAGGAGCTCGACGATCTGATCGCTCGCTGCCTCGCGAAGGATCCGGCGGCGCGGTTCGCGTCGATGACCGAGCTCGTGCGCGCGGCGGCACCGATCGCCGGCGACAACTTCTCCATCGAGACCATCCCGCCGAAGCGACTATCGCTGCGCGAGCCGGCGAGCATCCCGGAGCCACAGCCCGGTGACACCGTCGCGACCGTGACTCCTCAGTTCGGGGCGCCGGTGACCACGCTCGGCGGGCTGACCGGGCAGACCGAGTCGTCACACGGGGCGCGACCCTGGCGGGGCGGGTTGATCGTGATGGGCCTGGTGGGCGTGCTGATAGTCGGTGCCGTCGCGTTCATGGCGACGCGCGATAAGTCCCGACCGGCGGCGAATCCCGCGGCCGCAGCGAGCGACGCCGGCGTGATGGCGTCGCCACCTCCGCCGCCCGCTGACGCGAGCCTCGCCACCGTCCCACCGCCGGATGCGGCGGCGATCACGACGAATCCCGGCGCCGGCAAAGGTAGCGGCAAGAAACGCCCGCCCGTCACGCCGCCGCGCACAGGCTCCGGCTCGGCCGCGGTGAAGGCGGGCTCGGCATTCGACCCGTACTCCGAGCGCTAACCCGGTTCGTACGCGAGGCCCCAGCGGATGCCGCGGTCGCACGTGATCAACAGCGGAGCATCGAGCCGGTGCAGCACGCGTGCGTAGATCGCGACGCCGCCGGCGATCACGTCGGCGCGCTGCGGCTCGATGCCTCGAGTCGCGCGCCGCTCGGCAACGGTCTGCGTGAGCATCCGCGCGAGCTGTGCATCGACGGCCATCGCGGTCACGCGTACGCCGGTGACTCGATCGGGATCGTGTCGCGTCAGACCCTTCGAGATCGCAGCGATCGTCGTCGCCGTGCCGGCGGTACCGACGACGGGAACCCCGCGCGGTAGCTCGAGCGCGCCGAGCTGCGCATCGATATCGGTCATCATCGCGCGGACCTCGGCGGGCTTCGGCGGATCCGACTTCAGGTGGCGCTCGGTGAGCCGTACCGCGCCGATCGGAATGCTAACCGCGGAGCGGACGCGCGTGCCGTCGGTCGCGACGAGCTCCGTGGAGCCACCGCCGACATCAACGACGACGTACGGCGTTCCCGTGAGCTCGGGGAACGTGCGTGCGACCGCGAGGAACGCGAGCTCGGCCTCGCGTGCGCCGCTGATCACCTCGATCGTGCCGCCGAGAATGTCCTGCGCCGGGACCGTGAACTCCGCGCTGTTCTGCGCCTCGCGCAGCGCCTGCGTCGCGACGATCGTCGGCGGACCCGCGCGGTGCTCGTCGATCATGCGCCGGTAGTCGCGGCAGATCTCGAGGCTGCGCGCGATCGCCTCGTCGGCGAGCCGGCCGCTCGCATCCAGCCCTTGCCCGAGCCTGCCGAACCGACACACATCGGCGACCGGGCGAAGCTGCGCGTCGACGATCAGCAGCAGCAGCGTGTTCGTGCCGATGTCCATGATCGCTCGCACGCGGTCATCGTACAGGCAACCGGTGCAGCGCGGCGCAAGTCGATTCATCGTGCGTGCCGTCATCGCTGCCGGCCTCGTCATCTCGGGAGCGGCGCGCGCCGATGACACGACGTCACTGCACGAGGAGGAGCACCCTGCCCTGTTCCGCAAGGATGACGAGCCGCTGCTACATCTCGACCCCGTCGCCTCGCCCTCGTTTGCCGGCCTGGGTGCGACGAAGCTGGTCGACGAGCGGAAGCGCATCGAGCTCGGCAAGCGCACGTGGGTCGAGCTCGAGGGGACCCAGTGGAACAACGACATGGATGTCCCGCAGCGCGGCTGGTCTGCGGGCGTGCGGATCGCTCACGACTTCGGGCCGTTCTGGATCAGCGCGAACGCCAGCGTGAACTACATCGATTCGCGATACGGACGCGGCGTCGATCCAACGCGCGGTCGTGGCACCTCGGTCGACGTCGGTGTGACCATCGGCAAGTCCAAGCGGCTGTCGCGGTGGAAGACCGCCTGGATCGCACTGACGGTCGGCGTTCGACGGTGGCAGGGCGACGAAGGCCCGATCGACGAGCCCAAGGACAGCGGCCAGGTGATGCTGTCGATCGGATCGACGTTCAAGTGAGGATCGGGCGGACCATCGCGATCGCCGTCGAGCACGCCGAGATCGCGAGCTGCGTCGACTGGTGCAGCGCCTTCGGCAGCGTCGCACGCTCGATCGCGGTGAAGCCGAACCGCTCGAAGTAACCGCGCGCGGCCGTGGTGAGGAGGTGGACCGAAGTCGCCCCACCGAGCTGCGCGATGCACAGCCGATCGCGCACGAGCAGCTCCGCGATTCCGCTGCTGCGATGCTCGGTCGCGACGGCCACCGACCGCAAGAGCCAGTCGCCGCCCCAGTGCTCGAGGCCCGCCGCGCCGACAAGGTGGCCATCGATCCGCGCGACCACGAGATCCGTTTTCTCGAGACCGTCGAGCGGGAGTCCAGCGGTTATCATCAAGGCGCCGATCTCGGGGCGGTCCTCGGCGGTCGCCGGCGCGATCAAGGTGCGCGGCGGAAGCGCGAGCGCAGGCTCGATGAGGTGAAGACGCGCGCCGATCCGGCCGCGCGCGGTGCGAAATCGCTCGACGAGCTCCTCGCGGGTCACCTTCGGATCGGACGTCGCCGGATCGGGAATCGGCCAGTGGATGCGGCGCACCGGCGCGTAGAACGCGGGGCACACCTCCTCGGCGCACAGCGTGATCACGAGCTCGATACCTTTTGGATCGATCTCGCTGACGAGCTTCGACGTATGCGTGGCGAGATCGACGCCGACCTCCAGCATCGTCTCGATCGCGTACGGATTCACCTTCGTCGGGATCGAGCCGGCGCTCTGAATCTGCAGCGCCGCACCGAAGCGCTGTCGCGCCAGGCCCTCCGCGAGCTGGCTGCGCGCCGAGTTCGCGACACAGAGGAACAGCACGCCGGGCGCGCTCATCACGTCCACCCTAGCATGCGCTGCAGCCTTCAACTCTTGGCATCACGTCGACCACATGACCGCGCACGTCGAGCCCGATCGCACAGCACGCCTCGACGAGCTCGCGCAGCCTCGCGCGGCCGCGCTGGACGCGCGCCTTCATCGTCGAGATCGGAACGCCGAGTCGCGCCGCTGCCTCGACCTGCGTGAGCCCTTCGAGCTCGACCAGCGTGATCGCCTGTCGATATACCGGCGGCAGCAGCGCGACGAACGGCGTGAGGCACCGCGCGAGGCGCGTGAACGTGGTGTCGTCGATGGTGTCCACCGGCGGCGCGGCGGTGTCGTCGGGCAGCTCCTCGCCGTGTCGCGTGCGCCGGTGGTGATCGACGATCGCGTTTCGCGTGACCTGGTAGATCCACGCTCCGACGCGCTCGGTATCGCGGACCGCCGAGACGCCCTGATGGACGCGCACGAGCGCTTCTTGCACGATGTCGTCGACCTCGGCCGCCGGAGCGCGCGCGGCAACGAACCGGTGCAGATCGTCGCGCAGCTCCTGCCAGGGCAGCTCGATCATCCGCAGCACCCCGGAGCGCAGCACGCACCCGCGGTCGGCCTTATCGCGGAGATCCGCGCCGATGCGACGTGCTCCTCGAAGCCGCGGCCCGGCGCCCAGCCCGCGATCACGTCGCGGCTGCCGGGGAGCACCTCGACCTGGACGTCGGTGAAGCCGATCTCGACGAGCAGCGTGCGCAGCTCGTGGAGGTCTGCCGCTCCTGCTACGCACCCGCACATCGCGGCGACGTCGTCGGCGAGCTCCGCGGGCAGAGGACGCAAGGCGACGACGTCGGTGATGGCGAGCCGGCCGCCCGCGCGCAGAACGCGGAACGCCTCGCGATAGACCGCGGGCTTGTCGGGCGACAGGTTGATCACGCAGTTCGACATCACGACATCCGCGGTGTCGTCCTGGATCGGGAGGTGCTCGATCTCGCCGATCCGGAACTCGACGTTGCCCGCTCGTTGCTTCGACGCGTTGGTGCGCGCGAGCTGGATCATGTCGGCGCTCATGTCGACGCCGATGACCTTGCCGCTTGCACCGACCGCTCGCGCTGCGAGGAATGCGTCGAAACCGCCGCCCGCGCCGAGGTCGATCACGATCTCGCCGGGCCGCAGCGCGGCGATCGCCTGTGGGTTGCCGCAGCCAAGGCCGAGGTCTGCGCCTGCGGGCACCGCCGCGAGCTCGTCCTTGGTGTAGCCGAGCTGCTCGCTGCCGCACGGCCCACCGCCGCAGCAGCCACTCGTGGCGCCGCGCGCGATCGCGCTGTAATGGGTCCTCACGTCGGTCCGGATCTCATCGCTGGTCTTCATGGTGTCTCCTTCGTGGAGGAAGACGCAGCTGGATCCGGATGGACGCCGGAATTCAGCAGCCAGGCGGTCAGCCCCGCCGCGGCGGCGCCGCCGATCACCTGCATCGCGATGAACTTCGGCGCGTCCGCGAGCCGGATGCCGGCGAACGTCTCGGTGAACGAGCGTGCGAGCGTGACCGCCGGATTGGCGAACGACGTCGAGGCCGTGAACCAGTAGGCCGCGACGATGTACAGCGCCACGGCCGCCGGCACGCTCGCCGGGCGCGCGCGGCTCGACGTCGCGATCACGAGCCACAGTCCGAACATCGCGACGACCTCGCTGATCAGCTCCCCGGAGCTATCGCGCGCACGGGTGCCGTGCTGCACGAGCTCGAGCCCGAACATCGCGTGCGCGAGGACAACGCCCGCACACGCGCCGATCAGCTGCGCGATGACATAGCCGGGGACGCGCTCGCGTGGGAGTCGCCGGAACGCTGCCTCGATCAGCGTGATGACCGGATTCATGTGCGCGCCGGAGATCGGGCCGAGCCCGAGGATCAGCACGTACAGGATTCCACCCGTGGCGACCGCATTCGCGAGCAGCGCGACGCCCATGTTCGCCGGGCTCAGGGTCTGCGCCATGATCCCCGAGCCGACGATCGTCGCGAGCAGGAGCATCGTGCCGAGCAGCTCGGCCGCGTACGCTCGCGCTGCACTTATCGTCATTTAACGATAAGACTACAACCCGGAGACCAGGACACGCAAGCGCCGCAAACCCTCGGGGTCGATGCAGTAGCAGACCCGCGGGCCGTCGATCGTCCCCTGGATCAGGCCCGCATCTTTCAAGACCTTGAGGTGCTGCGACACCGTGGACTGCGCAACGGGCAGCTGCTCGACGAGATCGCCGCACACGCAGCTCTCGGTGCGAGCGAGGATCCGGACGATCTGCACCCGGATCGGGTGCGCGAGCGCCTTGGCCAGGCTGGCCAGGGCCTCGTCGGCGACCTCGTCGCCGATCGCACGCAGATCCGGGGTGGGGCAGCAGGCCGCCGCTTTCATCGTTTAGTGACGATACCACGCTGCGCGGCGGGTGCAATCGGCAGCTTGAAGAAGCCCGCCGGATCGACCATGCCGCCTGGCGTCCGCACGCTGATGTGCAGGTGCGCGCCGGTCGAGCGGCCGGTCTTGCCCGCTGCGCCGATCGGCGTGCCGCGGGCGACGGTTTGGCCCTCGGTCACACTCGTCTTGCTGAGGTGGTAGTACGCCGTGCCGATACCGCCGCCGTGCGCGACGACGACCACGGTTCCCGCGAGGTACGCGTCGCGGACCAACGTGACGGTGCCCGCGTTGACGGCGCGGACCGGAGAGCCTTCCTTCGCCGTCAGATCGAGGCCGAGGTGCTGGCTCTTGTGGCCATCGTTGAACGTACGCCACTCACCGAACGCCGACGTCACGCGTCCCCCCGGCCTGCGGAAGCCGAGCGTGAACTGCGGATCGCCCTTCGCCTTCAACAACGCTTCGATGATCGCCTTGTTGTCGGCGTCGATCTGCACGCGCTGCGGTGCATCGGGATTCGCGAGCTCGTCCTCGACGACGACATCCGCCTCGGGAAAGTTTTTGGCGCGCACGGGAACGACGACCTTGGCCTTCGCCTTGTCGACGGCGATGGTCATCGTGTCCTCCTTACCGTCGAGCGGGACGGCGGCCACCGCCTGATAGCCGTTCCTCGAGCGGAAGAACTGGAGCGCGGTCCCGTTCGCGGTTCCCGTCGGAGCCTCCTTGGCCGCGGTGACGGTGACGAGCACCGGGTCACCGGCGTGGAGGACCTTGGGGTGCACGGTGACGCGAGGCTCCGCGACGACATGGGCCGCGAGCGCGCAGACGACCCCGATCACGACAGTGCTAGATTTCATGATCTGGTGTAGCCCTGCAGGGCACGGCGACAAGTGTGCGCCAGCGCTCAGAGCCCGAGTTGCTTCGCGACGATCACCTTCATGATCTCGTTGGTTCCCGCGTAGATGCGCTGCACGCGCGCATCCATGAACGCGCGGGTCACCGCGTACTCCGTCATGTAGCCGTAGCCGCCGAAGAACTGCAGGCAGTTGTCGATCACATCCTGCGCCATGTCGGTGGTCCAGAACTTCGCGATCGAGCACTCCTTCACGAGGTGCTTGCCCGCGACGTGCTCCGCGACGACCTTGTCGACGTAGGCGCGGCTGACCTCGACCTTCGCGAGGCACTCGACCAGCTTGAACTGCGTGTTCTGGAACTTGCTGATCGGCTTGCCGAACGCCTTGCGCTCCTTCGTGTACGCGATCGTGTCCTCGAGGACCTGCTGCGCCATGGGCACCGCACCGATCGCGACAGATAGCCGCTCCTGCTGCAGCTTCTGCATCATCATCATGAAGCCCGCGCCCTCGGCACCGATGAGGTTGGACCTCGGAACGCGGCAGTCCTCGAAGAACAGCTCGGAGGTGTCCTGCGACGGCATCCCCATCTTGTGGAGTCGCTTGCCCTTCGTGAAGCCCTTGCGGTTCGCCTCGACAACGATCAGCGAGATGCCCTTGTGCGCGTTCTCCGGGTTCGGATCCGTCTTCGCGGCGACCAGCACGAGATCGCAGAGCTGTCCGTTCGAGATGAACGTCTTCGCGCCGTTGATCACGTAGTCATCGCCGTCCTTCACGGCGGTGGTCGAGATCGCAGCGAGGTCGGAGCCGGTCCCGGGCTCGGTCATGCCGAGCGCGGTCACGATCTCACCAGATGCGCAGCCGGGGAGCCACTTCTGCTTCTGCTCCTCGTTCGCGAACGTGTGGATGTACGGAACGATGATGTCGGAGTGCAGGCTCATCGCGAACCCGCTCTCGTACGCGTGCGCGAGCTCCTCGATGATGATCATCGCGTACAGGAAGTCCGCACCGGGACCGCCGTACTTCTCTTCCATCCACGTGCAGAGGAAACCCTGCGCGCCCGCCTTGCGCCACACCTCGCGATCGACCTGCCCCTGCTCGCGCCACCGTGCCTGGTGCGGCGCGACCTCGCGCTCGATGAAACCTTTGAACGCCTTGCGAAAGGCGTCGTGCTCCTCGGTGAACAGGGGGCGATCCATGCCCCCGTCTTAACACGCGCTCAGCGGGCCTGGAGCAGCAGATCCGCGGCCTTCTCGGCGATCATGATCGTCGGTGCGTTCGTGTTGCCGCCGATGATCCGCGGCATCACCGACGCATCCGCGACGCGCAGGCCACGCATGCCGTGCACACGCAGCTCGGGGTCGACGACGGCCCGCGCTCCGGTGCCCATCCGGCAGGTCCCCGTCGGGTGGAAGATCGTGTTGACCGACGTGCGTACCGACGCACGGATATCGTCGCGGGTGATCACCTTCGGACCTGGCCAGATCTCGTCGCCGAGGTACTGCGTGAGCGGTGCGGTCGCCGCGATCTCGCGCGCCAGGATCACGCCGTCGACGAGGTGCTCGAGGTCCGCGGGGTCGCTGAAGTAGTTCGGATCGATCGCGGGTGCGGCCGCCGGATCCCCGCTCTTCAGCCAGATCGTGCCATGGCTCTTCGGATAGATCAGGCCGGGCATGTTCATCATCGCGCCACCGAGCGGCGGCTCCGATGGCTCGTCGCTGTTCGGTGGCGCGAGGCCGAACGGCACGACATGGAACTGGTTGTCGGGCAGCTTCGCGTCGGGATGGTTCTTGATGAAGCCGCCGGCCTGCGGCGGACTCTGCGCGACGGGGCCAGACTTGCCCAGCAAGTAGCGCAGCACCCACGTGAGCTTCCGCAGGTGCGTCAATGCGTTGACGCCGGTCGCGCGGTACTGCGTGATCGCGAGCAGGTGATCCTCGAGGTGCTTCCCCACGCCAGGCAGATCGTGCTTCTGCTGGACCTTCGCCTCGCGTAGCTCGTGCTCTGCACCGATGCCGGAGAGCATGAGCAAGTGAGGAGAGCCGACCGCGCCACCGCACACGATCACCTCACGGCCCTCGATCGTCTGCTCGCTGCCCTTCACGCGGATGCGCACGCCGCTGACACGATCTCCGTTCACGACGAGGCTCGTGGCGAGAGCATCCGTGATCACCGTCAGGTTCTTCCGCGCCAGCGCGGGTTCGAGGAACGCGATCGCGGTGCTCTGGCGCAGGCCCTTGCGAAGGTTGAACTGGTAGTAGCCCACGCCCTCCTGCTCGGCGCCGTTGAAGTCGTCGTTGATCGGGACCTTGCACCGCGCGGCTGCTGCCTTCACCCACGCGTCGAGCGCGGGGACCTTGACGCCCTCGATGTCGTCGACGGCGAGCGGCCCGCCGGTGCCGTGGTACTCGGACGCGCCGCGCCCGCAGTCCTGGGACCTCTTGAAGTACGGCAGCACATCGGACCAGCCCCAGCCGGGGTTGCCGAGATCGCGCCACTCGTCGTAGTTCGCGCGATGGCCGCGGATGTAGACCACGGAGTTGAAGCTGCCGGTGCCGCCGATCACCTTGCCGCGCGGCCAGAACATCTTGCGGTTGTCGACATGCCGCTGCGGTTCCGTCTGAAACGCCCAGTCGAGCGGCGTGCGCCAGAGCTGGAAGTACATGCCGACGGCGCGCACCTTGAACGAGTGGTGCTTCCGCGGTCCCGCCTCGATCAGCGCGACCTTGCTCTTGCCATCTGCGGTCAACCGGTTCGCGAGCACACAACCGGCGGAGCCCGCCCCAACCACCACGTAGTCGAACATGTCGCGCGGCATGATAGCGTGACCCGCACGTGACGTGGACGGTCGACCAGCCCGGCGTGACGCTCGCAGCGTTCGTCAAGGCACGCGCGGAGGTGCCGAACTCGGTCGCGAAGAAGCACGTCTCCTCGGGGAAGGTGTTCGTCGACGGCGCCCGCGTGACGACGATCGACCATCGGCTCACCACCGGCCAGCAGGTCGAGCTCCGTGTCAACGCGCCGAAGCCGTTCGATCCCGAGCGCGAGGGCGTGCTGGTTTACGACGACGCGCACGTCGTGGTGATCGACAAGCCGACCGATGTGAACAGCGTGCCGTACGAGGACGAGAAGTCCGGCACCGCGATGGACCTCATCCGCGGCGCGTGGCGGCGGCAGGGCAAGGCGGCGACGAGCGTGCCCCTTCACGTGGTGCACCGGATCGATCGCGCGACCTCGGGCCTCCTGATGTTCGCGAAGACAAAGCAGGCGGAGCTGGGACTTGCGGCACAGCTGCGCTCGCATGCGATGGAGCGGATGTATCGCTGCGTCGCGCACGGTGCGGTGACGTCGCGGCGGATCGAGTCGTACCTCGTACCCGATCGCGGCGATGGCATGCGCGGCTCGACGTCGCGACTCGATCAGGGCAAGCGCGCGATCACGCACGTCACCGCCGATCGTCCGCTGCGTCACGCGACGCTGTGCTCGGTGCGACTCGAGACCGGCAAGACGCACCAGATCCGGATCCACCTGTCGGAGGCCGGGCATCCGCTGGTCGGCGAGACCGTGTACGTCCGTGACTACGAGGAGGCGGGCGGAAAGCTCCTCACCTCGGGCCGGCTGATGCTGCACGCCGCGACGCTCGGCTTCGAGCACCCGATCACGGGCGCGCGCGTGTCGCTGACGTCGGAGCTACCACCGGACTTCCTCGCGGTGGTACAGCGCCTGGAGTGAGCTACCCCGTCGATCTCGTGATCCGCTTCGCGACCGCCGCTGACACCGGCTCCATCCTCGGGTTCATCAAGGACCTCGCCGAGTACGAGAAGCTGGCTCACGAGGTCATCGCGGACGAGGAAGCGATCCGGCTGACGCTGTTCGGCGATCGGCCCGCCGCCGAGGTGCTCATCGCGGAGGTCGGCGGCGCCGCGGTCGGCTTCGCCCTGTTCTTCCAGAGCTACTCGACGTTCCTCGCAAAGCCAGGGCTCTACCTCGAGGACCTGTTCGTGCGTCCCGTCGCGCGTGGTCAGGGTGTCGGCTCCGCGCTGCTCTCGTCGCTCGCTCGGATCGCGGTGCAGCGCAACTACGGTCGCTTCGAGTGGAGCGTGCTCGACTGGAACGAGCCCGCGATCCGCCTGTATCACTCGATCGGCGCGCGCTCGATGACCGACTGGACGATCAACCGGATGACCGGCGAACCGCTCGCGAAGCTCGCCGAGCAGTGGCCGCACCCGGTGGGCACGACCTAGCGATTCGTAGTCTCCACCACACTGCATACGCTTAGGTCTGCAGAACCTGGTGGGGTCAGTCGTGCCTAGGTGACGACAAACCTCTCGCTGGATCGAAGTCCGCAGGCTTCGCGTACTTCGCGTGCGTCGCGCGTCGGCACGCCGATCGCAATGCCGAAACTCGCTCTCATCACGCAACACCAACGGAGGGGACCTCAATGACTGATCTGATCAAGCGCCTGCGCGACGACGAAGAAGCTGGCACTGCCGTCGAGTACGGCCTCATCACGGCCGTGATCGCAATCGCGCTCATCGTCGCGCTCGTCGCATTCCGCGACGAGATCTCGTCGATGTTCGGCCGCGCCGGCAACCGCATCCGCTCGAGCACCTAGTTACCTCACCGCTACCCAACACCATGCACACCCACCTCAGCAACCCCGTCGTGATCGCTCTCGCGGGCCAGCTCGTCCTGCTGATCTACATGGCGGCGACGCGGAGGCAGGGATGAGCAGCGTCGCGTTCATCGCGCTCGCACTCCTCGCGGCCGGGAGCGACTTGCGCTCGCGGCGCATCGCGAACGAGCTCGTGCTCGTGATCCTCGCGGGTGGCATGGTGTATCAGGGGCTGTCGCTCGACGGACTCGCGGGGGCGGGCGTCGGCTTCGCGCTCCTGATCCTTCCCTTCGCTGCGCGCTGGGTCGGCGGTGCGGACGTCAAGGTCCTCGCTGCGTTCGGCGCGTGGCTCGGCCCGTGGGGTGCGCTGCTCGGCGGCCTCGCCGGTATCGGACTCGGCGGCGCTCTGGCCGTCGCGATGGCGGTCAAGGGCGGCATCGGCCGCGAGGCGCTCGGCAATCTGCACGCCGCGCTCGTGACGATCAGCGCGCCGACCGCTCCGCGCCGTGACCGCGGGCTCGTGGTTCCGCTCGCCGTGCCGCTCGCCGTGGGCTGCACGCTCGTGTGGTTCGGAGTCCTCTCGTGAGCCGCCGCCGTCGCCAGCGCGGCGCGATCTCGGTCGAGCTCGCGATCGGTCTCCCGCTCCTCGTGCTCGTCATCATGGCGGGCGTTCACTTCGGCCTGATCCTGAAGACCCGGCATCAGCTCGGGGACGCGACCAACCACGCGACCCGACTCGCCGCGATCGCAAAGAACCCCAACCCCGCGGCGATCCGCACGGCGATCCAGGATCGCCTCGGCGCGAACGCGGGCTGCGCGAACCTCAACGTGACCTCGTCTAGCGCGCGAGATGCGTTCGGCGTGAATCGCGTCGACGTCAACGCGCGCTGCACCGTCAACACCGGCATCGGTGGACAGCTCCTCGGCTTTCTCGGCAGCTCCGAGATCACCGTGCGTGCCTCGATGCCGTTCTGAACCGACACGAAAGGCGTCTCCATGCGTTCCTCTGTCAAGACAGGTGCGTCCCGTCTGGGCGCGCTCGGGTTCCTCGCGATCGCGCTCGGCTGCGCGGCACTCGCGGCGTTCACGATCGGCAACTCGATGAAGTCGAGCTACTCCGGCACGCGCGTCGCGCCGGTCGTCGTCGCGACCGCCGAGCTCAAGGCCGGCCAGCCGCTGACGCGCGACGTGCTCGTGGTGCGCGAGTGGCCCGAGGACGCGGTTCCCGCTGGCTCGTTCGCCACCGTCGAGCTCTTGCTCGCGTCCGCGCAGCACGCGACGCCGACCGTCGGCATCCTGGCCGGCGAACCGGTCGTCGCGGCGCGGTTGTCGTCGAGCCGTCAGGGCACCGGCATTGCGAGCATGCTCTCGCCGCGCATGCGTGCGATCGCGGTCGCGGTCGATGACGCCGCCGGATACACCGGCCTGCTCTATCCGGGCGCGGCGGTCGACATCCTCGCGACGATGCGCGACCCGATGGGCCGCGGCCCGTCGTCGAAGATCGCGGTGCAGGCGGCGCGCGTGCTGTCGGTCGGCCTCGACACCGACGTCGCGACCCGCCGTATCGCGCGCACCGAGGAAGGCCTCGACAAGACGGCCGATCGCGGCACGTTCGTGACGCTCGAGGTCACGCCCGAGGACGCGGAGATCCTCGCGGTCGCGCGCTCCGAGGGCCGCATCGACATCGTGCTGCGCAACGCGACCGACGACGCGATCGTCGAGACCACCGGTGCGAGGCCGGAGAAGTTCTCCGCGTTCGGTCCCACCGACGAGGCCGTCGCGCTCGCGGCCGCGCCCGCCGACGGCGCGCCGAAGGGCAACGTGCCGACGGTCAAGCGCAAGAACCGCAGCATCCAGCTCGTTGCCTCCGACAAGTCCGATGTCCCCAGCAAGTCGTCCTCCACGGGCGGCGCGATCGAGGTTCTCAATGCCAAGTAAGCTCGCTCTCGTCCTGGCACTCGCCGCGGCGAATGTCGTCGCACCGCGTCTCGCTTCGGCGCAGGACGCGCCCGACACGGCGCCCAAGGCCGACCGCACCGTCGGCGTCACGGTCGGAAGCTCGAGCTACCTGCGCATGGGCAAGCAGGTCTCGCGCGTGGCAGTCGGCGACGCACAGATCGCGTCGGTCACCGCGTTCGACCCAGACCAGCTGCTGATCTCCGGCCTGCGCCCCGGTCGCACCACCGCGACGGTGTGGGTCGGCGGCGAGGCGAAGGTCGTCGCGATCGACGTCGGCTGGCCGGTTCACGAGATGCGCGATGCACTGCGTCGCGCGCTGCCGACCGGCAAGAACCTCGACGTGGCACACGCGGGCCGCGCGGTCATCCTGTCGGGCGAGGTCGCGAACGCCGAGGACCTCGAGCGTGCCGAGAAGATCGTCGGTGGCATTGCCGCGGGCGTGTTCGATGGCGGCGATCCGACGCTCGTCAACGCGATGACGCTCACGGGCGCGCAGCAGGTGCAGCTCGAGGTGTCGTTCGCCGAGGTGTCGCGCTCGAGCCTGCGCGAGATCGGCTTCAACTTCTTCAGCAAGAAGTCCTACGCGGGCCGTGGCACCGGCTACTCGGCGGGCATGCTCTCGCCCGGCACCGACCTCAATAACGTGTCGCCGGATCCGTCGAACGGCGCGATCGGCAACCTGAACCACGACGCGGCCGGCGCTCCCCTCGTCTCGGGGCCGATCGGCGGCGCGTTCGGGTTCGTGTTCAGCTCGACCCTCGGCGGCTTTCCGTTCTCCGCCGCGCTCTCGCTGCTCTCGTCGAAGGGCTACGCGCGCACGCTCGCCGAGCCGACGCTGGTCGCGATGAGCGGCAAGAGCGCGTCGTTCCTCGCCGGCGGGGAGTTCCCCGTGCCGCTTCCGCAGGCACTCGGCCAGCTCGGCATCGAGTACCGCAAGTTCGGCATCCAGCTCGTCATGACGCCGACGGTGTCGGGTCGCGACATCACGCTCGACCTCGGTGTCACGGTGTCCGACATCGACCAGTCGATCGGCGTGCGGATCGCCTCGACGCAGGTCCCCGGGCTGCGCGAGCGCCACTCCGAGACCACCGTGCGCCTCGTCGATGGCCAGTCGTTCGTGATCGCCGGTCTGATCTCCGACGAGGTCCGCTCGTCGGTCGACAAGGTGCCGCTGCTCGGTGACATTCCGGTCCTCGGCACGTTGTTCCGCTCGAGCGCGTACCGCCGTCAGGAGACGGAGCTGCTCGTCGTCGTCACGGCACACACCGTGCAGCCGCTCGACACGAAGCCCGCGCTCCCCGGCGAGAAGACCCTCGTCGACCCGGGCGATCTCGAACTGTTCTTTCTCGGCCGCGCCGAGAGCAAGCGCGGCGGCTCTCCCGCCGGTGCCGTTGGCTTCAAGCGCTGAGGACAATCCCATGGCCCACCCGCACCGCAATCTTCGCAACGATTACCAGGACGAGCCGGCGACGCGCGTCGACCAGCGCAAGGGCAGCGCGCCGCGCAAGCTCCCGGCGTTCGTCCCCGCCGAGACCGTGATGCCGACGGTGTCGTACCGCGCGCCGGTCGTGCACGCGCCGGTTGCGGCGCCCTTGCCGCCGCCGGCGCCGGTGCAGCAGAAGTTCGTGCCCGTGGTCGAGGAGTACTCGGTGATCGAGCAGCTCCCGCGCGCGCCCCGCGCGACGCCTCCCGAGGTCCAGGTCGCGCAGACCGCACCGCGCGGCGAGCTCACCGTGGTGTTCGGCTGCCGCGGCGGCGCGGGCTCGACGACGCTCGCGGTCAACACCGCTGCGATGCTCGCGCGCGGCGCCAAGAGCGTCTGCCTCGTCGACCTCGATCTCCAGCTCGGTGACGTGTGCGTCGCGCTCGACCTCGAGCCGCAGACGTCGCTGTCCGCAGTGGCGCGCGAGGCGCACGCCCTCGATGCCGCGTCCTTGCGGCGCCGGCTCGTGCAGCACGGATCCGGTGTGTGCGCGCTGACGCAGGCCGGCCACGTCGAGGACCTCGACCCCGCCCTGCCCGCCCGGCTGCCGCTGCTCCTCGATACGCTGCGCGGTCACTTCGATCATGTTGTCGTCGACGGCGTCCGCGACTTCGGCGACGTCTCGCTCGCGGCGCTCGAGCAGGCGACGCGCATCCTCGTGGTCGTCACGCAGGACGTCGCGTCGGTGCGCCGCGCCGCGCGCGTGCTTACGCTGCTCGCCCGCCTCGGCATCGCCGATGGTCGGTGTGCGCTGGTCGTCAACCGAGCCGTGCGGCGCGCGGCGATCGACGACGCTTCGATCGAGCGCGCGCTTGGCATGAAGATCGCCGCGCGCGTGCGCGAGGACGGCCGCGTCGGCGAAGCGCTCGATGCGGGCGCGCTGCTCGTCGACGTCGCGCGCAGTCGGCCAATCGCGACCGATCTCGCGACGGTCGCGACGCTCTGCAAGACCAAGGAGGCTCCGCGGACGTCGACGCCGCGGCGCGGCCTGTTCGGTTGGCTCCGTCGCAAGGAAGGCGTGTGATGCAGCTCTCCCGGTTCGCTTCGAAGCTCAAGCGCGAGACGGCCGCGGGCGCCGGCTATGGCGATGCGAAGGAAGACCTCGCGTCGATCGCATCGCGCCTGCACCACAAGATCCTCGACCGGCTTGACCTCGCCGCGGTCAGCCAGCTCGCGCCCGAGGAGCTGCGCGCGCGGCTGCGCTCCATCCTCGAGCAGCTCGTGCTCACCGAAGGCGTGGCGGTGTCGTCGGGCGAGCTCGGGGCACTCGTCGATCAGGTGCTCGACGAGCTGACCGGCCACGGCCCGCTCGAGGTGCTGCTCGCCGACCCGACGGTGTCCGACGTCCTCGTCAACGGTCCCGATCGCGTGTTCGTGGAGCGCGAGGGCAAGCTGATGCTGACCGACGTGCGGTTCCGCGACGACCGCCACCTGCTCCACACGATCCAGCGCATGGTCGCGCGGATCGGCCGCCGCATCGACGAGAGCTCGCCGATGGTGGATGCGCGGCTCCCCGACGGCAGCCGCATCAACGCGGTGATCCCACCGCTCGCGATCGATGGCTCGGCGCTCTCGATCCGTCGCTTCTCGCAGAAGGCGCTGACCGGCGAGGACCTCGTGCGCAGCGGCGCCCTGTCCCCCGACATGCTCTCGTATCTTCACCTCGCGGTGCGCGCGCGGTGCTCGATCATCGTGTCGGGCGGCACCGGTGCCGGCAAGACGACGCTCTTGAATCTCCTCTCGGGCTTCATCTCGAAGCGCGAGCGCATCATCACCGCCGAGGACGCCGCCGAGCTGCGCATGCAGCAGCCGCACGTCGTGCGCCTCGAGGCGCGCCCGGCGAACCTCGAGGGCAAGGGCGCGGTGTCGATTCGCGACCTCGTCAAGAACGCGCTGCGCATGCGCCCCGACCGCATCATCGTCGGCGAGGTTCGCGGCGCCGAGGTCATCGACATGCTGCAAGCGATGAACACGGGCCACGACGGCTCGATGGCAACGGTGCACGCGAACAACCCGGACGACGCGATGAACCGCTTGATGACGATGCTCGGCATGAGCGGCACGCCGCTCGCCGAGGCGACGATGGCGCAGATGATCACGCGCAGCGTGCACATCGTCGTCCAGGTCGCGCGCATGCAGGACGGCAAGCGTCGCGTCACCGCGATCTCCGAGGTCGCAGGTGCGGAGGGCGCGCGGATCGCGACGCACACGCTGTTCGCATACGAGCGCAGCGGCGTGTCGTCGGATGGCGCGGTGATCGGCCGCCACGTGCAGAAGGCGCAGTCGCTACTCGGCGATCGCTTCCGCAGCGCGGGCGTGATCAAGGGCGCCGCGAGCGGGGAGGTCGGCTGATGGATCCCACCGTCCTCGGACCGGTTGCGTTCACCGGCGTGCTCGCGCTGTTCCTCGCGGCGTTCCTGCTGTGGAACGCGCGACGGCTCCGCGCGTCGGACGTGCTGCGTCGCCGGCTCGGCGAGCGCAAGACCAAGCAGGACGAGCTCATGCAGGACGAGGCGACCGGCCTCGGACGCTGGCTCGCGGAGAGCGGCCTCGGCTGGACCGCCTCTGACCTCGTCACGCGCATCGGTGTCGCGGCGCTGCTCGGCCTCGTCGGCGGGATCGCGCTCGGCTCCGGTGCGATGAGCGTGGTGCTCGCCCTCCTCGCATGCTCGGCGATGTGGTTCATCGTGCGGCGCGCCCGCGCACGCAGGCTCGCCCAGTGCGACGAGCAGATGCCGCAGGCGCTCGAGATCATGGCGCTCGCCTTGCGCGCGGGTCACGCGCTGCCCGGTGCGCTCGACCTCGCCGCGCAGGAGGCGCCCGCACCGCTGTGTCACGAGCTGCGGTTCGCGCACGAGCAGCAGCAGCTCGGCCGTCCGATCACCGAAGTGCTGAAGGCGATGGGCGAGCGGCTGCCCGGCTGCACGGCGGTCGAGACGTTCGTTGTCGCCGTCGCGGTGCTGCAGGAGACCGGCGGGAACTTGATCCAGGTGATCGACCGCATCGTCGAGAACGCGCGCGCGCGCTCCGGCTACCAGACGCGGCTCCGCGCGCTCACCGCCGAGGGCCGCCAGTCGGCGCGCATGCT
Organism: Deltaproteobacteria bacterium; assembly: GCA_013813765.1. Taxonomy (GTDB): domain Bacteria; phylum Myxococcota_A; class Polyangia; order Haliangiales; family Haliangiaceae; genus JABFXX01. The sequence continues at coordinate 2,057 of JACCRC010000509.1, read as the reverse complement.
CGCGCTGATGCCGGTCGGCTTCTTCGTGCTCGCGATGGCGAGCGACCCCAACTACGCCGGCACGCTCCTGTACGACGGCGGCGGGCGGATGATCCTGCTCGTCGCGGTCGCGCTGTGGCTCGGCGGTATCGCGTGGACCCGCCGCCTCGTGCGGCCGATGACCTAGGAATGACCATGGACGCCACCACGCTCAACTTTGTCTCCGCCGGCTGCGCGTCGCTCGCGTCGCTCGCCGGCCTCGCAACCTGGGTCAAGCTGCGCCGTGCGGCACCGACCGACGATGCCGACGCCCCCGAGGAGCACATCGCGCTGTGGCGCCGCATCGTCGCGCCGGTCGCGGTGCACCTTCGCCCGACCGCCGCGGACGAGCTGCATCAGCTCGAGACGCACCTCTTGATGGCAGGCCGCCGCTCGCGCGAGGCGATCGACCGGTTCTGCGAGGAGCGGGTGCTCGCGGTCGTGCTCGGCATGACGCTCGCGATCCTCGCCGCGTTCGGCATGGGCGGTATGGGCGGATTCCTCGTCGCGATGGGGTCGCTCGTCCTGGGGCTTATCGGCCCCCGCAAGGTCCTCGACGTCAAGGCGGCCGACCGGCGCGAGGCGGTCGGCGCAGCGCTCCCGGGCGCGATCGACCTGTTGACGACCTGCATCGACGCCAGCCTCTCGCTCGAACACGCGCTCGCGCGGGTCGCCCGCGAGATCTCGCCGACGTCGCCGGTGCTCGCCGCCGAGCTGACCGTCACGGCCCGCGAGCTCGAGGCCGGTGTTCCGCTCGCCGACGGACTTCGCCGGCTGTCTCGCCGGGTTGGACTCGACGACCTCAGCGCGCTGTGCGGCGTCCTGGCGCAGGCCCACGGCCTCGGCGCGCCGATCGGCAGCACCCTGCGCGACTTCGCGGCATCGTCGCGCCGCGCCCGCATGGGCATGCTGGAAGAGCGCGCCGGCAAGCTCGCGGCCCAGATGACCCTGCCGCTCGCGGCCTGTCTGCTCCCCGCCGCGATGCTGATCATCCTCGGCCCGGCTGCGCTGCAGCTGGTGCGGGCGTTGCACTAGGTCCTTCCATGCGCGATTTCCGAGGAACAATCGTCCCCACCTTCCTGGCCGTGCTGCTCCTGATCGGCTGCGGCGGTGCCGCGAAGCAGCACAAGCAGATCGCGAGGGAGAGCGAGTCGCTGCGCGGTGACCTCGCCGAGCTGTACGTCGCGAAGGGCGCACGCGATGCGGCGATGCCCCTCTTGCAGCGGATCATCAGCGAGCAGCCGAAGAACGCCCGGGCCCGCGTGCTCTACGGCAGCGTCCTGCGCGACGCCGGCCTGTTTCCGCAGGCCGAGACCCAGCTCCGCGCGGCCCTGGCCCTCGAGCCGCGTCGCGCCGACGCTCACGCCGCGCTCGGCATCCTCCTCGACCTGACCGGTCGCCATGCACCGGCCCTCGCCCACCACGTGCGCGCCACCAGGCTCGCGCCCGGCGTCGCCGATTACCGCAACAACCTCGGGTTCTCGCTGCTCAGCGCCGGCGAGCACGCCGCCGCAGTGCCACCGCTCGAGGCCGCGCTCGCGCTCGATCCAAGCCTTGGCCAGGCGTACGCGAACCTCGGGTTCGCCTACGGCTACACCGGCCGCTTCACCGATGCGGAGCGCACGTTCCGCGCGGGGCTCGGCGAGGTCGCGACGCTGCTGAACCTCGCCATGCTGCACGACGAGCGCGGCGATCACGACTCCGCCGCCGTCCTCCGCGAGCGCGCGCACGTGCTCGCGCCCGACAAGCGTCCTTCCACCTCGGAGCTCACTCGATGATCCGTCTCGCCATCCTCGCCCTCGTCCTCGGCGCCTGCGGCGGCGCACACCTCGGCCCCGACACCAACGTCGCGAACCGCGCCGCGTTCGCCGCGCAGCGCGACAGCGACCCCGCGGAGAAGCCCGCGTTCAGCGCCGACGATGCACGCGCGACCAACGCCGCGCGCCGGAGCACCAAGGGCAAGGCCGGTGGCTCGACCGCCCCCGCGCCGGGCTCGATCTCGCAGCCTGCGTCGAATGGCAGCTCCTCGGGCGCCTGGC
>JACCRC010000504.1 GCA_013813765.1 Deltaproteobacteria bacterium | reverse complement strand
CGTGGCAAGGCGACCGGTCGTCGCCCGTCGCCAGCGCGCACGCGATCTTCATGGTCATGCGTGGCTAGCGGCGGGGAGCCGCATCGTGATCACGGCACCACCACCGGGACGCGGTGCGAGCATGACCTCGCCGCCAAGCGTGGTCGCCACCGAGCGCGCGACACCGAGCCCCACGCCGACGCCCGCACCGCGTGCGGACGAGCGGAAGAACGGATCGAACGCGCCTTGCGCCTCCGCTGCGGTCAGGTCGTGACCGTTGTCGGAGACCTCGACGACGACATCGTGCGCGCGCTGCTCGACGGCGACGACGATCCGGTTGCTCGTGCTCGGGACCTCGCTGTTGAAGCCCGAGCTCGAGAACAGCATCATCGCGAGCACCGCCTGACCGATGCGCGACTCCTCACCGGTCACCGGTTGCACGCTGGTGATGTGCCTGATCACCTGCGCGCGTGGCTCGAGCGTGGGCGCCACGAGCCGCAGCGCTGACGTAACGACGGCCGCGAGGTCGACCTCCTGCGTCGAGCTGCGGGTCGCGAGCGTCTGCAGCGCGCGCACGTTGCTCGCGATCCGCTCGGCACCGGTGGTGATGTCGTCGAGACAGCGCAGCGCCTGCGGCTGCACCGCATCCGGCAAGCTCGCGAGCTGCTTGCGCAGCGAGCGCAGATTGAGCAGCACCGACGTGAGCGGGTTGTTGATCTCGTGCGCGAAGCCGGCGGCGAGTGCTGCGACGAGACCGATCCGGTCCGCCTCGAGCAGCGATAGCTGGTGCTGGTGGCCCCCCGACGGGCGGAACACCACCGCGTAGACGCGCGTACCATCGATCTCGCACACACCGAGCGCGGCTTCGACCGGGAGGTGTGTGCCGTCCTTGTGCTGCAGCAGCAGCTCGAGCGCCGGGGGCATCGGTTGCCCGCCGCGGAAGCTCGCCGAGAGCTGGGCGATCAGCGGGCGCTGGACCTCCGCGATCGTGTTCATCACCGGAGTGGCATAGAGCTCGTCGACGGTGTAGCCGAGGATCGCCGCCGCGGAGACGTTCGCGTACCAGCGGATCAGCTCCTGTCCCGTGTCACCGACGATGATCACCGCGGTCCCGCTCGTGTTCAGCGCCTCGAGCAGGCCTGACATGATTTTCGACAGGTCGCGATCGGGAGTCACGCGCCCGCCTTCACGAAGGTGCCGAGCACCTTGTCCTTGATGACGCCCGGGAACTGCAGCACCTGGTTGTGCATCGATACGTAGACGCCCGGCGCGAGCAGCTGCACGGCGAGCAGCGCCTCGGTCAGGTTCTGCAGCGCATCCGTGGAGCGCAGCTCGTACGGCCGCATCGCGCCGGTGAACACGATGGGCGAGGCCGGCGTGCCGACGAGCTCGACGACGCGATCACCCGAGACCGCGAGGCGATCCGTGCCGTGGACCACGACGACGCCGGAGGTCTCCCGCGCGAGCCGGGCTGCTGTCTCGGCGATCAGCGTGTGATCCTCGGTCGACATGTCGAGGCTGTCCTTGTTCATCAGCGAGACGCGCTGGACCTCGATGCCGCGCAGCTCGAGCGAGACGAGCATGATGTCGAGCACGGAGACATTGTTCGCGAGGACCCCCGACAGCTCGTCGTAGGTCTTCTCGATCGTTCCTCCGGTCGAGATCAGCGCGATGCGTCGCTTCATGTCGGCAGTAGAAAGTAGACGGCAATGGAAGCCACCGCGGCAGCCAGCAGGACCAATAACACGGCGGTCCACCGCGATGGCGCCTGGACCAGAGGCTTCGCGGGCATGACCGTGAGGTGAGGCTGCTCTGCAGCAGGCGGCGCGACGAGGATCGTCGCCGCGGCCTGGGGCAGCGCGGGTGCCGATGCTCGGGCGACGTAGATCCCCGTCGCGGGCAGCTCCTCGTGGCGGCGGCGCACCGTGGCCTGTTGCTCCTGGTGACGGCGCGGCACCGTGGCCTCCGGCTCCTCGAGGCGGCGCGGCAACGTCACTTCGTGCTCCTCGAGGCGGCGCGGCACCGTGGCCTCGTGCTGCCGGCGCGGCTCCGTCGTCTCGTGCTCTTCGTAGCGGCGCACGGCCTCCCGGTACATCGCGTTGCTGGACACACCGGGCGGGTTGCTCGACTGCCCGTTGGTGCCGGCTGACGTGCTGATCGGGACGATCGTCGGAGCATCGATCGCCGCGCCGGGGAGCTGCACCGTGATCGGCATGCGCGCGTCGCCGACGATCGTTTGATGCTCGACCGAGATGATCACCGAGTCGCCGGGCGGGTCGGCGTGCTTGTCCCCGAACGGCAGCGTCGAGGACTCGAAGTCGAGCACGTCGAGCCACTGCACGACCTCCTGGTTCGCGACCTGCATGCCGAGCCGCTTCGTCAGCGTGGTGAGCGCGGTGCGCAGCGCGGTCGCTTGCTGCCAGCGCCGATCGGGGTCGCGCTGGAGCGCCGTCATCACGATGTCATCGATCTCCCGCGGTACCTCGGGGTTCGAGCGCGAGGGCGGGGCGATCGGCATCTCGCGCAGGCGCTGCAGCGTGGTGAGGTCGTCGCCCGTCGTGAACAGCGGGCGGCCCGTCAGGAGCTCGTGCGCGATCACGCCGAGCGCGAACAAATCCGCGCGCGCGTCGAGCCGGCCGCCGAGGTACTCCGGCGCCATGTAGCCGTACTTGCCCTTGATCGTGCCGCTCATCGTCTGCATCCCGGCGCCCTGGACCTTCGCGATGCCAAAGTCGATCAGCTTGACCACGCCGTTCTCGGCGACGATCACGTTCGAGGGCGACACGTCGCGGTGGACGATCCCGAGCGGGGTGCCGTCGTGGTCGCGCAGGTTGTGCGCGTAGTCGAGGGCGTCGCAGATCTGGTTCAGGATGTTCAGCGTGTACCGCACGGGCATCACCTTCTTCAGGCCCGCGCATCGCCGGAGCACATCGCGGAGACTGCGTCCCTCGATCAGCTCCATCGCGATGAAGTAGACGTCGCCTATTTTCCCGAGCTCGTACGTCTGCGCGACGTTCGCGTGACGCAGGTAGCTCGCGAGGCGCGCTTCGCGCACGAACGACGCGACCATCTCGTCGTTCGTGGCGACCTGCGGCAGCATCCGCTTCAGCGCGACGACCGTGCGGAAGCCCTCATTCCCCGCCTGCTCGGCGCGGTGAACTTCCGCCATCCCGCCGGAGCCGAGCCGTTCGTACACGAGGTACGGCCCGAACTCCTCGAGTGGCGAGCCGCGGCTCACCACGGCAATGTATCAGGCCTGAGGAGCGGCGGGCGGCGTGCGGAACCGGGCCTGCGCCGTCGGCGCGATGTTCCGGTTCACCAGGATCAGCGTCGCCACGGGGATCACGAGCTGCATCGCCATCGGGATGAACATCGCGATGCCCTGCGGGCCCATGCGACCGATGTGCTTCAGCGCTTGGAGCACCGGCCACGTCAGATAGACGCTGATGATGATCGCGATGATCGCGTACACCGTGCCGATGATCCGGTGCGTGCTGCTCATGCGCACCAGCTCGTAGCCGGCCCACGCCTGCAGTGCGATGAGACCAACGCTCCACCACAACGAGCGGACCGAGCCGCCGAGCATCGCCATGCCCTGCGCCATGCCGCGCGACATCTCGCCCGGCTCGACGAACAGCTGCGGGACGAGGAGCGCGACGCTCATCATCGCGTGCGCGAACAGGAGCCAGCCGAGGCCGACGAGGCCCGCGTCGGGCGAGCGGCGGTGAACCGTCCCTCCGTCACCGGCCATGAGGTCGGCGAACTGACGTTCGCTGAAGAAGCGGCGGATGATCAGCGGCCACGACATCAGCATCCAGCACAGGCCGACCACGAAGATCAGGCCGCTTGGATCGAAACGGCCGCGCATCATGCTCATCATGAGCAGGAGGATCGCGCCAGCCGCGCAGAACGCGCTGATCACGCCGAAGTTCGCATAGCGGTTCGCGAGCTCGACCGAGCGATCGACCGAGGTCGTGCGCAGACCCGAGAGGCCGGCCTGCACGTGGAGACCGGAGCGGATCACGAGGAGGACGACCGCGATCAGGATCAGCACGCCCGGACCCGACGACATCGCGCGGCCACCCGCGCTGAGCATCATGATGAGGAACATGCTGGAGGCGAGCGCGCCGCAGGTGCCGAGCACCGTCATGAGGATCGAGGCGCCCTCGAAGCCCTTGTCCTCGGCGACCGGCATCGCACCGGAGAACCGGCGGAAGCGCGGAAGCATCATCAAGATTCCGAGCGTCGCCGGCCAGACGGCGAAGCCAAGAGCGATGCCGGCGGCGAGCTTGGTCGGCACGTGGAACTTGCCGGCCAGCACGAGGAACACGAGCGCGGAGTGCGCGAGCCCGATCGCGACGTACCGCTTCACGCCGCCCATCGCGCTCGAGACGCCGTCGAGCGAGCGCTTGCCGTAGAGCAGCTCGGTGCCCGCCATGCGGTGGAACACCGAACGCGTCACGGACGCGCCGAGCACGAGGAGAATGATCAGCTTGTCGGAGCCGCGGCCACCGCCGAGACCCGCCGCCAGCAGCATGACGAATGTCATGAGCGTGGCGGCCGCCGCGAAGAGGCTGCCGCCTAGCTGCATCAAGAGGCCCAGGCTCGACAGCCCTTGATCCGCCGGTACGCCGGGGTCGACCAGGTTCACTGGTTCTTGCTTCTGCTGCTCGCTCATCGATCCTCCCGTACCCGCCGGAGGTCCGGCGGAGTGCGATTGATAATACGGTTCTTCGGGTCGTGGACCAGCGTCGAGGCCATTCATGGTCCAGATCCGGACGTAGGGAGGTGTCAGCCAGTCGCAAGCTTGTGGCGGCGCAGCCGATCTGCCAGTAACGGCAGGCGATCTTGGCCCCAGGTCACGAAGTCGCCGCACCGGAACGACGGCACGCCCCAGAGGCCGATCCCGTTGAGATCCGCGGCATTGTCGGCCGCCTGCTTCGGGGCGGCCTTGTCCTCGAGCGACGCGCGCGCACCTTCCCACGGCAGGTTCGCCCGCTCGACCATGTACCGGAGGTCGGTGTACTCGGCCGGGTCGCGCGCCTCGGACCAGATCGCGCTCATCGCGGAGCGGGCGAAGGCGAGACCCGCGCCCTGCTGGTTCGCCCAGTGCTGGACCGCGAGGCAGTGATCGACGCCGGGTCCCAGCGGATCGCAGATCTCGCCGAACGGGAGGCCGAGACGGTCTGCCTCGCGCTTCGCATCGCGCACGATGTAGAGGCGCTTGACCTGCGGTACCGGGAGGCCGCGAGAGACCATCGGCGCCACCTGCTTCAGGACGAGCGGCACACCGTACGGCGCGAGCACGTTCTCGATCTGCGCGAGCGCGATGTACGAGTACGGCGAGCGGAACGAGAAGTACATCTCGCAGGTCAGCGGCTTGTCGGAGAGCTTGAGCGGACCGCGCTCCGATTCGGGGCGCGGAGTGACGACGTGCGCGACGTCGGTGCCGAGCTCCTTCGCGATCGCCCGCTCGAGGAACGGGAGGCGATCGATGCCCCAGTACCACTCGCCGTCGTAGCGGATCATCGCGCCCTGGTAGTGACCAGCCTTGCGAAGCTCGCCGTACGTCGTGTTCATGATCGGAGCGACGGCGCCGTGCGAGTCCTGCCCGTACTTGCCGAGGAGCAGCACGAGATTCTTCTTGTCGACCTTCCACATCGAGTGGGCGAGCTCCATCGCGGCGGCCAGCTGCTCGCGCGGCGGCCGCTCGCGAACGAGCGCCGTGCCGATGTCACGGACCATGCCGCCATCGGGCTCCTTCGTGCCGGGGAACTCGAGATCCCAGTACTCCGCGAGCGCCTGTGCATCACGCAGCGAGTACTTCGCGCGCAGCGGCGGCGCCGGGTCGACATCCGACGCGGGCGGGGTGATGACGTGGAACGTGAAGTCGACCGGGTACGCGTCGATCAGCCGCTGCACCGCCTGGCCCGTCAGGTAGCTCCACGGGTCCGTGGGGTCGAAGTAGACGTCGAGTGTCTTCGGAGTGCTGGTGATCCGCTCCTTGAGCCCTCGCACGGCGCGGCGCGCTGCGTCCCCCGTCGGACCGAGCCATGCCGAGATGGCTTTCCCCTTGAGCCGTTTGGCGAAGATCATGCCGCTCCATATCATGCGTCTGGCCGGCCGGCGGATTTGAGAGTACACAGTCGCGCCGTGGACGAGGACAAGCTCCGGATCGCGATCGAGCTGCTCGAGGAGATCGGGGCAGACATGAACTCCCTCGCCGATCTCGACGAGGAGCTACGCATTCGCCTCGTCAGCGCCGCGGGGCAGCTCTCGCGTCCCGATCGCTACACGCGAAGAGCACTCGGCAAGGCGCTGACCCGCGCCAAGTTCCGTGCGAAGCGCGACGCGGATCGCGCGATCCTCGATCAGACCGGCATCCGCGCGCTGCGCCGCGAGCCCGTGTTTCGCACGCCGCTGCCGAAGCCGCAGCAGATGGCGCTCGACGCCGCGATCCGCGACGAACCCGAAGGCGCCGAGGTCGTCGACGCGTGGGCTGCGGCGGAGGCGCGTCGAGAAGAAGGCGCTCGAGTGGAGCTCGGACGCATGTGCTACGTGTGCAAGGCCGAGTTCCACGAGCTGCACCACTTCTACGATCAGATGTGCCCGCCGTGCGCGGAGCTCAACTGGCAGAAGCGGAACCAGACGGCCGACCTGCGCGGCCGCGTCGCGCTCGTCACCGGCGCGCGCGTGAAGATTGGCTACCAGGCCGCGATGTTCCTCTTGCGCGCGGGCGCGGAGGTCGTCGTCGCGACGCGCTTCCCGCGCGATGCAGCGCGGCGGTTCGCGCGCGAGGTCGATGCGAGCGAGTGGACGAGCCGGCTGCATATCTACGGCATCGATCTGCGCCACACGCCGAGCGTGGAGCTGCTCTGCCAGCACCTGCTGCAGACGCTGCCGCGCCTCGACGGCCTCATCAACAACGCGTGTCAGACGGTGCGCCGTCCGTCGGGCTGGTACGACCACGTGCTCGCGCCCGAGACCGAGCCGTTCGCACAGCTACCGGCGGCGGAGCGCACGATGCTCGAGCGCAACCGATCGCTCGGCGAGGGCCTCGTGCGCAGTGCGGGCTCGGAGATCCACGCGACCGGTCTGTGGAAGAGCGCGGTGCTCTCCCAGGTCCCGCTGCTCGCCGAGGATCACGAGCGCGGCGATCATCTGTTCCCGGCGGGCAAGCTCGATCAGGATCTGCAGCAGATCGATCTGCGCGACACGAACAGCTGGCGCCTGACGCTCGCGGAGGTTCCGACCGCCGAGCTGCTCGAGGTGCACCTCGTCAACGCGGTCGCACCGTTCGTGCTCAACGCCCGGCTGCGCCCGCTGCTGGCGAAGGTCCCCACGCGCGATGCCCACGTCGTCAACGTGTCGGCCATGGAAGGGCAGTTCTACCGTCGGTGGAAGACCGACAAGCACCCGCACACCAACATGGCCAAGGCCGCGCTGAACATGATGACGCGCACGAGCGCCATCGAGTACGTACGCGACGGTATCCACATGAACAGCGTCGATACCGGCTGGGTCACGGACGAGGATCCGCAGCACCATGCGCAGCGGAAGACGAAGATCCACGGCTTTCACCCGCCGCTCGACATCGTCGACGGGGCGGCCCGGATCGTCGATCCCCTGTTCGACGGGGTGAACACAGGCAACCACCTGTGGGGACTGTTCTTGAAGGACTACAAGCCTGCTCCGTGGTGAAGCAGGTCGCGAAGGTTGGGGTACGGCCGGGGCTGTTTTCATTGCGCCCTGGATCCCGTCATTGCTAGGTTGAAGGTAGTGACCGTGGTTGGGCGCCCGACGCTGGATGTGAGCCTGTGGGGCGGGCAGAACCGCGGGGTGGTCCCGAACGCGCCAACGCTGGCGATGAAGGTGCAGCGGCCGGTCGTGCCGCCGCGCATCGCCAGTGCACGCGACCTGTTCCTCGGTGCGTATCCGAAGTTCGCGCCGGTGTGCCGCGCGTTCGACGAGCCGGGTCTCGCGGTGATCGCGGTCGATGAAGCGACCGGCAGGCCCGCGGGGATCGTCAAGCTGTGTGCGCGCGTGCAGCGGCCGGTCTCCGCGATCGTCGGACGTCACGACCGGTGCGATCTGTACCTGAGCGATCGCGAGCAGCTCTCGCTGCGCCAGCTCGCCGTCGTGGTCGATCCGGTGCTGAGCTGGCAGCGCGGCGCGACCGCGATCAAGTACCGCGTGTTCGACCTGCGCACGAATCAGCCGATGGTCGACGAGGACGGACGCCCGCTGCGCGGCATCGCCGCCGAGGGCCCCGCGATCCTCCGCTGCGCCGGCTACGTGCTGTTCATGCTCGTGCTCGGCGATCCGAGCGACTGGCCGGCCGATGCCGCGGATGCGTGGTCGATGCTGCCCGAGCGCGTGTACCTCGACGAGCTCGCGAACTGCGCCTCCGGATCGCTGCCGAAGATCCGCCGCCCGCGGATCGACGTGCGCGAGACGTACATCACCCGCACGAACGGACCGCGCGACACCGGGATGCGGCTCGCGACCGGCGACATCGTCGGCACGCTCGAGATCTACACGCCGCACCGCCAGCTCTCGATCAGCGTCGGTGCGGATGCGCTGAACGACGGCGTGCTGCTCGGCCGCTACGGCCGCTGCGATCTGATGGAGGCCGCGGCCGAGGATCACTCGCTGTCGCGCGTGCACGCGCTGCTGATGAAGCTCGACGACCGGCTGCTGCTCATCGACACCGCGTCGAGCAACGGCACGTTCGAGGCCGGCGAGCGCGCGCGGGTCGTCGTGGTGGAGAACAAGACCGAGCTGCGTCTCGGCAAGAAGACGTTCCTGCGCTGGCGCTGGTCGAAGTAGTCACGTCCCGTGCAGGTGCGCTATCACACGCGCTTCAGTCGGGTTTCGTCCATTCCATGCGGACGATGTCCGCCGTTCGCGAAGATCGTACCGTCGCGCGTCAAATCCTCGGAGGAGGCATCCACCCCTTCGAGGGATGTCGCGCTGCGGGGCAGCCTCGCCGAGAACGAGACGAACGGTCCTGATTTCGGGACGTTGCTCGACTTCGTCCGGTTCGCTGCTGTCCACGCGCGCCTGCAAGGTGCACCGAGTCGCAGAGGCGCCGCCGTTGGTCAGGCGCCGCGCAGGTGCGCGACGAGCTGCGCGACCGCTGCGCTCGTGGGGGTGACTTGGGCGAATCGGCACAGTGCGGCGAGATCGACGGTGGGCAAGTACGCGCTGCGATCGCTGACCCTGTAGCCAGACTCGCCGAGCACGTGCACCGTGATTGCATCGCGGATCCAGAACCAGACCTCGGAGATGCCGAGCCGTCGATAGATCTCGAGCTTGTCGAGGTCGCCGTGGGTCCACACCACCTCGATGGCGAGCTCGGGACGGTCCTTGCTTTCCGGGTCATCCCCGAAGATGAAGCAATCGTCGGGCTCGAGGCCGGCCTCCCGGGTCTCGTCTTTGAGGGTCCATGACCGGTAGGACGTCCATGCGATGCCGAGTTCCGTGCAGTACGCCGCGACGAGGTAACCAAATCCTGCGTTGACGCGTTCATGTCCACGTGACGGTGTCATCAGCTCTGCCGCTCCATCGAGGTAAGCGATGCGAGGGCGCCGGCGCTCGCCACGGATCGCGAGCAGCGATTCGTAGCCAGCCCAGTCGATGTCGCGGAACATCACGTGCTGATCTCCCGAGGAAGAGTCGGCGGCGCTGTCCGGACGAGACACCATCGCGATCATGATAGCACCGGCACTGCACCGAGCGTGCCGCCGCCAACCGACCAGAAACCCAGGCGGGCTCGTCCGGACAGTCCGATCCGTGGACGATGTCCGAGCACCGGCCGGACGAGAGGCCTAGTCGCAGGCGAACGCGTCGAACGTTCCCGTGACCTCGTCGACGCCAAACGTCGCCGCGTACACGCCGTCGATGCAGCCGCCCGGTGGATGAAGGATGTCGATCGTGCCCGACGTCGCGGTCGCGAAGTCGGTGCCGCCGGCGGTCTCGATGATCGCGAGCACGTCGTTCGTCGGGCAGTGGAACGTCTGCTCGCTCGCGATCGTGTACGGCACGTTGATCGGCTCCTGGCAGAAGAGGAACACGAGACGTTTGCCGGTCTGCGCGACCTCGCCGCAGGCGCCCGCGACCTCGTCGAGGACGATCGCGTGCGAGGGACCGCTTGGCTGGTTGATCGCGACCTGATGCGCACGCACGAACGGACCGATCGGCTGGTTCTTCACGACTCCGTCGGCGTCGGCCTTGCCGTCGGGCAGGCAGGCATCCGGATCGTAGCCATCGTCCCCGCACGCACCGAGCGTGACGGCGAGCACGGCAACGACAAACTTCATCGATCGATGGTTACCACGCCGGTGACGCCGATCGACACGTTCTCGCTCGGGTTGTAGCCGCCGAGGCCGGGGGGCACATCGTCATTCGATTGATCGGACAACGGAATCAGGAGGCTGAACCTCAGCTGCCAGAGCGGAGAACCCACCACTTGCGCGAATGGCTCGAAGGACATCAGTACAGGACTTTCATCATCGAGAGAGACGCCTGCGATCACGGAGCGAATCCCGAGCGTCCAGCGCGTCGAGACGGCGTACCCGACCTCGCCGGCCGCCTGGACGATGATCGCGCGTTCGCCCTCGTGGGCGTCGGTGACCGCGAATGCTAGACCAGCACCGACATCGGCCGTGATGCGCCATGGACCAGGGCGTCGCTCCGCCCGCACGCTCGCGACACCTGTGATCCAGTCCGGCGCCCACAGCCACATGTTCCAGCCGCCTCTGTGGATCGCCGCGCGGCGATACGCGGAGCGATCCCAGCACGCCGTGTTCGTGCCGAAGTCGAGCACGAGGCTGTCACCACCCGGCTTCTCCGGCATGAAGCAGTCGGCGGCGGGGATCGAATAGTCGAGTGGGAACGCGACGCCCGCACCGATCACGAGTCGCACGTCTCCGACGGTGGTTGCCCACTTTCCCTCGACGAACCCGTTCGCGAGCCCACCGATGTTCTCCCAGGTGGCGCTGATCTTTGCCGCTGCGAACGCCGCGGCCACCTCGATGTCGTCCGTGAGTCGATAGCCGCCGCCGAGGACGAGCGACGGGAACAGACCGGGATGCACGACCTCGTCCTGCTCGGTGTCGCCGACGTGCATGCGCAGCTCCGCGCTCGCACCGCCACGCGGCTCGGCTGCCGCGGTACCCGCGGCGGCGAGGAGGGCGAGGGCGGAGGCGCGCATGCTCACATCATAGACGGCGCTGGTGCCCGATCCGTCACGCGCGCTTCTTGCGCCGCAGCCGCCGCGTGAATCCCGTAGCTTCCGGGACCTTCGCGACCGACATCACACCGAGGTAGATCGCGCCGAACACGGGCACCGCGACGAGCGCGCCCTTCCAGCCAGTCCAGCCGAGCTCGGCCGCGAGGTAGGCCGCACCGAAGCCGGCGGCACCCGCGAGCACGGCGGCACCGAGCGCACCGAAGGCGAGCCGCGTGGGGATCGCGACCTTGCCGATCCGCTTGGAGAGCCAGCGCTCGAGCAGCAGGAGCTCGATCCACGCCGCAAAGCCCGAGCTCGCGGTGAGGCCGAACGCGCCCCACTCGGGGCCGTAGCCGACCGCCTCGCGGATCGGCAACGCGAACGCGTAGCCGCCGACCGCGGTGATCGCGACGCGCACGAGGGCGGCGTGCAGCGGCGGCTTCGGATCGCCGAGCGCGTAGAACGCCGAGCCGATCAACCGGCCCATCGTGTTCGGCAAGAGGCCGATCGCGGAGCCGGCGAGGATGATCCACACGATGCGCGTGTCATCGGCGCCAAAGCGGCCGGTCTCGAACAACAACGCGATGATCGGGCCGCCGATCGCGATGAACGCGACCGCCGACGGCACGACGAGGAACACGACCCGGCGCAGCGCGGGACCGAGCCGCTTGTGGAGGTGAGCGGCCCGCTCGCTGTCCGCGCCGGTCGCGCTCGACATCTCGGGTAGCTCGGCGGCCGAGACCGCCATGCCGAACAGCGAGACGGGCAACAGATACAGCACCTGCGCGCTGGAGATCGCGGCGACCACGCCTCTGCCGAGGTAGCTCGCGAGGATCTGATCGATGTACGCGGAGATCTGGACCGAGCCGCGGCCGATCACGACCGGTACGAACGCGCGCAGGGTCGAGCGCACGCCGGGCTCGCCGACCGCGAGCGACGGGGTGAGACCACGCAGAAGCGAGATCACCGTCGGCAGCTGCACGAGGAACTGCGCCGCGGATCCGAACACCGCGCCCCACGCGAGCCACACCGCGATGTCGTGGTCATGCCCGGCGAGCCGGCGTCCCGCGACGATCGCGGTCGCGATGATCGCCGTGTTCCACAGGACCGGCGAGACGTAGGACAGGAAGAACTTGCGGTGACTGTTCAGCACGCCGAGGCACCACGCGCTCATCACGAGCAGCGCGGTGCCCGGGAACAGGATCCGCACCATCGCGATCGTCAGCTCGCGCGTCTCGCCAGAGAACCCGGGCGCGAGCAGCCCGACGAGCGGCTCAGCGGCGAGCACGCCGATCACCGAGATCAACGCGGCGACGAGCGCGAGCAGCGTGCCGATCGCGCGCGCGACCCGCGACGCCTCCTCGTCCTTGCCCTCGGCGCGCAGCCGCGCGTACACCGGAATGAACGACGCACTGAGCACGCCCTCGCCGAGGAGGTTCTGCAGGAGGTTCGGGATCCGCAGCGCGGCTCGGAATGCATCCGCGGCCGCGGACAGCCCGAGGTAGTGCGAGATCGCGCGCTCGCGCACGAGGCCCGCGATGCGCGACAGGAAGATGCCGCTGGCGACGGCCAGCGCACCGCCGGTCGACCGTCGCGCGGGCTCCTCGGGCATCGGGGCGATTCTGTACCAACCCCCGGGGAGACCGAACTATTTACCTTCTCAGCGCAGCCGAAGCTGGATCGCCAGGGGCTTGCCGGCTCGCGTGCCCTGGAGCTCCACGCTGGTCAGCTGATCCAGCTTCGCGTAGAGGTCCAGTAACTGCTGCGCATTCTTGATCGGGTCGCCGTCGATCGCGTTGATCACGTCGGAGTTCTTCATCCCGATCGCGTGCGCGGGGGTGCCGGTCTGGACGCCGAACACGCGCACGCCCTGGACCTCGCCGGCCTTGACGATCGGGACCATCCGCATCTTGCCGGGCTGCGCTGCGCCGCTGACGAGCTCGCGCACGAGCGCGCGGTCGACCTCGTAGCTGTTCTCGCCGAGCTTCTTGATGCGCTCCGAGAACGGGTCGGCGGCGGCCTCGGCGAC
>JACCRC010000488.1 GCA_013813765.1 Deltaproteobacteria bacterium | reverse complement strand
CGCGCGCGGTGCCGCTCGCCTCGAGGTTGCGGTCACTGGTACCGTGGGCTCGGGTGCTTCCGACCCCTCGACGGCGTCCGCATCCGCATCTGCCGCGGCCAACGCGAATGCGCCCACCCCCGCGCAGGCTGACGGCTCCGGCCCGATCGGCGGCGGGGGCATCAAGGTCATTCCGATCACACCCGCCATGGCGCCGCTCTCGACGATCGCCTCGGCGCCCGCCGGCACGCTGCCGCTGCTCGAGTCCGCCGAGTCCCTCGCCGAGGCGCTCGGCAAGGCGCTCGGGGATGATCTGCACACCGCGTCGCGTCTCAAGGTCGCCGTGACCGCCGAGGCCGTCTCGGGTGAAGCCGCTACCGCGGCTGAAGCCGACCAGGCAGCTCCGCACGCCGCGCCGATCGATGTGCTCGGCGTTGTGCTCGCCACCACCGGCTCGCTCGGCACCTGGCAGCTCACGTCGCCGATGTCCGGCTCGGCCTCCGCGTTGCGCAGCGAGCGTCGCGATGCACACCGCCGCACGCGGGCGTCGCGCGCCGGTCGTGCTCGCTCGCGCGTCGAGCTCGTGCAGCCGCGGCTGTTCAGCGATCGCAAGTAGCGCCTGCTCGGTGCGCGCGTTCCGGGGTGACCTGGCGCGGAGCGCGAGCACTCCGCGCGGTTCAAGCGCCACGCCATGGCCAAGCGTGCTCCGTGCCGCGGATCCCGTCGCCATCAACTGACATAAAGCTGTCAGCTATCCGGCCTGCCCCCGCGATCACGCAGGCCGGGAGCGAACGCTCGCGTGTTACGACCAACTCGCCAACAACGACACGATCCACGAACGAAAGGTGACTCCGATGAGCCTGATTTTCTACTACGCACCCATGTCCACCGCGACCCTGACCGCCCTCGTGCTCGAGGAGCTCGGCGTGCCGCACGATCGCAAGAAGCTCGACCTCAAGGCGGGTGACGCGAAGAAGCCCGAGTACCTGAAGGTCAACCCGAACGCGAAGGTCCCCGCGATCATTCACGACGGCGTCGCGATGTGGGAGTCGTCCGCGATCACGATGTACCTCGGAGAGCAATTCGGCGTCGCGAAGGGCCTGTATCCCGCGCCGGGCCCGAAGCGCGGCGAGGCGATGAAGTGGATCGCGTGGACGAACGTCACCCTCGGCGAGGCAGTGTACCGCCGTGGTCACAGCGGCGAATGGGCGGCGCCGGAGGCGGGCAGCCCGAAGATGCTCGAGCAGGCGAACAAGGACATCGCCGAGTTGCTCGGCATCGTCGATGCGTCGCTCGCAGGCAAGGAGTACCTGCTCGGCGCGGAATACACCCTGGCCGACACGCACCTGAACTCCTTCTGCGACTGGCTGCGCCACTCGCAGATCGACTTCTCGACGTTCGCGAACGTCAACGCGTGGACCGCGCGCTGCACCGCCCGTCCCGCGTACCAACGCGTGATGGCTGTCGAGATGGGCAAGTAGCGCGCCGCGTGCAGCGGATTACTCCTCGTCGTCTTCATCGCCGAAGACGCAAGCGACGCGGAGCTCGACGGCGTCGAACGGGCGGGCGTGAATGACGTCGCCGGATCTCGCGGTCTGCATGACATAGCCGGCGCTGGTGTGCTGATACATCATCAGCATCCGCTCGTCTTCGTCGACGACCCAGTAGTCTGGCACGCCGGCCACATGGAGAACGCCGAGCTTGTCGACGAGATCGCGTGCACGATGAGTGGGAGAGAGCACTTCGCACACCCAATCGGGCCGCGTCTTCATCAGGCTGCGTGACATCTCGGCCACGCGATCGCGACGCCAACCCGCGATGTCATGGCAGAACGTGTCCTCGACGCCATAGAGGACGTGGATCTCGGGTGCAATCCACCAACCTCCAGGCCATCGCACGCCTGGGCGACGATCGAAGCGGCGAGCGCTCCACAGTAATGCGGCCTTTCCTGTGGAGCTGTGGGGCCAGTTGGCTGCGGCGCGCTCGACGATTTCGCCGTGAATGAGCTCGCATCGCGTGTCTTCGCCGAGAGCGAGGAGGTCATCGACGGTGTACTTACGAGCGGCGGTCACCGGTTGAAGCATACACCGCGCAACTTCACCCGGCGTGCCGATTCGAAGTGCGCGGATCGACGAGGAACGGCAGTCCGTGTCCGCCGAAATGCGGACGCCGCGTCCGTAACGCGGGCCTTGCCTCCAAACGCTCGCGTGCATCTCGATCGAGCATGCGTGCCTCTCATCCGGTTTGAATGTCGAGGTGCGAACCAGATGACGCTGCGAATCAGGCGCTCGTCGCGAAGCTGCTCGCGTGCGACAATGATCGCGTGATCGATGCTCGGTTCTCGACAGCCCTTTCGCGCGCCGTCGAAGACGGGTTGATCGCGGCGGCGCTCGTCGATCACAACGGCACTACCGCCGGTCTCGCCGGAGCAATCGGAGTGGAAGAGGCGATGCCACTGGCGGAGCTTGTTCTTCACCGGCTCGACAGAGACGATCTCGCGTCGCGGCTGCTTGCCGGCGAGATCGTGTCGCTCGTGCATGACGATCGGAACATCGCCGTCGGCATCGCCAAGCGACGGCTGTTCGTCGTAGCAGTGCTAGCGGCCTCCACGCCCGCGCAGCTCGAGCTCGTTCGCGAGCTTCGCTACGCGGTCGGGCGGCGGCTCGCCGAAACGGCGGTCGAAGCCGCACCACCAGTTCACGGCGGCCGTGGCGGCTCGGGCTCTGGCCCCGCGGAGCTTCCGCTAGTCGAGTACGGGGTTACCGTTCGGCGCGAACGCGGCAAGGAGTGACTTCTGACGGCCCCCTGCGTTCAGCAACCCGCCTCTGATTCGGCGATGTCGCCTCACAGTTGCATCGGTCCCCGATGGTATCGAGGCAACGCCCGACACGCCGGACGCTGCGTCCGCTACTCGGACGCTCGCTAGCTGGAGAGCAGCTCGTCCGCGAGCCTCTTGGTGAGCTGAGCATCGGCCTTGTCGCCGAGCTCCTTCTTCACCATGCCGATGATCTTGCCGGCCATCTTCGGATCCTTTGCCGGCAGGGCCGCGACGTGCTTCGCGACGACATCGCGCAGCTCCGCCTCGGTCAGCTGCTTCGGCAGGAACGTCGCGCACCACGCGATCTCGAAGTCGAGCTCGGCGACTTGCTCCTTGCCGCGGTCACCGGCGTTCACGTAGTCCGTGCGCGCCTTCTCCATCGACTTCTTGTAGGTCGCGATCACGTCGAGGATCAGCGCGTCATCGACCTCACCGCTGAAGCCCTTCGCCGTGCGCCGCTCCATGATCTTCGTGTTGATCATGCGGACGAGGTTAGAGGTCTTCGTGTCCTTCGCCTTCATCGCGGCAGTGAGCTGCTCGCGGAGCTTGGCCTCGAGGTTCGTCGACATGGCGACGGTCTACCATGTCTACCGGATGACGCGCACGCCGTCGGGGCAGCGCTCCATCTCGTTGCAGCTGCAGCTGCCGGGACCGTTCACGAGCTGCGAGCGGCACTCGACCATGCAGTCGTTCTTGTTGTCCGCGGACTGCTGGAACTGCTTGCACACGTGCGTGTTGCTACCGCGGCTGACGGGATAGATCGCGATGAACGGCGACGACGGATAGCGCGGCGCCTGCGTGAGGGTGTGCGTGTACGAGACCTGCGGGTCACTGCGGCGCGCCGACGACCGGGCCTGCGGCGCCGATGGCGGGGGAGCCTGCTCCTCCGGCTCGTCCACGCGATTGTCGGCGAGCTGGCGCGGCTCGCCGCAGCTCGTGCACGTGGCGAACAGCGCCG
>JACCRC010000486.1 GCA_013813765.1 Deltaproteobacteria bacterium | reverse complement strand
GGACTACACCTCGTTCGACAACCGCTCGGTGCTCGAGAACGTCGCGTTCGGCCTCGAGTGCCGCGGGCTCGTGCGCTCGATCGCGACCGACGGCGCGGTTCGCAAGCAGACCGTCACGAAGCTCACCACGACCGCACCGCACGGGCTCGACAAGGGCATGAAGGTGACAGTCAGCGGCGTCACCGACGGCAGCTTCAACGGCTCGACGACCGTGCTCGCGACGCCCGAGCCGACGGTGTTCACGATCCAGCAGGAGGGCAAGCCCGACGCCACGAGCGGCGGTGGGCAGGTCAGCGTGCCGTCGCTCACCAAGAGCGAGCGCTACGAGCGCGCGCGCTACTGGATCGAGAAGGTCGGACTGTCGGTGAAGAAGGACGAGGACAAGTACCCGCACCAGCTCTCCGGCGGTATGCGGCAACGCGTGGCAATCGCGCGCACGCTGATCCTCGAGCCGCGGATCATCCTGATGGACGAGCCGTTCGGCGCGCTCGATCCCCCGACTCGTTCGCGCATGCAGGACAACCTCGTCGCGCTGTGGCGCGAGCAGTCGCCCACGATCTTCTTCATCACGCACTCGATCGAGGAAGCCGTGTTCCTCGGCGATCACATCCTCATGTTCTCCAACTCCCCCGGCACCGTCCTCAAGAACATCCGCGT
The DNA here is from genome assembly GCA_013813765.1 of Deltaproteobacteria bacterium. Lineage (GTDB taxonomy): Bacteria > Myxococcota_A > Polyangia > Haliangiales > Haliangiaceae > JABFXX01. The sequence continues at coordinate 6,106 of JACCRC010000486.1, read as the reverse complement.
TCCACCACCGGATCGGCCGTCGATCGTGATGCAGCGCGATCCGAAGTTCATGGAAGTCGTGATCGGCATCCGCGAGACCATCGACGACCTCGAGTCGTCCAACCGAGCGGGGGACTGACGTGGCCGAACTGAAAAAAGCAGGCCTGTTTCGCTACATCAAGGAAGCGTTCATGTTCCGGTGGAACCTCCTCCTGTTCGGAGGAGCCGCCATCGCAGCAGTCGCATCGGGGCACGCCGATATCGCGTTGCCGCTGGTCGCCGCCGCCGAGGTCACGTACCTCGCGGGCCTCACCAGCCTGCCCCGCTTCCAGGGCGCGATCGATGCGAAGTCGCGGCACGAGGAGCGCGGCGGCACGGTCGGCTCGCCGGTCGTGAGCGCCGGGGCGCAGGTCAACGCGCGCGATCGGATCCTCGACGTGCTGAAGTCGCTCACCGAGGATCGCCGCTCGCGGTTCCTGCGGCTCCGCGCGCGCTGCGTGGAGATGACGCGGATCGCGAACGCGGTGCGCGGTGACACCTCCGATCGCAGCGGCGCTTCGACCGAGCTCCGCACGCCGGCGCTCGACCGCCTGCTCTGGGTCTACCTGCGCCTGCTGCTCTCGGATCAGGCGATCTCGCGGTTCCTCCAGGCCGCGGACGAGACTGGCATCCAGAAGACGGTGGTCGACCTCCAGGCGAAGCGGAAGAAGCGCGCGGACTCCGTCGGCGAGGAGAACCAGGCCGACGACCGCATCATCCGCTCGCTCGACGACAGCATCTCGACTGCCGAGGCGCGCAAGGAGAATGTCGAGAAGGCGAAGAACAACGCCGAGTTCATCGCGACCGAGCTCGACCGTCTCGAGAACAAGATCCAGGCCGTCACCGAGATGGCCGTCGGGCACTCGGATCCAGACGAGATGTCGAGCCGGATCGACGCGATCTCGGAAGGCATCACGCAGACCGAGGAGACGATCCGCGAGTTGCAGCAGATCACCGGCGTCAGCGATGGCGACACGACACCGTCGATCCTCGACACCGACCTGACGGCGCAGCCGCGTGCCGTCGAGGGCTCGGCAGGACGGAGAGGTTAATGACCGATCAGCCCAAGACCCTCGCCGGAACCGACGGCGTCACCAAGTCGACGCAGCTTCCGCCGCACTTCCCGAAGTGGGCGGCCAAGCTCGCCGAGCTCTACTTCTCCGGCACGACGTCGATGTTCGTCGTTCACGGCAACACGTTCGACGTCGTGCGCGCGTCGGCCGATCGCTGGGTCGGGCTCGGGGACTTCCTCGCCGAGCAGCTGTTCGGCCGCTGGGACCTCGTCATCCACTACGACCTCGCGCGCGGCCTTCGCTGCTCGGCGGGCTCGAATGGCAAGCGACTGCAGGAGATGGTCGAGACCGCGAACAAGTGGCTCGGCGACCTGCGCGCGCTGCCGCGCGATCCCACGAAGGGCCTCGCTGCGATCGATCTGCTGATCCAGAAGAACGTGATGGCTGACGACGAGAAGCGGCTGCGCTGCGCGATCCTGATCGATCACGCGGGCTACGTCGCGCCGAGCGGTGACCGCCTCGATCTCGCGGAGCAGACACACCTCGTCACGCTGCTCAACTGGGCGTCGAGCCCGTACGTGAAGCGCCTGAACATGGCGTTCGTGCTGATCGATCCGCGGCTGTCGAGCATCGCGGAGCGGCTCGCGAACAACCCGCACGTCGCCTCGATCGAGGTGCCGCTGCCGGATGCAGACCAGCGCACCGCGTTTCTCGACGCGCAGGTGAAGGCGACCGGTAGGGACATCACGTCGTTTTCTGACTACGGCGTCGCCGAGCTCGGCAAGCTGACGGCCGGCATCGGCCTCACCGACCTCGAGGTCCTGATCCGCAGCTCCGTCGAAGGCAGCCGCAGGCTCGACCACCTGTACTTCCGCGAGCTGAAGAAGCGCCTCATCGAGCGCCAGGCGCAGGGCATGCTCGAGTTCGTCGAGCCGAAGTGGGGTATCGACACCGTCGTCGGCCACGAGGCGGCGAAGAAGCGCCTCCTCGACGACGCGGACCTCATCAAGCGCGGCGAGCTCGAGACCGTGCCGATGGGCTATCTGTTCTGCGGCCCGGTCGGCACGGGCAAGAGCTTCCTCGCCACCTGCCTCGCCGGATCGATCGGCACGCCGGCGGTGGTGCTCAAGAACTTCCGCAGCAAGTACGTCGGCGAGACCGAAGGCAACCTCGAGCGCGTGCTGGGCGTGCTGAAGTCGATGGGTCCGGTCGTCGTGATCGTCGACGAGGCCGACGCGATGCTTGGCGATCGCGACCAGGGCGGCGACTCCGGTGTCGGCGCGCGCACGTTCGGCATGATCGCGTCGCAGATGGGAGACACCGCGTACCGCGGTCGCATCATCTGGATGCTGCTGACCGCGCGACCGGACCTCTTGCCGATCGACCTCAAGCGCCAGGGCCGCGCCGAGGTCCACATCCCGCTGTTCTACCCGGTCAGCAACGAAGAGCTGAAGACGATGATCGTCGTGCTCGCGAAGAAGTCCGGAACGTCCGTGAATCCCGACGACGTGCCCGCCGAGATCAAGCACAAGGGCAACCTGTCGGGCGCGGACATCGAGGGCATCGTCGGCCGCGCGTACCGCACGTCCCTGCTCGCGGGCTCACGCACGATCACGAAGGAGGCGCTCGCCTCCGCGCTCGAGGGCTTCATGCCGTCGACGCAGACGCTCGAGCGCGAGGCGCAGGAGCTCGCGGCGATCATCGAGTGCACCGATGTGGAGTTCTTGCCCGACAGCAAGAAGGCGCTGATGGACAAGCACGGAGGCCGCGAGAGGCTCCAAGAGCGGTTGACCGCGATCAAGCAGATTCTGGAACAGCGATAAGGAGAATGCCGATGGCACGCAGCAGCTGGATCAACGACGAATCGACCCCGGATCTCGACGAGCACGTCGGGCAACTCGAGCACTTCGCGAACTCGCTTGCCGACGGCATGATCGATGCGAACGAGCTCACCACCCAGGAGAAGAACCTGGTCGCCGCGATGAAGGACGTCGAGGGTTCCCTCGACGACACTCAGCACGCGAAGGTCACGAAGCTCCTCGCCGAGCTCACGGCCTACAGCGTGATGCGGACCCTGCACGAGATGGCGCAGGCCCGCGTGCAGCAGGCCGTCGCGCCGAAGACGTAGTGATGGAGGGCTGGGGACGGCACGCACCCGATCCGCACTACCTGCGGAAGGTGTTCGACAAGACCGAGCGGCTGATCGAGGACCGCTGGTCGATCCCCGTGGTCATCCAGGACGTGCCGAGCCCGTTCACGGGTGACCTCGACGGCGAGAAGATCATGGTGGACTTCAACCTCGAGGTCCACGAGGCGGTGTTCATCCTCGTTCACCTCTTCGGGCACACCGTGCAGTGGAACCTCTCGGAGGCGAACCGCGCGATGGCGTTCGCCAAGCCGACCGAATGGACCGCGGAAATGCTCTCCAAGGTGGTCGAGTACGAGCAGGAGGCATGTAGGTACAGCCTCCAGATCGTCCACGACGCGGGCTTCCGGGACCTCGATCAGTGGCTCTCTGACTTCGCGGCCTGCGATAGCGCCTACCTGATGCACTTCTATAAGACCGGCGATAAGGTCCCCTTCCGCCAGTTCTGGAAGGACGACGCGCCCCTGATGGCGCCGAAGGCCATCCCGAGGTTTACCCCAACAAGGTGGATCACTCGGTATGAGGGAACTGTCGTCTAGCCACGAGCTACGCTACGATTCTCGGTGGGGTGCTAGCGCGAAGAATTATCGCTGTCTCGCCGGATAAGGCGTTCAGCAAGCAGCTCTCGGTCGCACTAAAAGCTGCCGGGGGAGCGGTCGATGCGCATACGTCGCTCGACACGCTCGGCACTGGCCAGCTACAGGCTGCACTGATCGTGGTGCACCTCGAGGGTCCGCTCGCTGGCGCCGGGCCCGAGCTCCTCGGACGATTGACCGCAGAGACTCGCGTGATCGCGATCCTGCCGCGCTCGAACCTCGCTGCCGTCGTGGACATCATGCAGGCCTCCGAGCGCGTGGCCGGGATGATGGTCGCCGAGGACTTCGACACGCGGATGCTGTCGTCGATGGCCACCCGCGTGCTCGCCGGGGACATCTTCGGGCTCGAGAAGATGATCCTGTGGGGAACGCAGATCCACTCGTTCCTCGTCGGTGACTATCAGGAAAAGTCGCTGTGCATCGCGCAGATCAGCGAGTTCGCGGAGCTGATGGGCGTGCGGCGCAAGTACCGCGAGTCGATCGAGCAGTGCCTCGACGAGATGCTGATGAACGCGCTCTACGACGCGCCCGTCGACGAGCAGGGCAAGCAGATCTTCTCGGAGATTCCGACCAAGACGCGGATCTCGCTGCGCGTCGAGCAGAAGGTCGTCGTGCAGTACGCGTGCGACGGGACGCAGTTCGCGATCGCTGTGCGCGACTCGTTCGGAACGCTCGAGCGAGCGACGGTGCTGCGATACCTGCACAAGTGCCTGCACAACGAGCAGCAGATCGATCGCAAGGCGGGCGGTGCGGGCCTCGGCCTCTACCTGATGACCAACTCGTCGACGACGGTCTATTTCAACGTGCTCCCCGGTGTCGCCACGGAGGCGCTCTGCACGTTTGACCTCGAGACGCCGAAGCTGCAGATCGAGACGTTCGGCTTCTTCACCGAGCGGATCGACGCCGCGGGTCGCCTCGCCGCCGGACCTTCGCGACGCCTACCCTCCGGTGCGGGCCATCCGGTGGAACGCCGGGCACCGCGCTCGGCACCTGCGCCGAAGGGCCTGATCGCGCTCCTCGCCGCGGCGATCGTCGCGACGCTGGCGCTCGTCCTCGTCGCGGCCTGGCCGCGGCTCACGGGCGGCAGCGTGAAGAAGGCCGATGTCACGATCCACACCACGCCGCCCGGCGCGACCATCGAGGTCGAGGGCAAGAATGCCGGCACCGCGGTCGACGGCAACCTCAAGCTCCGCGACCTCGAGGTTGGCCGAGCCTATCCGGTGGTCGCCCGGCTCGACGGCTACGAGGCAAAGCAAGCCGTCGTCCAGCCGCGCGAGGGCGCGAACGACGTCACGCTCGTGCTCGCCGCGCTCGCCGCGACCGTCAGCCTCGATACCAACCCGAGTGGTGCGGCGATCGAGATCGACGGTGTCGCTGCCGGCTCCACGCCTCTCGTCGTGCGCACGCTCGTGCCCGGCAAGACCGTGACGATCGTGTTCAAGAAGGCCGGCTACAAGGACGCGTCCGCGAGCCTCGAGGTCCCCGGTCCCGGCAAGGAGACCAAGCTGATCCAGCCCCTGCCCGTCTCGGCCGACCTCGCGCGGATCAAGGTCACGTCGGAGCCGCCCGGTGCGCAGGTCGTTCAGAACGGCATGGTGCTCGCGAGCGTGACCACGCCCGCCGAGGTGTTGGTCGAGGCCGGCAAGCCGGTGAAGTTCACGCTGACGATGCCGAACAAGGTTCCCGCCGTGATCGAGACGTTCACGCCCGGCCGCGGTGCCGACGGCGTCGTGAAGCACGGCAAGCTCGTCGATGGCGCACGGCTCAACGTGACGTCGAACCTCGAGGGCAAGGCGAACGTCGCCAGCGCCGCGCACTGCTCGAACCTCGAGTTGCCCGCGGAGTGCATGCTCGCGCCCGGCACCTACTACGTCGACGTCACCGTCACTCCGCAGAACGCGGTCGGCGGGCGCGTCACGCGAAAGGTCGTTGTCGGGGCGAAGGCCATCAACGAGAGCGTCGACTTCGGTTACGTCGAGGCGCCAGCGGGCAAGGTGCTGCAGCTCGGCCCGGGTCCCGGCGTGCGGCGAGCGCTGTTCGAGGTGGGGACGCGCAAGGTCACCGTCGGTGGTGGGGATGAGCCGCCGAAGGCAGTGACCGTGAAGATCGCGGCGGGCGCTACCGTCGTGGCGCAGTAGCTCGCCAAGCATGCGCGCTAGCCGGGAAGGTCGCCGTCTTCGATGCGCTTCCATGCGCGCGCGAACAATGCGTGGCACGGCTCGGCGGGCACGTGGCGCCACAGCCCCGCGTAGAACGGCAGCTTCCACTCTTCGGTTGGCAGATTGATGCGGTCGCCCTTCGTGTAGCCACCCTTCAGGAACATCGAGCGGCTC
>JACCRC010000463.1 GCA_013813765.1 Deltaproteobacteria bacterium | reverse complement strand
GGCCACTCGTGGCCTCGCGGACCTCGTGCCCCAGCAGGCGCAGCAGGGTGGCCACGGCGGCCGCCGCATCGGGATAGTCGTCGACGACCATGACTCGGTACTTCATGCGGTCCTTCACGACTTGACGAGCGGGAGCTCGACGGTGAACTCGCTGCCTTTTCCCTCGCCGTCGCTGCTGGCGGACACCCGTCCGCCGTGGAGCTCGACGAGCCGGCGCACGAGGTTGAGCCCGATGCCGAGCCCTCCCTGCGAGCGGCCGAGGGCATCTCTCGACTGGACGAAGATGTCGAAGATCCGCGGCAGCACCTCGGGCGCGATGCCGATGCCATTGTCCCGCACCTTCGTGATCAGCGCACCACGCGCCGGCTGGGGTTCGACGCCGACCGTGATCCGCCCCTGCTCGGGCGTGTACTTCGCGGCGTTGGTGAGGAGGTTGGTGAACACCTGCGTCAACCGGCTCTGGTCGCCGAAGATCCGCAGCGCTTGCCGCGGTAGCTGCACGTCGAGCTCGTGGCCGTGCTGCTGGAACATCGGGCGCGTGGCCTCGAGCGCGCCTCCATCACGAGGGCGAAATCGACGTTGACGCGGTCGAGTTGGATCTTGCCCTGCGTGATGCGCGACAGGTCCAGGAGCTCGTCGACCAGCTGCGTCAGCTGCGCGACCTGCCGCTCCATGACGTCCCGACACCAGGCGATCTGCTGCGGGTCGGTCGCGACGTTGAGGACGTCGAGCGCGACCTTGAGCGGGGTCAGCGGATTCCGCAGCTCGTGGGACAGCGTCGCCAGGAACTCGTCCTTGCGGCGATCGGCATCGAGGAGCGTGGTCTCCGCGAGCTTGCTCGGGGTGATGTCGAAGCCGACGACCGCGAGCCCACCGGGGCGGGGCTCGATGCGGAAGTCGTACGTGATCAGCGAGATCTCGACGGCGAGGTCGAGCTCGACGCGCTGCCCCACCCGGCTCGCGAGCACGTCCCGCGCGACGCGGATGAACTGGTCGCCCTGGTCGCCCGGGAACAGCACCAGCAAGGCGTCGGCACTGCCGGTGAGCTCGCGATTTCGCAGGAAGCCCCAGACGACGGCGAGCGGGTCGTCGAGCACCGCGATCAGGATCGGCGTGTCACGGAGCGCGAGGCCGAGGCGCTCCTCGGTCAACACCAGTGCGGCCTCGGAGCGCCGGCGCCCTTCGACCGCGTCGCGCAGATCGGTGACGTCCACGAACGTCAGCACCACGCCCTCGATGCGATCCTCGATCGAGCGGTACGGCAGGTAGCGCACCAGGTAGCGCTGGCCGTCGCGGCTCGTCAGCTCGCGGCCGACGACGCGCAGCGAGTCGAGCACCAGCTTCGCGGTCTCGTGCAGGTCGTCGCAGTCGAGCCGATGCGTGACGTGCGCGAGCGGTCGGCCGATATCCGTCGGGATGACGTTGAACAGGTCCTGCGCGCGCGGCGTGAACCGCTTGACGTTGAGCTGCCGGTCGAGGAACAGCACGCCGATGTCGGTCGACGACATCAGGTTCTGCAGGTCGCTGTTCGTGTGGCTGACCTCGTCGACCTTGATCTTGAGCTCGTGGTTGAGCGTCGTGAGCTCCTCGTTGACCGACTGCAGCTCTTCCTTGCTGGTCTCGATCTCCTCGCTCGCGGATCGCAGCTCCTCGTTGATCGCCTGGAGCTCCTCGTTCGATGCCTTGAGCTCCTCGAGCGAGGTCTCGTACTGCTCGACCGTGGTGCGGAGCTGATCGCGCGTGCGGAGCAGCTCGTCCTCGATCTCGCGGACGACCGGCTCGATGTACGGACCGGCGGAGGCGGTCCGCGGCGGGAGCGCCTCGACGCCCGGCTCGTGCTCCTGGAACAGCACGAGCAACATGCCCCGGCCGTGCTCCGGCATGTCCATGGGCGCGACGCGCACCTCGATCTTGCGCCGGCCGCCGTCGGTCTCGAACTCGACGATGCGGGACTCCGGCGCATCCTGTTGCCGGGCGGCGTAGATCGCGGAGCGCAGTTCGAGCCGCAGCTCGGGCGTGACGATGCGCAGGAGCTGGCGCGTCGGCTCGCCGCCGCCGAGCTGGAGGTACTTGCCCGCGCGCTGGCTGACGTGC
>JACCRC010000338.1 GCA_013813765.1 Deltaproteobacteria bacterium | reverse complement strand
GTCATAGGTAGTACTCGAACTGGTTCTCGCTGCGCGCGAACCGGCGGATCTCGAAGACGTGGGCGGGTGCGGAGTCAGGATCGATCTCGACGAAGTTACGCGAACCCCGCCAGTTGTACCGCGCATCCCCGAGCAGATCGTGCACCTGGAACTGCTCGTCGGGCGCGAGGCCCAGCGCGGTGAGGTCCAGGTCGATCCACGCCCGGTGAACATGGTGCGGATCGAGGTTGACGACGACGAGGATCGTGTCGTCCTCCTCTCGCTTCGAGTAGCACATCACCAGCTCGCTATCGGTTTGGTGGAACTGCAAGGAGCGATTGTCCTGGAGCGCGGGGTGCGCATGGCGGATCCGGTTGAGCCGGGCGAGTAGATGGCGAAGCGAGCCCTCGCGATCGAGGTCCCACGTCCGGATCTGGTACTTCTCGTTGCGCGCGAGCTCCTCGGCATCGCGTCTCGGCACGGCCTCGCACAGCTCGTAGGCGGGGCCGTAGATGCCGTAGCTCGCGCCGAGCGTCGCGGCGAGCACGACGCGCTGCACGAACGCCGACCGGCCACCGTGGACAAGATGCTCCGGGAAGATATCGGGCGTCGTCGGCCAGAAGCTCGGGCGGAAGTACTCGGCGACGTTGCTCGTGCAGACCTCGGTCGCGTATGCCTCGAGGTCATGCTTCGACGTGCGCCACGTGAAGTAGGTGTAGCCCTGCGAGAACCCGACCTTCGCGAGCGCGTACATCAGCTTCGGCCGCGTGAACGCCTCGGCGAGGAACACCGTGTCGGGGTACAGCGCGCGCACCTCGGCGAGGCACCACTCCCAGAACCGGATCGGCTTGGTGTGCGGGTTGTCGACGCGGAACACGCGCACGCCGTGCTTGCACCAGAACACGAACACGTCGCGTAATGCGGCCCACAGCGCTCGCCAGTCCGCGCTCTCGAAGTCGAACGGATAGACGTCCTGGTACTTCTTCGGCGGATTCTCGGCGTACTGGATCGTGCCGTCGGGCCGCGCCTTGAACCATGCCGGATGCTCCTTCACCCACGGGTGATCCGGCGACGCCTGAAACGCGATGTCGAGCGCGACCTCGATCCCGCGTGCCTTCGCCGTGGTGACGAACCGATCGAAGTCCGCGAGCGTGCCGAGCTGCGGATGGATCGCGGTGTGGCCGCCCTCGGGTCCCCCGATCGCCCACGGGCTCCCCGGATCGTCCGGGCCGGCGGTCGGGCTGTTGTCGGGTCCCTTGCGGAACGCCGTCCCGATCGGATGGATCGGTGGCAGGTACACGATGTCAAACCCGAGGTCCGCGACGTACTCGAGGCGGGCCTCCGCATCCCGCAACGAACCGTGTGAGCCGTCGCTCGTGGTCGAGCGCGGGAACATCTCGTACCAGGCGGAGAACGTCGCGAGCCGGCGCTCGACGAGCACCGACTGATCCGGCGAACGATCCGCATTCGCGCGCGGAGCGGCGCGGCGCATCGCGACCAGCAGCTCCTCGCTCGTGGCCATCGCGAGGCGCGCGTGTCGGTCGGCACCGCCGCGCAGCGCGGTCACCGCATGCGCGAGGATCGGATCGTCTGCGTGCGCGCGTGCGGCTTCGACGAGCAGTGCGCCTTCCAGCAGCTCCACGGAGACATCCACACCCGCGGCGAGCTTCTTCTCGAGGCCGCGCCGCCACGTCGCGAACGAGTCGACCCACGCGACCACACCATATATATGGTGGCCGAGCGCCGGAAGATCGATCGTGGCGTGCCAGACGTCGTTGCCCGCCGCGACCAGCTCCGTCTCGCGCCACGCGGCGGTCCCGGGGGCTCGATCGATCGCGACAGCGCGGAGGAGGTCATGCCCATCGCCGACGATGTCGGCCTCGACGATCAGACGATCACCGAGCGCGCGCTTGATCGGATAGCGCCCACCGTCGACCACAGGCCGCACCGCGAGGACGACCGCGCGGCGACATGCATCGTCGAGTGGTCGACCTGGCGCGCTCGGGCACATTGGCCGGAATCCTATCGAGTTCGCGCCGATGAACGCGCCGTGATGCCGTGACCTTACCCCTGCCTCACCGGGCCTGCCAGGTGCTTGGCTCTGTTGCTGCAGACCCCTCATCGGGATGGTCAGGATCCCTTCCGTCGAGTTCCAGGGTCACGCCGCGATCGAGCTCGTCGACGCCGGCACTCGGATGGTGCTCGTTCACGATGTCGGGCCAAGGATCGCTGCGTTTGGCCGCGCCGATTCCGAGAGTTTGTTGTTCTGGGACAGTGCCGGCCTGCACTCGCGCAACGACTGGAAGCTCTACGGAGGACACCGGCTGTGGGTCACGCGCCCGGATGCGGATGAGTCAGAGGAGACCTACGCGCCCCACAATGCGGAGAAGACCGAGGCCGAGCACATCGTGAAGGTGCGCGGATGGCTGATGGCCGCGGGCAAGCAGCTCGCGAAGCCCGGCGACTGATACCGGCCCGCGTGGCACGCCCGTCGCAGCTCGTACCCTCATAGGAGGTCTGTCATGTCTTTCGTGAAGTTGGTTTCGGGTGCCGCCGCGCTGATCCTCGCGCTTGGCTGCCACGACGACGAACGCCTCGGCACCGGCAACACCGGCGCAGATCGGCAGTTCGGCGCCCCGACGGGCGCGGCGGCACAGCAGATCGGTACCGAGCCAAATCCGGTGCCACCACCGGGCCTGCTCGGTAACGAGCCGATGGGCGCGCCGACGGCGAGAAACGTGATCGGCCTGGGACCCTCCGGCGCGATCGGGCCCGCGACGAACAGGATCAATCCCCACGACCCCGTGGTCGACCCTGCGACCGGCAGTGCGGCGGACAAGCGCACGGCCAAGCAGCGCGCGCAGAACCAGCCAGGTCAGCAGGCGCAGCAGGAGCAGCAGGACCTGCAGCCGGCGACCGGCCCCACCACGATGCGCTAGAGGTTGCTGACGTCGCGAAGCTTCAGGTGCTTCGCGACGTGCGGTGCAATCAGGGAGCGGTGACAGGTCGCGGGATCCGCCTCGTAGCAGAGCAGCGCGGCGCGACGTCCTCGCGCGGCGTCAGCGACCTCCTCGATCACCGGCGTCGCATCGGCGATGTGCACGCGGTACTTCACGAGCGCGTCCTCTTCCTTGCGGTACGGATTGCCCGCGGAGCGCAGGTGCACGTAGTCGATGCCTGCGTCGCGCAGTGCCCCCGCCAGCGGCGCCTTCGAGAAGCCTCTGCGGCGCGACAGGGGGAGCTCGCGGATGTCGATCACGCGATCGATCTTCGACGCCTTCAACCGCGCGAGGAATTCATCGAGTGCGAGGCCCTCGTAGCCGATCGTGAAGAGCGCGGTGGTCACGGCTTCTTGAACTGAGCACGATCGAGCCCGTGACGCTCGACGAGCGCCCACAGGTTCTTGCGATCCATACCGGCCGCGCGGGCGGCCTGCGCGAGGTTCCCGCCATGCACGCGGAGCAGCTCCGTGAGGTAGCGCCGCTCGAAGGTGTCGATCGTCTCCTGCTTGAGCTCGCGAAACGGACGATCGACGTCGGGCCGCGCGGTCTGCGCGCGTGACTTCGGCAGCGCGACGTCGACATCCTCGATCGTGGTGCCGCTGCACACCACCATCGCCTGATGGACCTTGTTCTCGAGCTCGCGCACGTTTCCGGGAAAGTCGTAGCCGGCGAACCGTGCCAGCGCTGCGGCCGAGACGCCGTCGATCGGCTTGCCGAGCCGTCCGCGCAACTTCTGCACGAAGTGGTGCACCAGCATCGCGATGTCCTCGGGGCGCTCGCGAAGTGGCGGCAGGTGGATCGGGAACACGTTGATCCGGTAATAGAGGTCCTGGCGGAACAGACCGGCCGCGACGAGCTGATCGAGATCGCGGTTCGTCGCGGTGATGATCCGGACGTCGACGCGCCGGTCCTGGTCATCGCCGATCCGACGGAACTCCTGGCTCTGGAGGACGCGCAGGAGCTTCGACTGCAGCGGTAGCGGCAGCTCGCCGATCTCGTCGAGGAACAGCGTGCCGGTGTGCGCCGCGGCGAGCAGGCCCTCGCGATCACGTGAGGCATCCGTGAATGCGCCGCGGACGTGGCCGAACAGCTCGTCCTCGAGCAGCGCCTCGGGAATCGCGGCGCAGTTCACGACGACAAACGGCGCATCGTGCCGCGGCGACGAGTTGTGGATCGTGCGCGCGACGAGCTCCTTGCCCGTGCCGCTCTCGCCAAAGATCGCGACCGTCACGTCGGTCACCGCGACCATCGTGATCCGGTCGTACATGTCCTTGATCCACGAGCCCGTGCCGATCAGCACGTCGCTCTTCCGCGGCCGGCGCTTGTCGGCGCGTTCGGGCCCCGCGGCCGCGCGGCCGATCCGGAACGCGAGCTCCGCGGTGCTGAACGGACGCGCCACGACATCGGTCGCTCCGCATCGCGCGGCGACCGCAGCACCGTCGGGGCCCGCAGCGGCGAGCACGACACGTACGCCGCCGCCGAGCGTCACCAGCTCGCGCACCACCGCCTGCGTCGGCGGCGGCTCGGCATCGAGCAGCACCACATCGAACGGCGCACCGGCGGCGATTCCCGCGCGCAGCTTCTCCCCTGCACCCTCGCGCGGCGCCCACACCACGTCGCGCGCGAGATCGCCCAGCAGCTCGGCGATCGTCTCGCGCGTCTGCGGGCTCCGATCGACGACGAGCACCCTCAGCACCCGCCGAGTGTACCCCTACCTACCAGTCCTTCTGGGGATCCGTAGAGCGGCCAGTCGCGCGGCGCCGCGCGGCATCACGCTGAAGGCGCCGGGACTGATCCTCGAGATCGTCGAGCTTCTTGTCGCCGCGCGACTTCTGTCCCGGGTTGTCGCGAAGATCGCCGGGGCTCGGCTTGCCCTGGCTGCCGCCGGGCTGTCCGTTCTGCCCCTGCGGGTTGTTTCCGTTCGATCCATTCGAGCCGTTCGAGCCGTTCGAGCCGCCCGATCCATTCGAGCCCTGGCGATTCGATCCGTTGCCGCTGCCGTTTTGGTTCTGGCCCTGATTCGAGCCCTGCGCGTTCGACCCCTGCTGGTTCGAGCCCCCACCGTTCGATCCATTCGCGCTCGATCCGGAGCCCTGCCCGTTCGAGCCCTGCTGCTGGTTCGAGCCCTGCCCCTGGCCATTCGAGCCCTGCTGCTGACCTTGTTGCCCTTGCTGGCCCTGTTGACCTTGCTGACCTTGTTGCCCTTGCTGACCCTGTTGGCCTTGCTGGCCCTGCTGACCTTGCTGACCTTGCTGGCCCTG
>JACCRC010000335.1 GCA_013813765.1 Deltaproteobacteria bacterium | reverse complement strand
TCGCGTACAACCCGAGCTACATCGAGATGTACCGGCGCGGCAACGCGTACCACGGCGCTCACCCGTGCTTCATGTGGTACTGGGGCCAGCGCGGACGCGAGAAGACGAGCCGCGTGATCGTCGTCGGTGCCGACAACGCCACGGTGCCGGCGATCATGGGCTGGGAGACCGCCGGATCGATCGCCGAGGCGATCGCGATGGCGCGCGGCACGATGGGTCGCAGCGCGCAGATCACGATGCTTCACCACCCGCCGTACATGATCAACGACGTGATGTGAGATGAGCGGCGGCAACGGACATAGCAACGGTTCCGGCGGCTCGAAGGGCGGCTACTTCCTCGAGACCGAGCTCGCGTGGGGCCAGCACGCGAAGACGTTGCCGTGGCCGGATGCGAAGCAGAACGAGCCGCTGCCTCCGCTGCGCGCGCCGGTGACGGGCAAGGGACGGATCGATGTCGCCGCCACGCTCGCCGGCAAGAACATCCTCCTGATCGGCACGACCGGCTTCGTCGGCAAGGTCGCGCTGTCGATGCTGCTGCACCGCTATCCCGACATTGGCAAGGTGTTCTGCCTCGTGCGCCCCGGCGCCGGCAACACGGCCGACGAGCGGTTCTACAAGAAGGTCGCGTCGGTCGAGGTGTTCGATCCGGTTCGCGACGTGCACGGCGCAAACTACGAGACGTTCCTCCGCTCGAAGATCGTCGCGCTGCCGGGCGATATCGGCCGTCCGCTCTGCAACTTCACCGAGACCGAGCTCGCCGAAGTCGAGAAGCACGGCGGATGTCACGTCGTCGTCAACAGCGCGGGCCTCGTGTCCTTCGCGCCGTCGCTCGAGAGCGCGCTGCGGATCAACGCGATGGGCGCGAAGAACGTGCTCGACCTCGCGAGGAAGCTGGGCGCGAAGCTCGTCCATGTCTCCACCTGCTACGTGGCGGGCCGCCGCGATGGCGACGTGTGGGAGGACGAGCCGGTCGTCGGGTACTTCCCGCGCTCGAGCGCGATCTCGCACGACTACGGCAATGACGACGAGCTGCTCGACCGCGACTTCGATCCGGCCGCGGAGATCGCGGACTGCCAGAAGATCATCGATCAGGCGCGCGAGCGGTCGAACGATCGCCAGCACATCAGCGAGTTCCGCGAGCGCGGCGCGGAGAGCCTGCGCGAGCAGCGCCGCGATCCGGACGACGAGAACGACCTCAAGATCTCCGTCGCGCGCGAGCGCAAGATCTGGATGAACGACGTGCTCACCAAGCTCGGCATGGAGCGCGCCGAGCACTGGGGATGGACCAACACGTACACGTACACGAAGTCGCTCGGTGAGCAGATCATCCTCGCCGACCGCACCGTGTCGTCGACGATCGTGCGGCCCGCCATCGTCGAGAGCGCGATCCGCTACCCGTTCCCGGGCTGGAACGAGGGCTTCAACACGACCGCGCCGCTGATGTACCTGATGCTCAAGGGCCACCGCACGGTGCCCGTGGGCGCAGACGCGGCGCTCGACATCATCCCGGTCGACTTCATCGCCGCCGGCATGCTCCTCGCGACCGCGGCGGTCCTCGCCGGCGAGCACGAGCCCATCTACCAGATGGGAACCAGCGACGTGAACCGCGTCACCAGCAAGCGCGTCACCGAGCTCACCGGGCTCGCGGTGCGTCAGCACTACAAGGACAAGGCCGACCGCGGCGAGGACAAGCTGCGCAGCAGACTGCGTGCGCGGCTCGAACCGATACCGGTCACGTACGAGCACTTCCAGTCCCGCTCCGCGCCGCTGTTCAAGAAGCTCGCCGACAAGCTGATCGGCGTGATCGACGACAAGCTTCCGAAGTGGGGCGCCCCCCGACTCGAGGCGTTCGCCGAGCGCGCGCGAGACGAGCTGCAGAAGATCTCGACGTTCACCGGCCAGGTCACCGAGCTCGTCGATCTGTTCAAGCCGTTCACCACCGATCACGACATCGCGTTCCGCTGCGACAACATGCGCGCGCTATGGGCGCGGGTGACGCCGGCCGATCAGGAGAAGCTCCTCTGGGCGCCTCACCTCGTGGACTGGCGCAAGTACTGGCTCGACACGCACTTCGCCGGGCTGCAGAAGTGGACGTTCGGCAAGCTCGATGACGAGTTCGGGCCGAAGCCGAAGTCGGTCTACACGTACAAGTCGCTCGTCGAGCTGTTCGAGTCGGCGATCAAGCTCCATCGCAACCGCCCGGCGCTTCGCCTCGTGCGCAAGGACGAGGACGCCGAGCCGATCCTGTACAGCTACGGGCAGATGGGCGAGGCGGCGTGGCAGGGCGCCGGCGTGCTGCGCCAGCTCGGGGTCGCCACGGGTGACCGCGTGATCCTGATGAGCGAGAACCGTCCCGAGTGGGCGGTGAGCTACTTCGCGACGATGCTCGCGAGCGCGACCAGTGTCCCGCTCGACAAGGAGCTGACGCTCGCCGAGGTCCTGAACCTGACGCGCGTGTCGAAGGCTCGCGTGCTCGTGCTGTCGCGCAAGGTCGTCGAGCGGCTCGCGGGCGAGGCTGATATCGCGGTGCCGATCGGTGAAGGCGAGGGCGACGCCCGCGTCGTCTGGTCCCCCGCGCACGGTGCGTTCAACGGCTGGCTCTCGCAGCAGGGCATCGAGGCCAAGGTCCTCGCGTTCGACGAGCTCCTCGCCGAGCCCGATGTCTCGGTCGGCGCGGTGCAGCCCGAGGTGAAGGGCGACTCGCTCGCGTCGCTGATCTTCACGTCCGGAACCACCGGCACGCCGAAGGGCGTGATGCTGTCGCACAAGAACCTCACCTCGATGACGTCGAAGCTGTCGTCGCTGTTCGCGCTGTACAAGCACGACAAGCTGCTCAGCGTGCTGCCGCTGCACCACACGCTCGAGTTCTCGGCCGGTCTCCTGATGCCGTTGATGCACGGCGCGTCGATCGACTACCTCGAGGAGCTCGAGGCCGACTCGCTCTCTCGCGCGCTCGAGGACGAGGGCATCACCGGCATGGTCGGCGTGCCCGCGCTGTTCCAGGCGCTCGAGCGCAAGATCTACAAGAACGTCTCCGACGCCGGCGTGTTGATCGAGAAGGCGTTCGATGCGGTCGTGGACGCGAACCGCTCGCTGCGCGACAAGCTGCCTTGGGACTTCGGCACTGGAAAGTTGCTGTTCTTCCCCGTGCACCGCAAGCTCGGCGGCCGCATGCGGCTGTTGATCTCCGGCGGCTCCGCACTGCCACCCGACACGCTGAAGTCGTTCCGGGGCCTCGGCTTCAACCTGTACGAGGGCTACGGCATGACCGAGTCCTCGCCGGTGCTGACGGTCACGCGCCCCGGCGACAAGAGCATCCCAGGCTCGGTCGGTCGCGCGTTGCCCGGCATCGACGTGAAGATCGATCAGCCCGATGCAAACGGCGTCGGCGAGGTGATCGCGAAGGGCCCGAACGTGATGTCGGGCTACTTCGAGAACCCCGACGCGACCGCGCAGACGATCCAGAACGGCTGGCTGCACACCGGCGACCTCGGCCGGATCGACGAGGAAGGGAACCTCTTCATCGTCGGCCGCAAGAAGGAGATGATCCTCGGCGCGTCGGGCGAGAACATCTACCCCGACGAGCTCGAGGAAGTGCTCCGCGACTCGAAGTACATCAAGGAGCTCTCGGTGGTGGGCCTGCCGGCAGGCGATGCAGGTCTCGAGACGGTCGCCATGCTGGTCGTGCCCGACTACGACCAGGACGGCATGTCCCGCGAGGACGTGCGCGAGGCCGTGCGCGAGCACGTGAAGAAGATCTCGAAGACGCTCGCGCTCTACAAGCGCCCCAAGGTGGTCCACCTGTGGGACCACGACCTGCCGAAGACCGCGTCGCGCAAGGTACGGCGCCGTGACGTCGTCAAAGAATTGCAGCGGCTGGAGCGCGCGGCCAAGGGCGGCGCCGAGGCGAAGCAGCTCTCGGCGGGCGGCGAGGGCGGCGGCACGTGGCTCTACGATCTGCTCGCGGATGTCTCGCAGAAGAAGCGCGGCGGCATCACCGCGGAGACCCGGCTCGACGAGCTCGGCTTCGATTCGCTGATGTTCACCGAGCTCGCGGTCGCGCTCGAGGCCGCGGGTGTGAACCTCCCCGATCCGCAGGAGCTGCTCCAGCTCGAGACCGTGGCCGACGTCGAGAAGGTCGTCACGCGCGCGGGTGCGAAGTCCCGCGCCGACAAGCCGCGCCGCGACCGGATCGCGCGCGAGAAGGAAGCCGAGGACAAGAAGGCGCAGGCAAGCGACGACATCGATGTGCCGGCGCCACTCGTCACGCTCGGCCGCAAGGCGCTCCGCGGCGGCATGCGCGCGCTCTACGAGCGCGTGCTCGAGACGAACATCTACGGCGGCGCGCAGGTTCCACCGTTCGGCGGCTACATCGTGGCCGCGAACCACGCGAGCCACCTCGACACCGGCCTCGTGAAGTACGCGCTCGGCGAGCAGGGCGACGCGCTGGTGGCACTCGCCGCGAAGGACTACTTCTTCGAGGATCCGGTCCGCCGGATGTACTTCGAGAACTTCACGAACCTCGTTCCGATGGAGCGTCACGGCTCGCTGCGCGAGTCGCTGCGTCTCGCCGGTGAGGTCATCCGCGATGGCTACATCCTGCTGATCTTCCCCGAGGGCACGCGTAGCGACACCGGCGTGATGACCGACTTCAAGCCGTCGCTCGGCTACCTCGCGATGACGAACAAGTGCGGCATCCTGCCGATGTACCTGTCGGGCACGTACGAGGCGATGCCGAAGGGCCGCTACCTGCCCAAGCGCGGCGAGCGTGTCGCGAGCTACATCGGCCCGTACCTGTCCTACGAGGACATCGTGGCGCTGGGCTCCCGGGGCGGTGAGCGCTCGCGGTCCGAGCAGTACCGCGCGATCACGTATCACGTCGAAGGCGTGATCCGCCGGCTCGCTCCGCGCGACCAGGCATGGACGCTCGGCGATGCGGGCACGACTCCGATGGCGGAATGGCTGGCGGCACAGGGGCGTTCTGTTACGGCTGATGACGAGGCACAGACATGAAGAAGTTCACGTTCCGCGTTTCCGGTTCCCGCGTCGGTGACTCCACCCGTCCCGTCGAGTCCGTCGAGCCGATCGCGCTGATCAAGGCGCCGCGGTTCGGCCTCAAGGTCCATCGCTCGTCGCTCGCTCCAAAGCCGCTCACGCCCGACGACTACGCCACGGCCGAGGACTACGACTAGTGGCGCACCTGCTCGTCACCGGCGCGACCGGCTTTCTCGGCGAGCATCTGTGCCGCGTGCTGACCGAGCAGGGCCACACCGTGCGCGGCCTCGCGCGCTCGCGCTCCGGCGTGCTCGAGGCACTCGGCGTGGAGCACGTGCGCGGCGACGTGCTCTCGGACGCGGATCTCGACAAGGCGCTCGCCGGCGTCCACGCGGTGTTCCACCTCGCCGGCGCGGTGTCCCGCGATCCCGACGACGCGCAGCGAATGATGCGCCTCCACGTCGACGGCACCCGCAACGTGCTCGAGCGGATGAACGTCGCGAACGTGCGCCGCATGGTGCTCGCCTCGACCTCGGGAACGATCGGCGTCTCGAAGGACGAGGCGATCCTCGACGAGCACGCGCCGTACGCCGAGGAGATCGTGGCGGGCTGGCCGTACTACGCCTCGAAGATCTACCAGGAGCGCCTCGCGTTCGAGTACGGGCAGAAGCTCGGCATCGAGGTCGTCGCCGTGAACCCGAGCCTGCTACTCGGCCCCGGTGATCGGCGGCTGTCGTCGACCGGCGACGTCCGCAAGTTTCTCAAGAAGCAGATTCCGACCGTGCCCGACGGCGGCATCAACTTCGTCGACGCGCGCGACGCTGCACTCGCGACCGCCGCCGCGCTCGAGCATGGTCGTGCCGGCGAGCGCTACTTGCTCGGTGGTCCGAACTGGACGATGAAGGAGTTCTTCGCGCGCCTCGGCCGCGTCTCCAACGTCTCGCCGCCGCGCATCAAGCTGCCGGCATCACTTAGTCTTTGGGGCGCCACGCTGATCGAGGAGCTCTACCGTCACCGCGGCAAGGAGCCGCCGGTCGATCGGATCTCCGTCGAGATGTCCGAGCACTTCTGGTGGATCGACTCGCGCAAGGCGGAGACCGAGCTTGGCTTCGTCGCGCGCGATCCGCAGCTCACGCTCGTCGACACGGTCGCGTACCTCCGAAAAGGCGTGGATACGGACCTGTAACTCGCGACCGGTCAGCGGACCGATCGCTCGTAGGCCCAACCCAGTGCATCTGCGAGCCGATCCAGCTCGCCGCGGCTGTCAGAGCCGATGTGGGCGTCGCCCACGGCGAGCACCGAGTGCACCTTGTCTGCCACCAGGACGGGCGCTGCGATGGGCGTGCGCGGAGACTCCAGGAGATCGGTCAGCTGGGTCTGGCTGGCGCTCGATGGGAGCTCGGTCGTGAGTCGCCCCGTGTCTCGCGCGAGCGAGATCAACGACGGCGACATCAGCGGGACCGTGACGAGCTCCGCCTTCATCAGGCGAGGACCGTGGCCGCGGACCCCGAGCGCGACGTCTCCGTTGATTCGAGCGAGCAGGGCCGTCTTCCAGCGTCGCGCGACGTACGTCATCACGATGCGCTCGGCGGTGGCCGGCGTGATCGCCCGATCGATGTCCCGAAGGATCTCGTCGATCGGCGCGACGGCCCGCTGGGGCCGATCCGGCAGATCCATCCCGTTGAGGTGGTACGACACCGTGCGGGCGCGCCGGATCGGAAGCGGCAGCACGTCGTCGATGCGCGCGTTGCCGATCTCCGAGAGCGTCGGTGGCGATTCGGGCAGTGGTTCGTCGGCGGGAAGGGCCACGCCGTAGGCGGCACGCACGAGCTTCTCCAGCTGAAGGCTCGGTGTCACCGCGAGCACGATCGACTGCTTCGTGATGTGCTCGAGCGCCGCGGTGAGGATCGGAGTCGGATCGCGCGCGGCGACGACGATCGCACCGGTCCTCGCGCGGCCCAGCGGCAGGATCACCCAGCGCGCTCCGAGCTCGGGCGGGAACAGCGAGAGCAGTGATCGATCGGCGCGCTCCAGGTGGCGCTGCATCGCGGCGGGATAGCCGAGCTGTTCGCGGAGCAGCATCGCCCCGTCATCGGGATCGAGCTGGGCGCGGGAGATCAACAGGGAGACGAGGCGCTGTCGCGTGGGCGCCTGCCCCTTCAGCGTGTTCGTGAGGACCCACGGATCGACTCTCTCGTGCAGCAGCAACAGCTCGCCGATCCGCATCTTTCAGGACCTCCGGTCGGGGACAGGTAGTCATACACCTCCTCCGCGTCACGCGCGGCTGGTTTTAACCAAGAGGAAGTCGTACTAGCCGGCGAGCGCAGCGAGCCCCACGCGTGCCGTGCCCCAGCCCACCGGCTGTGAGCGAATCACGGTCAGGCCCGCGGCGCCGATCTCGTGGCGAAACCCGTTTGAAGCCCACTCGCGCGCCGAAGGCGGTTCGGCAACGCGGAGATACAGACCGATCAACGTGCGCACGGGCTGGCGCGCGCTGTCGTCGAAGTCGACGACGCCGACCATGCCGCCGGGAGCGAGCGCGGAGCGGGCGAGTGCGAGTGCCGCGTGGCGCGCTTGCGAGTCCAGCTCGTGGAGGATGTACGAGAGGATCACGCGGTCGAACGTGCCCTCGGGCCGGAACGCCGTGACGTCGCTCTCGACGAACGTGGCGTACGGCGCACGCTTGCGAGCACGGGAGAGCATCGGTGCGGAGCGATCGACACCGGTGACCACGGCGCCGCGCTGCAGCAGGATCCTTGTCATGAGGCCGGTGCCGCAGCCGAGCTCGAGCACGCGATCGCCGGCGCGCACGCTCCAGGCATCCACGACCTCGTTGCGAAAGCGCGTGTCACCGCCGAACGGCGCGAGGAGGCCGCGCGACATCCAGTCGTAGAACGGTGCGAGACGCTCGTAAAGATCCGGACCGGCCTGCATGTGCGGCAACGTACTCGATGCAATCGCGAGAGGTAGAGTGAGACATGAGCGAGACGGCGGCCGAACCGGAGGTTCCCGACCTCCGCGCGCGCTCGCCACTCGATCGGCTCGTGGCGTGGATGGGGCCGCCGCGTGGCTATCAGCTCACGCGCTGGCTCGTGCTCCGGCTCCTCGGCTTCATCTACGTGTTCGCGTTCATCGGGCTCATCAAGCAAGGCCCGCCGCTGCTGGGCTCGCACGGGCTGACTCCCGTGGGCACGTACCTCGAGCGGCTGCACGCGGACGGCATCGGGTTCTGGAACGCACCGAGCCTCTTGTGGCTCGACTCCTCCGACGGCGCGATGATGGTCTGGGCTTGGCTCGGGCTCGCGCTCTCGCTCGCAGTACTGATCGGCTACGCGAACCTGCCGATCCTGCTGGCGCTATGGGTGCTCTACGGCTCGTTCGTTCGCGTCGGGCAGCTGTGGTTCTCGTTCGGCTGGGAGATCCAGATCCTCGAGACGACGGTGCTCGCCGCGCTGCTCGCACACCCGTGGGATCCGCGGCCGCTGACGGCGCCGTCTCCGCCCGGCGTGGCGGTCGTATTGATGCGCTGGCTCGCGTTCCGGATCATGCTCGGCGCGGGGCTGATCAAGCTTCGCGGCGACGCGTGCTGGACGGACCTGACGTGCCTCGATGCACACTTCGAGACGCAGCCGATTCCAAATCTGCTCTCGCCGCTGTTTCACCACCTGCCGCAGGGCTTACAGGCGACGGGCGTCGTGTTCAATCACGTCGTCGAGCTTCTGCTGCCGTTCTTCGTGTTCGGTCCGCGCAAGCTGCGGCTCGTGGCGGCCGTGGGAATGGCCGCCTTCCAGATCGCGCTCATCGCGAGCGGCAACCTCGCGTTCCTCAACTGGCTCACGCTGGTGCCGATCCTCGCGTGCTTCGACGACGACTTCTTGCTGCGCCTCGTGCCGAAGCGCCCGCGCGCGTGGCTCAAGGCGCGACTCGCGGCACCCTCGAAGCGCGACCACAAGCAGCTCGGGATCGCGATCGGTGTGACGCTCGCCGCGATCCTCGTGTGGGCTGCGTTCCCGAACAGCGTGCGGATCGTGCTCGTGATCATCGCGATCCCGGCGGGCCTCGCCGCCGTACACGTCAAGAAGCTCGACGGCCACCTCGTGCTGGTCGGCGTGCTCACCGCGATCATCGCGATCCTCAGCATCTCGGTCGTGAGGAACCTCGTCTCGAACAACCAGGCGATGAACCGGAGCTACGACCGGTTCGCTCTGGTCAACACCTACGGTGCATTCGGCTCGGTCGGCATGGAGCGTAACGAGATCGTGATCGAGGGCACCCGCGATCCGGATCCGGAGACCGCGACGTGGCACGCGTACGAGCTGCCCTGCAAGCCTGGCGCGCTCGATCGCCGGCCGTGCGTGCTCGGTCCGTATCACCTGCGGCTCGACTGGCTGATCTGGTTCGCCGCGATGGCCGAGCGCGTGCGCGATCCGTGGGTCGTGCACCTCGTCTACAAGCTCCTCGACGGCGACAAGGAGGTCCGGAAGCTGCTCGCGGTCGACCCGTTCGACGGAGCGAAACCCACCTATGTGCGGATCCGGCGGTTCGTCTATCACCTCGAGCCATACGGTTCCCAGACCTGGTGGACGCGCGATCGCGAGGAGGTGTGGCTCGAGCCGATCTCCCTCGACAATCCCGAGATCGTCGAGGCGATCGCGCCGTTTGGCTGGCCGTCGCCGTCGGTGCGCTAGCGCGCGCGGTTCACCGGAACATCGCGATGATCATGGCGAGCGCGAACAGTCCGACCATGGCGGCGATGAGGAAGATCATCTCGTGCCCGGCGGATTTGCTCGGCGTCGGCTGGAGGATCAACACGCGCCTCTGCGGAGCCGTTGGCCTGGCCGGCTCGCGTCGCGCGAGCTTCGCGGCGAGCTCGTCGCGCTGGCGTCTCAACTCGTTGGCGCGCGCGCGCTCGCGCTTGACCTCGATCTCGAGTGCCTCGGCCCGTGCTAGCGCGGCGGCGTGGTCATCGCGATACGTCACGCATCCAGTCTAGCAGCGCATGGTCACTCATTCATCGCCATGATCGCCACGAGCACGAACAGGCCCAGGATGGTGAGCGAGAGGTACAGCATCTCGCGTTCTCCATCGGCGGACTTGTACGGCTTCGATACCCCGATGGTCGCTTCGGGCGGTGCTCGCTTCGGCCCAACTTTCGTGCCGCGCTCGAGCCGGGCGACCTTCTCCGCGAGCTCGTCGCGCTCGCGTCGGAGCTTCGCGGCCTCGGAAGCCTTCTCATCCGCGCGTTCGCGCTCCCGCTCGACCTCGTTTTGCAGCGCTTCGGCTCGGGCGAGCGCGGCGTCATGGTCGTCACGAAACGTCACGCAGCCAGTGTAGCAGCGAGGTAGGCTCTGCGGATGCTCGTCGATCGCCGCGCGTTCCGCCGCCTCGTCCAGGCGCGCGACCTGCTCGCGACCGACGATCGACCGGTGCGAGACGTCGCCTCCGCGGTCGCGATCTCGCCGTACCACTTCATCCGCCAGTTCGAGGCGGTGTTTGGCATCACGCCGCACCAGTTCCGCACCGAGCTGCGGCTGGCGCACGCGAAGCGCCTGCTCGCGGGCGGGACGCCGGTGACCGAGGTCTGCATGGAGGTCGGGTTCTCGAGCCTCGGCAGCTTCTCGGCGCTATTCGCACGCCGCGTCGGGATGCCGCCGTCGGCCTATCGCCGCGGCGTCCAGGTGCTCACGCGGCTGCAGATCGTTCCGAGTTGCCTCGGGCTCCTCGGAGAATTACCCGCGGATGCGTTTCGCAATTTCCGAGAAGCAGCCCGCGCCTGACCACGGCACACTGCGGCGGTGCTGAAGATCAAGCTGACGAGCATCATGGTCGAGGACCAGGCAAAGGCCCTCGCGTTCTATACCGACGTCCTCGGGTTCGCGAAGAAGCACGACATCCCGGTCGGCGAGTACCGGTGGATCACCGTCGTGGCCTCGCCCGACGAGCTGGAGCTCTCGCTCGAGCCGAACGCGAACCCGGTGGCGAAGCCGTTCCAGCAGGGATTGTTCGCGCAGGGCATTCCGGCGACGTCCTTCGAGAGCACGGACCTCGACGCCGACTACGCTCGCCTCCGTGCGAAGGGCGTCGCCTTCACGAAGGAGCCGACGGTCGCAGGCCCGGTGAAGATCGCGGTGTTCTCCGACACCGTCGGAAATCTGATCCAGCTCCACCAGCTGCTCTAGTCTAGAGCGTCGCGAGCCGCTGGCGCTTCAGTGCGATCAGCTCCTGGCTCGACGGCACGCGTGCGCGCGGACCGGTCGGCTGGACATCGTGCGCGGCGAACGCCTTTTTGTACGCGGCGAACGATCCGCCGGCCTTGTGCGCATCCATGATCGCCAGGCCGGCCCGCGACTCCCCCTGCGCGATCATGTACTCGACCCACGCCCACCGTGCGGAGGTCGGACGGACCTTGACCTTGTCGGAGAGGCCGGCGGCGCGCAGGCCCTTGTCGAGCCGGGCGAGCCTTGCCTCGACGAGCGGAATGCCGGCGAACGGCGTGCCGTCGAGCGGGGTGTTGCGCTTCGCCACGAACGGCGCGAGGCCGTATGCGACGCGCGGATGGATCGCGGCGAGCTCCTTCGACAGCTGCACGAGCTCGTCGACATCGGCGTCGGTCTCGCCGGGTACGCCGAGCATCATGTAGACCTTCAGCGTGTGCAGCCGGTGGGTCGCTGCGAACTTCGCCGAGTTGATCAGATGCTCGGCCCTCGTGGACCGCTCGACGACGCGCCGCATGCGTTCGCTCGCGCCATCCGCGGCGACCGTCAGCGTGCGATAGCCTCCTCGCGCGAGGAGGCCCACGAGCTCGTCGGTGAGCTTGTCGGCGCGCAGCGACGAGATGCCGACCTCGCGACCGCCATCGACGACGTCGCGCACGATCGCGGCGATGTCGGGGTGATCGGTGACCGCGGCACCGACGAGACCGACGCGCCGCGTGCCCGCGGGAATGCCCGCGATGATTGTCTCGCGCGGGACGATCCGCATGCCGCCGTTCGTGGACCGGCGCATCACGCAGTAGGTGCAACCGCGCGAGCATCCGCGCGCGGCCTCGGTCATGAACATGTCGGAGAGCTCGGTGTGCGGCGTCGCGATCACCGAACGCGCGGGCAGTAGCTCGTCTGCGGCCTGCGCGACGGGCGGCACGGTCTCACCGTGCAGGTGGGGCAGGTAGTAGCCGGGCTTGCCGGCAAGTGCGGCCCACACTCGCTCGCGGTCGAAGCCGACATCGCGCCCGATCTCCATCAGCTCCTTCACCGTCTCCTCGCCCTCGCCGAGGAGGATCACGTCGAAGAACGGAGCGAGCGGGGCAGGGTTGGAGAACGTCAGCGGACCGCCCGCGATCACGAGCGGATGGCGGCGCTCGCGATCCTTCACGAGCACCGGGATGTTCGAGCGTTCGAGCGTCTCGACGACGCCCGCGATCTCGAGCTCGTACGCGACCGAGTACGCGAGCACGGGATAGCCACCAACGGGCTGGCCGGTCTCGAGCGTCACGAGGCCGCGCTCCGGAGCACCCTCGTCGGGCAACATCGCGCGATCGGCCGCGACGCCCGGCATTCCATGCAGCGTGCGGTAGATCTGCTGGTAGCCGAGCGACGACATCGCCGCGCGATACGGGCTCGGATAGACGAGCGCCACGCGCAGCTCCGCCTCCTTGTACAGCGTGCCTCGCTCGTCGGCGAGGAGGTCCCGGCGGTCCATCAGAAGCCGCACGTCTGGAAGTTCACCTGGTGCACGCGCACCATCCGCCCCTCGACACGTAGCCACTCCTCGATGCACATGCTGCCGGAACCGTCGCAGCTGCTCTGCGAGAGGATGATGTCCGCAACGTTGTCGCCATCACGATCGAAGCCGATCGCCGGGACCTCATCCGAGCGGCCACTCGGCGGCTGCAGCAGCTCCTTCGGAATCATCCGGCCATTGCGCGGGTGCATCCCCGGATCGATGACGCCCATCGTGCGGCCACCGACGTTCGAGAGATCGCCGCGCAGGAGCTCGTGCTTGATGCTCCACAGTCCGTCGCAGCCCTTGCTGTGGCGGCCGGCGAGCGAGAACGCGACCACCTCGGTGATCCGGACCTCGCCGGTGACCCCGTTCTCGTCGATCAGCGTGATGATGTCGCCGGTCTTCGGCTCCTCGCCGAAGCAGTTGCCGGTGCGGTCGTTCTGCACGTCGCAGATGCGCGGCAAGACCGTGCTGCCGCGGTGGCGCTCGACGCGCACGACCTTGCCCTTCGGCCGCGGCGCGGCGGCTGCCGACGCCATCAGGGCGACGACGAGCAGGCCAAGACCAACCGCGCGGGACATGCCCCCGAGCATAGCAGCTGTGCTAGGCACGTCCCATGACGTCCCTTCGCTACGCCGTGCGCGTCACTGCGCCGGATAAGCATCTCGTCGAGGTCTCGCTCCGGTTCGCGCCCCAGGCGGCCACCACAGACGTCACGCTGCCCGCCTGGTGCCCCGGTAGTTACCTGATCCGCGACTACGCGCGGTTCATCCGGGACCTCACGGCCACCGGCGACGGGGGGGCGGCGCTGAAGGCGTCCAAGCTCGACAAGTCGACCTGGCGGATCGAGACCGGGGGGGTCCGAGAACTGACGATCACGTACACGCTCTACGGCCACGACCTGACCGTTCGCACGAACCACATCGACGACACCCATGCGTTCCTGCACGGTCCTGCGACATTCATGTATCCGCCCGCGCTGCGCTCGGCCCCGGTCGAGCTCACGATCGAAGGACCGCCCGACTGGACGCTGTCCACGGCGCTCGCCTGGGAGGCCGGCAACACCAGCGTGCTGCGCGCGGCGAACATCGACGAGCTGTACGACCATCCGATCCACATCGGCCGGTCGCGCCAGCTGACGATTCCCGCGAAGGTGCCCACGCGCCTCGTGATCTGGGGCGAGCGCGCGCCCGGCGGTACGTTCACCGAAGGCCGACTCGCCGAGGATCTCGGCGCGATCGTCGACGATCACATCGCGCGGTTCGGCGAGGCCCCATTCCCGCATTACACGTTCGTGCTGATGCTGTCGCACGAGGCCTACGGCGGTCTCGAGCACCGGGGCTCGTCGATCAACCTGTTTCACCCGCACTTCGGCGCCTCGCGAAAGGCGTACGAAGGTCTGCTGGAGCTGCTCTCCCACGAGCTGTTCCACGCCTGGAACGGCAAGCGGATCGCGCCGCGGCCACTGCTCGAGTTCGACTACACGCGCGAGGCGTACACGCCGTGCCTGTGGGTGATGGAAGGCCTCACGAGCCACTACGATCGGTTCGCGCTGCGGAGCTCTGGCCGGATCACCGCGAAGAGCCTCCTGGACAAAGTTCTCGACGACTGGGCGCGCCTGATGGCGACGCCGGGCCGTGCGAAGCAAAGCCTCGAGCAGAGCTCGTTCGATGCGTGGATCAAGCTCTACAAGCCCGACGAGTCGAACCTCAACACGACCGTGAGCTACTACCTGAA
The DNA here is from genome assembly GCA_013813765.1 of Deltaproteobacteria bacterium. Classification (GTDB taxonomy): domain Bacteria; phylum Myxococcota_A; class Polyangia; order Haliangiales; family Haliangiaceae; genus JABFXX01. The sequence goes on along the minus strand of JACCRC010000335.1, from coordinate 12,328 downwards.
GGGTGGGCTCGCGATGTTCGCGCTCGATCTCCAGATCCGGCGGCGCACGGAAGGCGCGCGCTCGCTCGACGACGTGCTGCGCATGATGTGGACCCGCTACGGTTCGCGCGGCGAGCCGCACCCCGACGATCTGCAGGGCGTGTTCGAGGAAGCGACCGGGCTCTCGCTCGGCGACGTGTTCGACAAGCAGATCCGTGGCACCGAGGATCCCGAGCTCGCCGAGGAGCTGCGGCACGTGGGCCTCGAGCTGCGCACGAGCGCGGATCCGGCCCAGGTCGCCGACGGTCTTCACGCCGTGTGGCTCGGCGCGACGGTGTCGGGCAACAAGGTCACGGGCGTGATGGACGGCAGCCCGGCGCACGCCGCCGGTCTCTCTCCTGGCGACGAGGTCGTCGCGCTCGACGGATTCCGCGCCACTTCCGACGCGGACATCCGCAACCTCGCGGGCACGCGCAGGCCCGGTGACGAGGTCGCGCTCTCCATATTCCGGCGTCATCGGCTCGTAACACTGCCGATCGTCCTCGGTGCGGCACCGCCGACTCGCTTCGAGATCGCGGGGATCGCGGAGCCCGGAACGTCGGGTACGCGGTTCCAGGCGTGGCTGGGAGAGCCCCACCCGGGCGCGCAGGTGCTCGCGACGATCACGACGACAGCGCGCTGGGTCTGACCCTGCTACATTCGGCGCATGCGGTGGTTTCTCGTCGGTGCAGCGCTGGTCGCTGCAGGCTGTAGTAGCAAGAAGAGCTCGGACGGTCTGCCTCCGGCACAGGAGTGGTCGCAGAACAGTCAGGGCGCGATGGTGCAGGGGCCGAATCCCAACGCGCTGCCTCCACCGGCGCCGCCACCGGGAATGGGCGGAGCGAAGGTCGGCAACCCGCACGGCGGCGTGCAGAACGATCCGCACGCGGGCCTCGGCATTCCTCCCGCAGGCTCCGGCGGTCGCGATCCTCACGCGAACCTCGGCATCGATCCGCACGGCGGCGGTGGCGGCACCGACGTCACGCAGCTCGGACTTCCGCCTCCGGATCCGAACCGCAAGATCGATCCCACGCGCTACGTGAAGGGCGTGATCAAGATCCACATGAAGGCCGCGGGGCGCGCGAAGGTCGGCATGCCGATCTTCATCGTCGTCAAGCGCGCGGACGCGAGCGGTCAGCCCACCGGCACCGCGCTCGCCGTCGACAAGGTGACGTGGAACAACGCGGACCTCGCATTCGAGCTGACCGAGGCGCAGGCGATGGTCGCTGGCACCGAGCTCACCGGCGATGTGGTGGTCACCGCGCGCTACGATCAGGACAGCGACGCGCTGACCAAGGAGGCCGGCGATATCGTCGGCACGGCGCGCGTCACGCTTCCCGCGCAGAACGTCCAGATCTGGCTCGACACCATCCTCTAGCGATCAAAACGCGCCGGAGAGCGTGAGGCTCGCGGATCCGCCGGGCCCCATCGTCGGCGTCACCGTCATCGACTCGGCCGCCTTCGTCTTTCCGCGGCCCTTCATGTAGAGCAGCGCGCCGCCGATCACCGCCGCACCGCCGACGGCGAGGAAGGTGATCTGGAGGTACTCGCTGCGCTGGCCCTTGTCCTGATACGCGATGATGTCGTTGCGCCACATCTCGTCGTTGTCCGAGATGTCGTCGCTGATCTTCTTTGCCTGCAGGCCGAAGTAGACGCCGAGGCCGAGGCTCACGACGCCGACACCGCCAACGATGAGGCCTGTGGTCTTGAGGCCCTTGCCCGGATCCTCGGGGGCCGCCGTCACGACGACCTTCGGCTGCTCGACCGGAGGCGGAGGGGGCGGGGGCGGCGGCGCCGGTGCCTTGCACACGTTCGCGTCATCGACCGCCGTGTTGGTGAGCTGGCTCTGCAAGAGCTTCGCTTGCCCCGTCGCGTACGAGGCGAGCGGACCAGCGGGATCCTTCTCGAGGTACATGCAGAAGTACTTCAGAGCCTCGACTGGCTTTGCGGCGATCTGGTACTCGGCGCCGATGTTCGAGAGCAGCGTGGGCAGCGGCGTGGTCGCGTACGCCTGCTGGTAGAGCTCGATCGCGCCCGCGTGATCATCCGCCTGGCTCCTCGCGATCGCCTGCTTCACCAGATCCTGGACCTGCTGCTTCTGCTGCGGCGTGGGGACCGGGGTGGGCTGTGCGGCGACTGTCGTCACGAACAACGTGGACGCGAGCATCGCTGCGACGACGCGAGAAGTCCCCAGCATGCCTTCAGCGTATCATGCGAGGAGCGCGAACAGGGAACCCAGCTTCGCGACGACCTCGCCGTGCACAACCCCGTTGGATGCCACGAGTCCTCGACGGTGTGCGAGCTCTGCGCGGTACTCGATTGCCTTCCCGAACAAGTCTGAGAGGCGCCCGCCCGCAGCGGTGAGGATGGCCTCGGGTGCGCAGGTATCCCACGCCTTGGTCTTCGCGCTCGGGTTCACGTAGAGATCGCGGACGCCCGACGCGATGAGGCACAGCTTCACCCCGACCGAGCCCACGTTGATCTCGTCCCTGATGCCGAGCTCCGTCTTCACGCGATCGATGTCCGCGGTGCGGTGCGAAGCCGACGCGACGAGCCGCGCCTCACCGGCGGCGGCGACCTTCGACACCTCGAGCGGCGTGACCTCGCCGGCCTTCTGCATGTACGCGCCGGCATCCGGCGTGACGAAGTACGTGCGATCGATCGTCGGTTGATGAACCACGCCGACCGCGGGCACGCCATCGATCGCGAGACCGATCATCACGGCGAAGCCATCGCCGCCGCGGATGAAGTCCTTCGTGCCGTCGATCGGATCGACGAGCCACACGCGATGCTTCGCGAGGGTCTCACCGAGCGACGGCAGCTCCTCGGAGATGATCGCGTCGTCGGGAAACGCGCTCGCGAGCCCGCCGACGATGATCTCCGACGCGCGCCGATCGGCCACCGTCACCGGCTCGTCGCCGGGCTTCATCTCGACGGTCAGCTCGCCGTTGCGTAAACGCACGACCTCGAGGCCGGCGATCCGCGCGAGCTCCATCGCGCGCACGAGCTCGCGGCCCCATCCACCTGCTTCGCCGGGGAGACTCATGCGATTCAGTTACCGCCGCCGCGCGGCCACAGCAGCTGCTTGGCCTCGTCGACGCTAGCGACCGAGCGACCCGAGAGCTTCACGAGGTCCGCCGCCGCGGCGACGAGCTCCCCGTTGGACTTCGCCATCTCGCCGTTCGGCAGGTAGAAGTTGTCCTCGAGGCCGACGCGCACGTCGCCGCCGAGCGAGAGCGCCGCCATCGCAAGCGGCCACTGCTCGCGGCTGATACCGATCACCTTCCAGCGCGAGCCGGCGGGGACCTGATCCGACTGGAACGCGAGGTGCTTCGCGGTGGCCGGGATGCCGCCGAGCACGCCCATGATGAACGAGAAGTGATACGGCGCCTCGAGCAGGCCGAGGTCCGCGAGCACGCGGTGCGAGTTCGTGTGGCCGACGTCGAAGCACTCCATCTCGGGCTTGACGTTGTGCTCCTTCATCGCGCGCGCGAACGCGATGATGTCGTCGAACGAGTTCGTGAACACGAACTGGAACGCGAACTGCTTCTTCGTGTCGTTCCACTTCGCGTAGTTCATCGAGCCCATGTTGAGGGCCGCGACGTGCGGGCGCTGCGAGAGGTGGCTGACGCGTTCGAGCATCGGGCCAGCGCCGCCGGTCGACCAGTTGATCATCACGGGGCAGCGCTTCTTCGTCTCCTCCATGATCTTCGCGAACGTGTCCTTCGACCACGTCGGCGAGCCGTCGTCATTGCGCGCGTGGATGTGGACGATCGCGGCGCCGGCGTCGTGCGCGCGCTTCGCTTCCTCGGCGATCTCGGCCGGGGTGTAGGGGATCGCGGGGCAGTGCTTCTTGGTAGTCACCGCACCGGTGAGGGCGCAGGACAGAATGACCTTGTCGGCGGACACGAGGGGAGCCTTGCCTCTCGCCCGAGGAGAGTCAAGGACGGAGCTGCTTACGACGCCCGTTCACGCGAGCTCGAGGACCCCGGACCGCCACAGGACGTACGCGGCGGCGGTGAGATGCCACCGCGCACCGGCCGTGGACAGGCGATCCATCGCGCGATCGATCGTGCCGTTCGCCATCAGTCGAAGGCCGTCGACGATTGTCGGCTCGAAGTCAAACGAGCGCACCGCATCGAAATCGATCCGGGCGTGCAGGTCACGGACGGACTGCATCCAGGTGACGAGGCGATCGTGGGGGACAGTCGAGAGCGCCCGCGTGACGATGGGCCGGGTCTGCAGCCCGAGGGACAGTGCGGGCCACGGGTTCTCGACGCCATCGACGAGCTCGTACCGCCCCTTGGTCCAGGCGCATGCGCCGATGAGCTTGTTCGCGACCTGCTCGGAGAGCAGCCGCAGTGCCTCGATCGGGTGCAGCAAGCCGAGGCTGACGAGCGCCGTTCCGAGCCGACCGTCGAAGTGCTCGAGGGCGCCGAGTGCGCGGTCGAGCTGGTCGCGCGTCAGGACCTTGCGTCGAACGAGGTATTCGCCGAACCGGTCCTCTGCCACGTTGCAGCGCACGAACACCGGCTGACCTTCGGCGAAGTACGCCTCCTTGAAGTGCTCTCCGCTCTGGAGCGCGAGCAGGCCGCTGCGCTTGTCGCGTGCGATCTCGCAGAGCACGTCGATCACCGTGCCGGCCTCGAGATCGCCGGCCGAGCTCGCGGTGCCCTGCGAGGGCGCGCGGGGCACGGGAGTCGCGGCATGGAACGGCGCGAGCAACACGGGCTCCGGAACGGCCGACGGACGCCTCGCACGCGCGAACGCGATGCGACCGATCTCTGCCGATTCGGATGCGGCCCGGCGCGCGATCACGGTCTCGCTTCCGCTCATGGTGCTATCGGTCGGCTTGGCCCACGTGCAGAGCGGTCCGCCGGCGCGCTCGAGCTCGCGCACCAGGCCGGCGAGTCGTGCCGCGCCCGTGCGGTGCGTCGAGGTCGCAAGCCAGTCGGCGAGATCGTTGCGCAGCTCGTCGGCGGACGAGTATCTGATTTCGCGGTCCGCCGAGAGCGCCTTGCGCACGATCGCTTGCAGCGCTGGCGGGATATGCGCGCCGCAGCGGTCGAGTCGCGAGAGATCAGCGCGGCGCACCATCAGCAGCACATCGACATCGCTCGGCGCGCTGAACAGCCGCCGCATGATCAACATCTCTGCGAGCACGACGCCGAGAGAGAACACGTCGGAGCGCGCGTCGAGCTCGTCACCGCGCACCTGCTCGGGAGACATGTAGCCGAACTTGCCCTTGAGCGTGCCCGAAGCGAGCTCGTTCGTGCGGCCGTACGTCATCCGCGCGATACCGAAGTCCGCAAGCTTCACCTGACCGCGGCGCGTGATCAGGATGTTGCTGGGCGAGACGTCGCGGTGGATGACTTGCAGCAGCTGACCCGTCGGTAAGGCCGCGCCGTGGGCGTAGTCGAGTGCCTCGAGCACGTGACATGCGATGTACACCGCGAGCTCGGGCTCGATCGCGTGCGCGATCTTCGCGCAGCGGCCGAGCACGGCGAGCAAGTCCGGACCGTCGACCATCTCCATGACGAGGAACAGGCCGCGGTCCGTCGCCTCGAAGTCGTGAACCTTGACGATGTTCGGATGATCGAGCCGCGTCGAGATGCGCGCCTCCTCGACAAACATCGCGACCAGCTCCTTGCTCGTCGCGAGCTCGGGGCGCATCTGCTTGAGGACGATCGGCCCGCCAAAGGAAGCGCCGTTGACGGCCTTGGCGTGGAACACCTCCGCCATACCTCCCGACGCCATCCGCTCTCCAACGACGTAGTTTCCAGCAGCACGGTGTTTGGCGATGGGCAGCACGTGCTTCACTGTGCAGGCATCGTACATTCCGCACCTAATATCTGTCTGGCAGGCTACAGAACGAGCCTGCACCATCGCCCCCATGACGCCAAATCTTGCAGGTGTATGGCAATGTGGCCATGCGCCCGGGGCGTGGATGCCACGCTACGCGAAGGCAAACGCGGGGATCTCGGCGAGGTCCTCGATCATCCGCGCGCGCGGGTGGGCCTCGACGAACGCGCGCTCGTAGGGCGGTGTGCGCTCCGAGGCCACGAGGCCGACTCGCGCGCCGAGCTGCAGCGGCATCGCGAGATCGAGCTCGAAGATGTCCCCGACAACAACGAGGTCAGCGAATGTCGCGTTCGCTCCTTCGAGGATCGTGCGCAGGATGTCGTGATACATGCGGCGGCGCAGCAGCACGGGCCGATCGAGACCCGGCACGGCGAGCTCGGCGTCGAGGCCGGCCCACGTATCGTCGACGTCGAACTTCCGTGCCTGGCCGCGCACCCGCGACGTGAGCCACGCGACGCCCGGCGTGTCGCGATCGAGCGCGGCCACCTTCCCGGCGACCGCGTGCGTATCGGAGTTCGTGACGATCCACGCCTCGCTGCCGCCCAGGGCCCGCAGCACCTCGCCGGCGCCCGCACGGAACACGGGCTGGCCGAGGGTCTTGGCGTAGTTGTACTTGTAGAGCACCGAGCCGAGCAGCCGTCCGCGATCGGTGGCGCCCGGAATCGCGCCGAACTTGTCGAGGATGCGGTGCGCGATCGGCACCATGCGCAGGTACGGATCCACGGTCGCCGGTGCGACCGCGCGGCCCATCCAGAGAAACGGGTGCGAGGCCGGCGCCGCCGAAAGTTCCGCCTCGACCTCGTCGGCGATCGCGAGGATCTCCGCATCGCCAGGCGCCCGGCCGCAGAGCGCGGCGAGATCGTCGAGATAGCCGTCGCGGAACGGCCGGCCTTCGGCCTCGGCGTCGGTCATCGTGCCGTCGAAGTCCAGGACGAGGACCGTCGTCATCGGCGCGAACCTACCAGATCACTTCGAGCGCTGCTCGTACACGCCGTCCCAGTCTGCGTCCAGCGGCGCGCCGGCGAGCTCGCCGCAGCGCTTTGCCAGCACCGCGGCGACCTCGTCTCCCTCGAGCGTCGCGAACTGGGTGCGCGCGGTCGCGAAGTCGCGCGCACGGTACGTGGCGAGGGCTGCCGTGAAGGCGGGATCGATCGTCACGTCTCCCTTGCGGCCGACGAGCTCGAAGACGGGCACCGCGCCGGCGCGGCCCTTCACCCGGACCAGATCGATCTCGCGGAACACGAAGCTTTCGCCGGCCGCCTTCACGGTCGCCTCGCCGCAGAGGATCGAGATCCCGTACTCCTTCGTCAGGGCCTCGAGCCGCGCGGCGAGGTTCACCTGGTCGCCGAGCACGGTGTAGTCGAAGCGCGCGGCGGAGCCCATGTTGCCGACGGCCATCGCGCCGGTGTTGATGCCGATGCCGATCGCGACCGCGGGCTTGCCGGCCTTCGCCCAGCCCTTGTTCAGCGCGACGAGCACCTCCTGCATCTTCAGTGCGACCTCGCAGGCGCGGGCCGGATGGTCCGGAACGTCGATCGGGGCGCCCCAGATCGCCATCACCGCGTCGCCGATGTACTTGTCGAGCGTCCCGCCCGACGCGAGCACGAGCTCGGTCATCGGCGTGAGGTACTCGCCGAGGAACGACGCGAGCTTCTCGGGGGCCATTCCCTCGGAGAACAACGAGAAGCCGCGGATGTCGCTGAACAGCACGGTCAGCTCCTTGCGCTCGCCACCGAGCTTCGCGCGCGCCGGGTCCGCGAGGATCCGATCGACGACGGGGCCGGCGACGTACTGCGAGAACACCGCGCGCAGCTTCGCCTTCTCGCGACCCTCGGTGGCGAGACCGCCGACGGTGGCGGCGATCAGCACGAACGTCGCGAGCACGGAGGGCAGGGCGATCGCGATCACCGTGCCGCGCGAGAACAGCACCACCGCGAGCACGATGTATCCGGCGACCACGCCGATCGCGATCAGCGGCGGCATCCACGGCCGGCGCCGCACGTGCCGGAGCTGCGCGGCGCACACGCAGGCGCAGAGCACGAGCGTCGCGAGGATCGTCGCGAGATCACCGGTGCCGCGGATCAGTCGGCCGCCGAGCACGTTCTCGGCGAGCGTGGCGTGTAGCTCGACACCGTCGGCGAGATGATCGAGCGGCGTGACGACCTTGTCGTACGCGGCATACGTGAAGCCGACGAACACGAGCTTTCCCGCGAGCGCGGTCTTCGGCGCCTTGCCCGACAGCACGTCGGCCGCCGAGAGCCGTGGGATCCGATTGCGGCCCAGCACGTCGAGCACGATCGATGCGCCTCGCGAGACCGGCAGCTCGATCTCGGCGGCGTGCAGCGTCGGAGCGCCGACCAGGTACTTCGTGTCATCCGGTGTTCCGAGCTCCGCGAGCGCGACCGCGAGGCCGAGCGGCATGTAGTAGCGGCCCGCGTACTCGAGCGCGAGCGGCACCCGGCGGGTCACGCCGTCCTCGTCGCGGAACGTGTTGATCGCGCCCGCGCCGACCGCACCACGAGCGACCTCCGGCATCGTCATGGTCACCGCCATCGCGTTGATCGGGCGCCGGTCGCCGCCGCCGCTGGCATCGGCGACCTCGCCGTGACGCGCGCGCTCGAGGCCCACCGGCTCGGCGGCGCCCGTGACCTGGGGGCCGATCAGGAAGTGCGCGGCGAGATAGACCCGCTCGGATCTCTTCACCGCGGTAGCGAGCACCTCGTCTCCGCGCAGCTCCTCGACGATCGCGGCGATCACGGCTTTGGCCTCGGCGAGCTTCTCGTCGGTCTCGGAGGCGAGCCGCGCGTTCAGCGCTCGTACGCGTTCGGTGAGCGCTTGCTGGAGGATGATCTCCGGCGAGTCGAAGAACATGTCGAGCGCGAGGAGCTTCGGGTCGTAGCCCGTCAGTGCATCGATGAGCTTCGCGTAGCCGTGCCGCGTCTGCAGCACCTCCGGAGCCTCGGCGCGGAGCTTGTCGTCGATCGCGACGATCACGATCCGATCGCTCGATGGATCGCGCGCACCGCGGAGCTTGAACCGCGCATCGATCGAAAGACCCTCGAGCTTCGGGATGCCCGGCAGGACCGCGACCTTGGTGTGCACGAGTGCGAGCACCAGTGCCACGATCGTCGCGGCGATCGCCGTGAGGAGCGGAACGTTGTGTGTGCGCCCCGCTGCCATGGTCACGATTGGGGGAGGTGAACGCAGAACGTGGCGCCGCTCGGCTGCCCGCGCTCGACCCAGATCCGTCCGCGGTGCGCCTCCGCTGCGAGCCGGCAGAACACCAGGCCCAGGCCGTGCCCGCCGTTCGGGCGGTCGCGCGTGACGTAGGCCTCGAAGATCTTGTCGTCGTCGCCATCCGGCACGCCCGGGCCCTGGTCGCTGACGCGGAACATGACGGAGTGCGCGTCGCGCGTTGCCTCGATCACGACCTCGGAGTCACCCGGCGAGTGCTTGATCGCGTTGTGCACGAGGTTCTGCAGCATGCGGCGGATCAGCTCGCGATCGGCCATGAGCGTGTTCGTCTGGATCGACGACACGATCGTCACGTCGTGCAGCTTGCCGAGGCCGCGCAGGCTCGTGATCACCTCGGCGGTCATCGCGGTGATGTCGAGCGGCTCGACCTGCACGCTCAGCCCCACGTCCTCGGCACGGGAGAGGTCGAGGAGGTTGCGCACCGTGCGATCGAGGTTGCCGACGGCGACCATGATGTCTTCGACGATCTCCGGCGTGTCTCCGGGCAGGCTGCGCGCACGCAACAGCTCGGCGTTCGCGTACAGCGCGGTGGCGGGACCCTTGAGGTCGTGGACGATCAGCTGCTGCATCCGGCGCTTGTCCTGCTCGAGCTTGCGGAGCTGATCGTTCTGCGCCGCGAGCTCGACCGCCTGACGGCGCTGACGAATCAGCGCGCGCACGCGCAGGAGCAGCTCGGCGCGCTGGAACGGCTTCGGCAACAGATCATCCGCGCCCGCATCGAGCGCGGGCTGCGTGGCCTCGCGATCGCCGAGCGCGGTCATGAACATCACCGGGAGATCTGAAAGCGCCGGGATGGCGCGCAGGCGCTTGCAGACCTCGAATCCGCCCATGCCCGGCATGAGGACGTCGAGCACGACCAGGTCGACGCGGTTCGCGCGTACGTAGGCGAGCGCTTCCTCGCCGCTGCTGGCGGCCACCACCTCGTAGCCCGCCGCCTCGAGGTGACCGACCGCGACCATCCGGTTCTGCGGTGAATCGTCGACGACCAGTACCCGGTCCTTCATCTACTTGCCCCCGAGGTAGCTCTCGATGGTTTCCCCGAACGCCCTCACATCGATCGGCTTGGAAACATACCAGGATCCGTCCCATGCTCAGACCGCCGGCATCCGAACCGTGAACCGCGTACCCACGCCGACGTCACTCTCCACCTCGATCGATCCGCCGTGCATGTCGACCAGCCGCTTCGTCAGGGCGAGCCCGAGGCCCGTGCCGGTCGGCCGATCGCCCGACGGCTGATCGAGCTGCTCGAATGGCTGAAACAGCCGCGGCATGTCCGTCTCCGCGATGCCGATGCCCGTGTCCTCGACGGTGAGGGTGACCCCATCGCCCTCGTCGCGCGCGGTGAGCGTGACCGTGCCGCCACGGTCGGTGAACTTCAGCGCGTTGGTCATCAGGTTGTAGAGGATCTGCCGGAATCGGAGCCGATCTGCCCGCACCGCGCGCACCGAGCGACGCACCTGCAGCGACACGCTGACGCCGCGATGGTGCGCGAGCGGCACGAGTCCCGTGAGCGCCTCCTCGATCGCGTCCTGAACCTCGACGACGTCGAGCTCGAGATCATGCTTGCCCGCTTCGATCTTCGCGAGGTCGAGCACGTTGTTGACCAGTGCGAGCAGGTGTCGCCCGCTCTGCACCACGCCCTCGAGGTACTCGCGCTGCCGCCGCGTGATCGGATCGCCCGACTCGAGCAGCAGCAGATCCGCGAGGCCGATCACTGCGTTGAGCGGCGTCCGCAGCTCGTGGCTCATGTTCGCGACGAACATGCTCTTCGCCGTGCTCGCGCCTTCCGCAGCGGTCCACGCGGCGCGCAGCTCCTTGTTCGCAGTTCGCTCGGCGGTGACGTCGCGGAAGAACGTGACCCGACCCGCGTGCGTGCCGTCGGCGCGTGTCACCGGCGCGGAGTATCGATCGAGGATCCGGGCGTCCTTCAGCGTCAGCTCGTCGTGGACGACGTCACGGGTGGCGTGGATCTCCTCGATCCGGGCACGCGCGGCGGTCGGGTCCGACATCATCTTCATCGACTCGGCGATCACGGCGCGGTGGTCCCGAGAGCTCAAGAGCTCCGCGGAGATGCGCATCATCTCGCCGTAGCGGCGATTCACCGCGACCACACCGCGATTCGCATCGACGACGACGATGCCCTCGGATGCGCTCTCGAGCGTGGCGCGCAGCACCGCATAGCTCTCCTCGACCTGCTTGCGCCGCTCCTCGAGCTCGGTGTCCGTGCGGCGCTTCAGGTCCTGATAGAGGCCCTGCATCTCGCGACTGGAGATGTCGATCGATCGTTCGAGCGTGTACCGATCCTGATCGGCCTCGTGATACGTGCGGCTGATCAGTGCGAGCAGTGCGCGCCACGTCTCCGCCGATGGCACCTCGGCCGGGGTTACACCCACCTTGCGCAGGAGGCGAGAGAGCAGGGGGTGCGCGTCGACCGTCATGCTTCGCTGATCACGGTCAGCGTCATCGTCTGGTTGTGCAGGTCGCAGCGGCCCTGCGTGTGCGGTGAAATCTCGCCGTAGGAGTAGAAGCCGATCTGCGCGGTGCCCTCCGGAAGGGCTTCGAGTGCGGCCTCCGTCTCCTCCTCGGTCCGCTCGCCAAGCACCAGCCGCCGTCCGACGCAGCTGATCGCGATGCACAGCGCCGGCATCTCGTACTCGCGGAGCACCGCCTGGCCCGCGTCCTGCGCGCCGAGGATCAGGCGATCGAAGTTCGCGCGCATCAGCTTCGCGTACGCGCCCGTCGGAATGTCTCCGGCGAAGACCATCGACTGCGTGACCTCGTCGACGCCCAGCACCGTGCGCACGACGCTCTCGGTCGCGTCCTGCGATGCGCGTAGCGACAGCGGGAACAGGAGCGCGCTGCCCGGCAGGCCCGCCGCCCGTTCGCCGAGGTACTCCTTGTAGAGCGCGAGGGCAGGGCGATCGTCGAGCGTGTAGAGGACGTTGCCCTTCGAGCCCGTCACCACGCGCTCGGGTCCGAACGTGTCCCAGCCGCCCTTCGATCCGTGCCCGACGCGAACCCTGTCGCCATAGAGTCCGATCGCCACGACCGCGTCGCGCGCGGGGTTGCCTTCGCCGATGACGTACGTCTTGCCGAACCGATCGCCATCCCCCGCGAGGCCGCCCGTGACCACGACCCCGTCCTGCAGCTTCGCGTTCAGGCCGCGGATCAGCTCGCTGCCGTTCACGTCGTG
>JACCRC010000334.1 GCA_013813765.1 Deltaproteobacteria bacterium | reverse complement strand
GATGGGTGCCGTAGAGCGCCTCGTAGAGCGCGACGCAGAAGCTGAACTGATCCGCGCGCGCGTCGATGTCGGGGCCCGTCAGCTGCTCCGGCGGCATGTACCGCGGCGTGCCGAGCACCGTGCCGGTCGCGGTGAGGCTCGACGACAGCGCGGCCGGCAGGTGCGGTGTGGTCTGGCCGCGCGCCGATTCTTCGTCGAGCACGAGCAGCGAGCGCGCGAGGCCGAAGTCGGTGACGCGGACGCGGCCATCGCCGCCGACGAGCACGTTGTCGGGCTTGAAGTCGCGATGCAGGAGGCCCACGCCGTGCGCGGCGACCAGGCCCTTCGCGGCCTGCAAGAACACGTCGATGATCTCGCGCCACGTGCGCGGGTAGCTCCTGAGCCACTGCCCGAGCGTCTCGCCCTCGACGAGCTCCATCGCGATGTAGAGGTCGCCGCCGTCGGTACCGACGTCGTAGACACCCACGACGTTCGGGTGGGAGAGCTGGGCGATCGCCTGGGCCTCGCGCCGCAGGCGCTTCTGCGCGTCCTTGGTCGCGAGCTGCAGGCCCGACCGCAGCAGCTTGAGCGCGACCTTGCGGTCGAGCTGCGGGTCGTAGGCCGAGAACACGACGCCCATGCCCCCGGTCCCGAGCGTCGAAAGGATGAGGTACCGGCCCACGCGATCGCCGATCGTGCGCTTTGGCAGCTCGGTGACCTGGGATGGCGACGGCCGCTCGTGCTTGACCGTCTCGACGTTGGAGTCGGTCGCGGCGTCCTGCGCCAGGGCGGCGACCAGCGCGCGGCAGTCCCGGCAGCCGGCCAGGTGGCCCTCGACCTTCGTAAGAGCTGTTCTGGGTAAGGAGCCCGAAACGAACTCGCTGACAGCGTTATCGTCGAGGCACTCCACCGGGATAGCTGAGGGTAGCACCAGCGTAGGGACACTCGCTCCAGTCCCCACTTGCATTGCCGCCTCTTACAAGGTAGCAATCCCGCGCATTTACTGGAGACGTCCACGTGCTGACTGACCTGTCCAAAGTCCGAAATATCGGCATCTCTGCGCACATCGACAGCGGAAAGACCACGCTGACCGAGCGCATCCTCTATTACACCGCCCGCATCCACGCGATTCACGAGGTGAAGGGCAAGGACGGTGTCGGCGCGAAGATGGACTCGATGGAGCTCGAGCGCGAGCGCGGCATCACCATCCAGTCCGCGGCGACGTTCTGCATGTGGCCGCCCGATCCGAAGGCGAAGGCCGTCATGTCGGTGCCGGGCTCGCCCCACAAGGTCCAGCACCACATCAACATCATCGACACCCCGGGCCACGTCGACTTCACGATCGAGGTCGAGCGCTCGCTGCGCGTCCTCGACGGCGCCATCATGGTGCTGTGCGGCGTCGCCGGCGTGCAGTCGCAGTCGTACACCGTCGATCGCCAGATGCGCCGGTACAAGGTTCCGCGCATCGCGTTCGTCAACAAGCTCGACCGGACCGGCGCGAACCCGTTCCGCGTTCGCGACCAGCTCCGCGAGAAGCTCAAGCTTCACCCGGTCATGATCCAGTGCCCGATCGGCCTCGAGGACAAGCTCGAGGGCGTCGTGGATCTGATCGAGATGGTCGCGTACACGTTCCACGGCGACAACGGCGAGCAGATCGAGCGCGGCCCGATCCCGGACGCCCTGCACCCGCTCTCGTCGCACGGTCACAGCGGCACCCTCAAGGAGCTGTGCGACAAGATGCGCGAGGAGATGCTCGACCAGCTCTCCATGGTCAACGACGAGCTCACCGAGGCGATGCTCGAGGACAAGGTCACGCCGGAGCTCCTCCGCAAGTGCCTCCGCGACTCGGTGATCGCGCTCAAGTGCACGCCGGTCATGTGTGGCTCGGCGCTCGGCAACAAGGCCGTGCAGCTCCTGCTCGATGGCGTCTGCAGCTTCCTGCCCGAGCCGCGCGAGGTCGAGAACATCGCGCTCGATCTCGACAAGGAAGAGACGCCGATCGTGATCCCGTGCGATCCGGCGAAGCCGCTCGTCATGCTCGCGTTCAAGCTCGAGGATGGTCGCTACGGCCAGCTGACGTACATTCGCGTGTACTCGGGCTCGGTCGCGAAGGACAACTTCATCGTCAACTCGCGCAACGGCAAGAAGGTCAAGGTCGGCCGTCTCGTGCGCATGCACTCGGACGACAAGGAAGACATCACCGAGGCCGGCGCGGGCGACATCTGCGCGCTGTTCGGCGTCGACTGCAACTCGGGTGACACGTTCACCGACGGCAGCGTCAACTACGCGATGACGTCGATGTTCGTCCCGAGCCCGGTGATCTCCGTCGCGATCAAGGCGAAGGACTCCGGCGCCGAGATCCAGATGAGCAAGGCGCTCAACCGGTTCACGCGCGAGGATCCGACCTTCAAGTGCTGGGTCGATCCCGAGTCCAACGAGACGATCGTCGCCGGCATGGGCGAGCTCCACCTCGACGTCTACATCGAGCGGATGAAGCGAGAGTACCGGGCGGAGGTCGTCACCTCGCCGCCGCAGGTCGCGTACCGCGAGACCATCGGACAGAAGGTCGAGTTCAACTACACGCACAAGAAGCAGACCGGTGGCTCCGGCCAGTACGGCCGCGTCGCCGGCTATGTCGAGCCGTTCGATGGCGAGTTCGAGTTCGTCGACGAGATCAAGGGCGGGTCGATTCCGCGCGAGTTCATCCCGTCGTGCGAGAAGGGCTTCAAGTCGATGATCCCGAAGAGCCCGCGCCTCGGCGTGCCGTGTGTCGGCATCCGCGTCGTGATCGACGATGGTCAGGCCCACGCGGTCGACTCGAGCGACAATGCGTTCCAGGAAGCCGCCCGCGGTGCGTTCCGCGAGTTCTTCCCGCGCGCGAAGCCGAGGATCCTCGAGCCGATCATGAAGGTCTCGCTCGAAGGTCCGGCCGAGTTCTCCGGCAACATGCTGTCGCTCATCATGCAGCGCCGCGGCATCGTCGTCGGCTCGACCGAAGAGGACGGCAACGCGCGCGTCGACGCCGAGGTGCCCCTCGCGGACATGTTCGGGTTCTCCACGCCGCTCCGCTCTGCAACGCAGGGCAAGAGCGAGTTCACGATGGAGTTCGCGAAGTACGCCGACGTTCCGAGCAACATCGGCGAAGAGCTCCTCGCCAAGGCCAAGAAGGCCAAGGAAGACGCGAAGCGCTAATCCCGTTTCGTCTCCCAGAGCCGGTCAGCGCTTCTCGTGCTCGACCGGCTTTTTCGTTTTCGGCGCGTGATGATCAGTAATGGCTGCCGCGGATCGGCAGCTCGACGCGGAACACGGTGCCCTCCGCGGTCGATGTCGCGGTGAGCTTGCCCTGGTGAGCGCGAACGATCTCGTGGGCGATGTAGAGGCCGAGGCCCAGACCCTTGCGGTGCGCGGACATGCTGGTCGCGCCGCGGCGATACGGCTCGAACAGCGTCGCGAGGCGCTCTGCAGGGATCGGTGCGTCCTTGATCGAGTTCGAGACCTCGACGACCGCAGTGCCGGCCTCGGCGGTGACGCGGATCTGGATCGGCTTGGTGCGATCGCCGTACTGCGCGGCGTTGGAGATCAAGTTCGAGATCACCTGCTCGAGGCGCTCCGGATCCCAGACTCCACGCACCTGATCGGCCAGCACCACGAACTTCGCATCGTGGTAGGTCGGCGCGAGCTCGTCGACCAGGCTCTGTACGAGTGGCCCCAGCGTGACGGAGGCGATCGAGAGCGGGATGCCGTCGCCGAGTCGGGCGCGGGTGACATCGAGCAGCTGGTCGACGATGCTGGTCATCCGGCGGCTGCTCGACTGGATGCGGGTGACGACGGCCTGGATCCGCGGCAGCTCTCGCGCGTGCTCGCCGATCAGCTCGGTGCCGGTGACGATCGCGTTCAGCGGATTGCGTAGATCGTGGCCGACGATACCGAGCATCTGCTCCTGGAACGCGGCGACCTGCTCGCGCTCGACGGCGAACGCGTGCTGCACGGTGACATCCTCGATCGCCGTCACCGTGCCGGCAAGCTCGTCGACCTCGCGGCGCGTGACGGTGGTGAGCGACAGCACGCGGGATTCGCCGCCGGGAGGCGTGAACACGAGCTGCTCGCGGTGTGCCTTGCCGTCGGCGCCGCGACCAAACGGCCAGAGCTCGCGCGCGATCGGTGCACCGTCGGGCGTGCTCCACGTGCCGAGCCCGAACGCGCGGTCGAGCGTGCCGGCGGTCTCGATCCCGGTGACGAGCTGGACCGCGACCGGATTCGCGAGGTCGATCGCGCCGTTCGCGCCGGCGACGATGATACCGACCGGGGCGTGCTCGAGCACGGCCGTGAGCCGCGCCCGTGCGGTGCGCTCGGCCTCGAAGCGCAGGGCGTACTGGACCGCGAGGCTCGCGTACTCGATGCAGGTCTCGATCGCCGCGACGTCATCGACCTCGAACGGCTCGGATGCACCATCGCGGGTGAGGGTCACGACACCCTGCACCGGGTTGCGGACCGGGAACGGCAGGATCGCGAGGCCCCGGAGGCCGTACTGCTGGATGTACGGGTGGTACAGCGGCGGGAGCTTCGCGAGCGCGTCGTCCGAGCCCGTGAACGCGTGAATCATCGGGTCCGCGAGCGTCGCGATCGACGACAGCATCGCCGCCGACGGATCCGCGCGGTGCACGGCGACCGCGATCGGCTCGAGGTCGCCCGGCAAGACGATGATCGCGCAGCCGTCCGCGACGAGGCCCTGCAGCGACGACACGAGCTCGTGGAGGATCCGCGGCACGTCGGCGCCCGCGGCGAACAGCGCGCGGCCGAGCCGGTTGAGTGCGGCGAGCCGGGTGCGCTCGCGGTTCGCCGCATCGCGGAGCTCCTTGCTGCGCAGCACGGCGTGCACGCGCGCCCGTAACTCCTCGGGGACGAACGGCTTGGCCACGTAGTCGTTGGCACCTACCGCCAGGCCCCTCACGACGTCGTCGGTCTCCACGCGCGACGCGGTGAACATGATGATCGCGAGGTCGGAGAACTCCTCGTGCGCGCGGACGTAGCGGCAGACCTCGTCGCCCGTCATCCCGGGCATGACCCAGTCGAGAAGGATGACGTCGGGACGCGCGGTCCGCGTGTTGAGCCGCTCGACGGCGTCAGCACCGTCGCCGAACTCCTCGAAGGTGTATCCGGCGCCGAGGGCATGAACGGTGATCGCTCGCTCGGTAGGACTGTCGTCGACGATCCAGACGAGCGGTTGGTCAGGCGGCGGTTCAGACACGACGAATGATCTCGGCGGGAATGTGTTCGAGTGGCGCGGACGCCGCGCCCAGTGCCGCCTCCTGCACCGCCCGGGGCATACCATAGACGACGCAGCTCGATGCGGCCTCGGTCAGCAGGCTTCCACCCGCGGCGACGATCGCGCGGCATCCTTCGAGGCCGTCGTCCCCCATGCCCGTCAGGATGATTCCCAGAACGTGCGTGCCGACTGCGCGCGCTCCGCTGAGGAACAGCTCGTCGACAGATGGTGCGAACGGGCGGACCGGGGTGTGGGAGATCTCGGCGCGCATCACGCCTCCGCTCCGGATCACCCGCAGGTGCGAGCCTCCCTTCGCGAGCGCGACCATTCCGGGCACGAGCTCGAGGCCCTCGCTGGCCTCGACGACACGCAGCTTGGAGATCCGATCCAGACGCTTCGCCAGCGACTCCGTGTATCCCGCGGGGATGTGAAGGGCGATCACGATCGGGGCCGCAAGGTCCCCCGGCAGGGAGGAGATGATGCGCGTCAACGCCTGCGGGCCGCCGGTCGAGGTGCCGATCATGACGAGGTCGGCCCGCTGACCGAGCACAGATTGGGCCCGCGGCGCGAGCAGCGGCTCGGCGATCTCGGCCGCCGGAATACCGGCGGCGAGCACCTTCGCGATCAGCTCGGTGCCGATCGCGTGCAGGCGATCGTCGGCGCGCGCGGTCGGCTTCGTCACGATGTCCACCGCGCCGAGCGTGAGTGCCTCTGCGCCGAGCTCGGTATCGACACCCGAGATGCTGACGATGATCACGCGCGGGCTCGCGCGCCCGCCGAGCGCCCGCAGCACGCCGATGCCGTCCAGCTCTGGCATCGTCAGATCGAGCGTGACGACGTCCGGCTGGAGCGCCTCGATCTTGTCGAGCGCATCCTTGCCGTCGCGCGCGGTCCCGATCACATCGATCTGCGAGCTGGTCCGCAACAGCCGCGAGAGAACCGTGCGAGCGAACGCAGAGTCGTCGGCGATCAACACGCGCGGGCGCCGGCTCACGGCATGCTCCGGTAGAAGAAGGCGCCGCCGCGCTCCTCGCAGGAAAGACTGGTCCCGAAGCGCATCAACGACTCGGAGACTCCCACGAGGATCACGCCCCGGGGTGTGATCTGGTCGCGAAGCATCGAGACCACCCGAACGATCTGCGCGTCCCGGAAGTAGATCAGCACGTTGCGGCACAGGATCGCATCGAACGTCCCGAGCTCGCGGACCGCGGCCTCGTCGAGCAAGTTCACGTTGAAGTAACGGATCGCGGCCACGATGCTCGGCGAGACCCGCGTCCCGGCGGGTCCCTGCTCCACGTAGCGCGCGGCGAGCTCCGTCGGATATCCGTCGCGCAGAGCGCGGCGACCGAACACGCCGCTGCGTGCCTTTGCCACCGCGGCGGCGCTGATATCGCTGGCGACCAGATCGATCTTGTCGAGCAGACCACGTCGAGCGAGCAACATGGCGAGCGTCGTCGGCTCCTCGCCCGTCGAGCATGCGGCTGACCACACCCGCGCGCGGCCGCGCTCTGCGATGACCTCGATGAGATACGTGTCACAGAGGGTCTCGAGCGGTCCGATCTCGCGAAACAGATAGGTCTCGTGAACCACAAGCGCCTGGACGAGCGCGCGCTTCTCGACACCGCCGGGATCGTCGTAGCGGAGGCGGTAGTAGTAGTCGAGCAGCGATTCGAAGCCCTGCTCCGCGGCCTGCGCGGAGAGCTTGCTCTCGAACAGCGAGCGTTCATTCAGCGAGTAGTGCAACCCGCACTGCTCCTCGACGAGCTGGGCAAAGATTGCGAACAGCTGTGGCGTCAGCTCGAGGGAGGGCATGTATTCACCCCGCGATCGCGGCCGCGCACGCGCGCCGCACTTCTGGATCCGGGTCCTCCACTGCCAGGTTCCTCACCGCCGCGAGCGCTCCCGTGGCACCGATCGCGACCAGCGCACTCGCCGCGTCACGACGCACCGTTGCCGACGTCGAGACCAGCGCGTCGAACAGCGCATGCGTCGCGGCCGGCACGTGCATTCGCGCGAGCGCGGAGGTCAGCACCGGAACGTCGGCATCCGGCGCGGTCGCGATCCGCGCCGCGATCTCCGCGATCCGTGCAGCGCCCGGCCGCGATAGAGCGGCGTGTACGGGGTTGTCAGGTGCGCTCGCGAGCGCCGCATCCACCAGGATCCGCGCAGCATCCACATCGTCGCGCTCCGCGAGCAGCGACAGCGCCGCGTCGCGGACATCCGCCTCCGCCGCGCGCGCCGCGCGAGCGAGCTGCTCGCGGGCTGTCGGG
>JACCRC010000326.1 GCA_013813765.1 Deltaproteobacteria bacterium | reverse complement strand
AGCAGCTTCGCCCTCGGTGGGCGGCGCGGCTTCGGCGACAGCGGGCGCGGGTGCGGGGCGGGTTGCGCCACCAGCAGCCGCGCGGGCGTCGGCCGCCTTGCGCAGGGTGAGCGTCGAGAATTCCGTGAGCGTCTTCATGGGGGGTTGCTACACCAAACCCCCCGCGGATGCCAGGGCTTGAAGCCGCTGCCAGCAGGCTACGCGCCGCCGCCGACGGAGCCGCTCGCCGAAGCGGACACCTCGACGGAGACCGACACGTTGGCCTGGATGTTCCCGATCATGCTCGCCGCGGCGGCGATCTGACCCGAGATGCACATCGCCTGGTCCTTGAAGGACTGGGCGAGCTGCGGGCCCGCGCTCTTCAGCTCCTTCGCTGCGGTCACCCACGCCTCGACCGCGTACTTGAGCGGCTCGAGGCGCGCCTTGACGGAGAGCAGCTTCGGCAGGCCGGCCTTGAGCGCCTTGACGGTCGCCTCGGCCTTGGACTTGTCGACAACGAGCTTCGCGTCGAGCGCGATGTCGAGCTCGGGCTCGGTGCACTGCATCTCGGCCTGCGCCTTCACGGACGCGCTCGCCTTGCACTGCGCGCTCGCCTTGACGTCGGCGTGACCTTCGCACTCGCCGCGGCAGGTGCCCTTGCACTCGCCATCGCACGAGCCCGCGTTACCGCCGGTGCCCGCCTTGCCCGCGCACGTGCCCTCGCACTTGCCACGGCAGGTGCCCGAGCAGGTCGCGCCGACATCGGCCGACGCCTTGCCCTCGCACTCGGCCGCCGCCTTCGCCTGGAAGTCGACGTTGACCTTGCAGACTGCCGGCTTGTACTTGATCTTGAGCGCGGCCTTCGACTTGATGACAACCTTCATGTTGTTGTCGATGACGCCCCAGACCTTGGCGCAGATGTCCTTGGTCTCGCCAGTGTAGTCCGCGTCGGTCATGCCGAGCTCGTTGCCCATCATGATGCAGCTCTGCTTGACGATCTTCGCCGTCTCCTCGGTGGTGACCTGCAGGTCCTTGGTCGCGGAGAGGAAGGCCTTGAGCTTGCGGCCGGCATCCGACACGGCGTAGTTGCCGCAGGAGTTCGGGTCGACGTCGGACGAGCCACCGAGGCCCCCGGGGACCTTGTCGCTGCCGGGAACGTTCGGCATGCCGCCGCCGCCGGGCACCTTCTTGCAGCCGGCCATCGAGACGAGCGCCACGAGGGCGGTCGCGAGAAGTACACGCGTAGTCGAGCAATTGATCATATCGGGCTCCCCTTGGATTCGCCCGACATCGATATCAGAAAGGCTCTACCTATGGGCGCGTGGGGCCAGGGAAAGTGCGCAATGCGCGCTCGGTGAGCCAGGGCGGGGGAACCTCGCGTTTGCGCGCGAGCGTGCCCGCGAACACGAGGCACTCGTGGTTGGGGTCCAGCGTCGTCCTGGTGACCGTGAATGCAGGCGTTGGTACCGTCAGCGTCTGGTCGATCCCGTTCTTGAACGTGTCGACCGCGACGAGGACAGAGTCCGTCGGCTGCGCGCCTTCGAGCGCGATGTGGAACTTGCAGCGTCGCGCCGCACCCTTGGTCTGCGTGACATGAAGCGTGCTTGTTCCAGCACCCGCGGAAAACCGCGTGTTGATCACCGGCCACTCGGGTGCGCCGGTGCCTTTGATCCACGCCGCCGTGTACGCGGTGAGATCGAGGCTGGTCTTCGCGGCGAGCGCGGCGACCACATCATCCACCGAGATCGCGTGCGACTTCCCGAGCACGCTCGCGATCGCAGCGATCACCTGCGGTCGCGAGCTCAGCACCTCGAGCTGGCGAAACAGGATCATCGGGCCCGGCCCGTAGACGTCGCCGTAGTACGTGAACAGCGGCGGCTTCTCGCCGGGCACCGGGAAGTACTCCGAACCGGCGGACGCTCGCTTCCAGTACGACGCGGTGCCCTTCGCCGCGAGCGGCTCCCTCATGTCCTCGTAGACAAACGTGAGGTACTCGGCCATCGCCTCCTTCCACACGAAGTCGTAGGTATCGGCGAGCGTCGTCTGATCGCCGGCCCACTGGTGCACGATCTCGTGACCGAGGATGTGTTGCACGTTGTGCACGTACGCCGGCTGCAGCGTGCGCGCGAGGCCGTCGTCGAGGATGATGTTGCCCGGGTGCTCGAACCCGCTCCAGTACGTTGGCGCGGTGAGGATGCGCAGCTCCGTGCCGTACGGGTAAGGGCCGAACGTCTGCTCCATCCAGCGCACGAAGCCGTCGTTGTACGAGGGCAGGATCGCGTCGGCGACCATCGTCGTCGGGCGGTCGTAGACCGTCGCGTGCAGCGAGCCCCACATGCCCTTGTCGGTCGCGATCCACGCGGTCTTCGGATACGCCGCGATCGCGAACGTCGAGTACGTGGGGCCGCCCTCGTACCTGAAGTCGCACTGCGTCTCCGTCGGTGACACCTGCGTGATCGTGCCGGAGCAGACGACCTTGAGCGTGTCCGCGTGGGTGACGTGGAACGTGTACGTTGCGAACTGATCGGGCCGGCTATCGCACGGACCGAACCGATCGCAGCCACCGACCCAGCTCACGAGGTAGTGGAACGGGTTTCCGTTCGAGTCGTTCGTGACCGAGTAGCCGACCTGGCTCGTGGACTCGGTCTTCAGCGCGACTGTCTCGTCGGTGTCGATCGTGATCTGCTTGCCGGCCGCGTGGCCTTCGCCGCACATCATGACTTGCGTATCGTTCGCCTGCGCGCTCACCGCAGGCTTGCCGTCGATCTTCGCGGTCGCCGGATCGAAGCCGGTGCCGCGGAACGGAAGCACGAGGCAGTCACCAGCGGTGTCGACCGTGGCGGTCAGCTTCGAGTGCGCAGCGCGCGTGGTGATGTCGAACGTGTAGTCGTAGTGCGTGACGGTGACCGCCATCTCACCGGTCGGCCCTCCGTCGTCACCGCCGCAGGCAGCGAGGAGCGAGAGGACGGCGAGGGCAGCGTGGGGGCGCATGCCCGTGCATATCACCGGTGACGGGCGCGCGGGACCTCGAGATTGCTGCCGGAGCTCGAAGCCGGTGGAGCCACCTCGGGAGGAGTCGCAACCGGGCGCGCGACTGTGATCCGGACCTCTAGCCCGAGCTCCTCCTTCAGCAGATCGGCCTTTGCGAGGAGCTTCGCATCGTCGCGGGTCGGGCCATCGCGGACGACGAGGTCGAGCACGATCGCCTCGCCCATGCGGGTCGCGACGACCTGCTCGACGCGCGACCGGTGCTCCCAGTCGAGCCCGTCGGCCAGTCGCAGGAGTCCGCTGAGCCGGCGCACCTGGCTGCGTAGCTCCTTCGGCAGCGGCGAGTCGTTGATCAGCTGCTTCGCGCGCGCGGCGTCCTTGCGGTGCGTGCGCGCCATCAGCGCGACCATCTCGCGCGAGACGTCGTCGAGGCCGGGCAGGCGAGCCCACCGGATCATGTACTCGCTGTGCTTGTGGTGGCCGCGCACGTTCACCACCTCGCCGACATCGTGGAGCAGGGCGGCGACCTCGAGCAGGACCGCTCGATCGTCGGCCACTCCGTGTACATCGCGCAGCTGGTGGAACAGCGCGCGCGACAGGTGGCGCACGTGCTCGCCGTGCTTCGTGTCGTGATCGACGCGGTTCGCGAACGTGCGCGCAGCGGTGAGCAGCGCCTTGTCGTGCGCGCCCTCGGCGCGGATCTGCTCCTCGCGCGCGGTCTCGGCGAGCTCGAGCAGCAATGCCTCGCGCACGCCGACGCCCGGCGTGACGAGCTTCGACAGCCCGAGCTGGCGGGCAGCGGTGGCGAACACGAGCGCCGCGATGCCGAGCACCTCCGCGCGGTCGCGCTTGACGCCGTACTTGTCCATCCGCTGCTCGACGGTCTGTCCGACGATCTCCGGCAGGATCCGCTCGAGCCCCGCGAGGTCGAAGCCGGGGGGGCCAGCTGGATTGCCCTGCGAGTCGGCGACGATCTTCGCGAGCGCATCGGCGTTGCCGCCGGTCGCAGCGGCCACACCGCCGCTGACCGTGCCCATGTCGATCGTGTGCATCAGCGTCGCGGTGTAGCGACGCACCATGCCTGCCTCGGCATCCGCGATCGCGCCGTCGAGGCCGAACGTCTCGAGCAGCCGCACGGTGCCGACCGGGAGCGAGTACCCCTGCCAGGTGGTGCCGTTGCGGAGGTTGACCTCGAGGCTGCCGCCGCCGAGATCGAGGATCGCGCGCGTCTGGACCGCGGGGCCCATCGCGTTGACGACGGCCTTGCGGACGAGCCGCGCCTCTTCCTCGCCCCCGATCACGTCGAGCTCGATGCCGGCCTCGTGATAGAGGCGGTGCAGGAGCACGTCGCGGTTGGACGCACCGCGCACGGCGCTGGTGGCAACCGCGCGATACAGCGTGACGCCGTGGTGATCGAATCGCTGGCGGAAGTGCACGAACGCCGCGACCGCCTGGTCGATCGTCTGAGGATCGAGCTCGCCCCGCGTGAAGGCGAGGTGGCCGAGGCGCACGGGAACGCGCTCCGCCTCGACGCGCACCAGCTCGGTGGGCGTCAGCTCCGCGATGACGACGCGGATCGCATTGGATCCGGTATCGATCGCTCCGAGCCTGATCGGCGCTGCCATCCTTCGAGGACGCTAGCACGCACGCACGGGATCGAACCGCGCGATCTCGGCCCTCTTCCCGAGCGTGACTGCTACTTCTTCTGTGGCGGGCGCTGCCCTTTGCCCGGCGGACCACCCATCGGTCCCGGCGGTCCCGCGTTCTCGGGGATCTTGATCTTGTCGCCCTTCGCGACACCCGAGAGGACCTCGACCTTGATGCCGTCGGAGAGTCCCACGGTGATGTCCTTCTTGACGAACGTCTGAGGCGACGTCTCGATCTCGACGAACGGCTTGTCGTCCTTGTACTGGACGAGGGCCTCGCGGATCGCGAGCACCTGCTTCTTCTCCTCGAGTACGATGTCGGCGTTCGCCGAGTAGTTCGCGCGGATCTTCATGTTCGGCTTGCGGACGACCTTCGCCTTGATCTCGAACTGGATCGCGCCGTCGATCGTCTTGCCCTTCGGCGAGATGTACTCGAGGCTGCCGTCGAGCATCTCCTTCTCGATCGCGCCGACCTTGATCGAGAGCTTCATGCCTTCCTTGATCTTCGCGACCTCGGCCTCGTCGACGCGACCCTCGAAGATCATGTCCTCCATGTCGGCGATCACGGCGACCGTGGTGCCCGGGTTGAAGTTGTTCGCCTGGATCACGCTGAAGCCGACCTTCACCGGCACGTCGATCACCATGCCTGCCGCAGTGGCGGTGACGATCAGCGTCGACGTCTTGCCCTGGCCGCGCGTGGCGCCTTCCTTGACGAGCTGCAGGCTCGAGCCCGCCGTCGCGAGCTCCTGCTTCCGCAGCGCGAACTCCATCCGGTACCTCTGCAGCTCCGCATCGGCGACCACGCCCTGCTTGAACAGCTGCTCGTTGCGCGCGAGCTCGCGCTTCGCGTTGTCGAACGCGATCTGCGCCGTGCGGACACCCGCCTCGGCTTGGTTCGTCTGCATCGCGTCGGCGATGATCGAGATCTTGCCGATCGCGTCGCCTTCCTTGACGATCTTGCCGGGCTCCACGTAGAGCTCGCTGAGGACGCCGGTCACCTTCGGCTTCACCTCGACCTCGCGACGCGGCACGATCGAGCCGGTCGCTACCGTCTTCTTCACGATGTCGGCGATCTCCGGCTGCTCGGTCTCGAACACGACCGGCTTCGCCTGGCTCTTCTTGTAGAGGTAGAAGAACGCGCCGCCGACGATGGCGACCAGCACGACGATCAGGAGATAGGACAGGATCTTCTTCATGGCAGACCTCGCATCACTCGGCGCGCAACGCCTCGATCGGCTTGATCGAGGCAGCATGGGTAGCAGGCATGATGCCGGCGAGCGCGCCGGCTGCGACGAGGATTCCCATGGCGATCATGACCGTGGAGAGCCCGATCTCAGGTGGCCCCAGCGGTGACTCTGGCATCGCACTGAACACGGCCTCGGCTGCTGCGAGCAGGCCGACGCCGGCTGCAACGCCGAGGAGTCCGGCGATGGTCGTCAGGACGATCGACTCCTTCATCACCATGGAGACGATCGAGAACGGCGTCGCACCGAGCGCCTTGCGTACCCCGATCTCCTTCGTACGTTCCTTCACCGTGATCAGCATGATGTTAGACACGCCGATCACGCCGGCGAGCAGCGTCGCGCCGCCGACGACCCAGCTGACGATCTGCAGCACGAGGAAGAACGTCTGGAACTTGCCGAACATGACGAACATGTTGAACGAGCCGATCGCGAGGTCGTCCCATGGCGCGATCCGGTGGTGGCGCTTCAGCGTCTCCTTGACCTGACGTTCCAGCTCCTCGGCATCGGTGCCGGGCTTCGCGGTCAGCGCGAAGAATCCGACTCGGTTGCCCATGTTGAACGCGGTCTTCAACGTCGTGAACGGCACGAACAGCGTGTTCGCATCGCGCTCGCCCTGGCCGCCGGAGCGCAGCGTGCGCGTGAGGCCGACGACCTCGAAGTAGACGCCGCTGATCTTGACGTACTTGCCGATCGGATTCTCACCGGGCTCGAACAGCTGGTCGTACACGCCTCTGCCGATCACCACGACCTTGCGTGACTCCTTGATGTCGCGCTCGTTGATGAACCGCCCGGCCTCGTACTCGAACGAGATGATGTGGCGCAGCTCCGGGTAATCGGCCATCACGGTGAACGTGCCGTTCTTCGACTCGTACCCGACGGTGAAGTTGTTCATCCAGCCGCCGAGCTGCAGCCGAGGTGCGAGCCACTCGATCGAGGGCAGCCTGCGAAGCAGCTCGATGTCGTCGGTGTTGAACTGAACGCGCCGACCGGGGGGCAGGCCGTCGAACGCCTCGGTCGTCTGCTGGCCCCAGCAGAACAGGAGGTTCGTCGCCATGCCCTTCATCTGGCGCTTGCTGCCGCTCTGGATCGCCGAGCCGAAGCCCAGCATCGCCATCAGCATCAAGATCCCCCAGAACACACCGAACGCCGTGAGGAACGTGCGCAGACGGTTCGAGCGTAGCGTCGCCCAGATCTCTTTCCATTTATCGAGATCGAACATAGCTACTGGTCTCGCAGTGCGTGGATGGGATTGACCTTCGCTGCGGCGCGCGCGGGGAAGTAGCCGGCGAGTGCACCGGCAACGACCAGGAACAACGTCGCGCCGATGCCGACCTTGATGTCGATCGCCGGGTTGTGGATGAAGTCGGTGAGCTCGAGGTAGCCGATCAGCTCGGTGCACGCGACACCGGCGGCGAGCCCGAACAGCCCGGCGACGCCCGTGAGGAACACGGCTTCCTGGATGATCATGAAGATGATCGAGTTCGGCGTGGCGCCGAGTGCCTTGCGCACCCCGATCTCCTTCGTGCGTTCCTTGACCGCGATCATCATGATGTTCGACACGCCGACCACGCCCGCTGCGAGCGTGCCGAGGCCGATCACGACGATGAATGCGCTGATCATCCAGAACAGCTTTCGGAACCGCTCGAACTGCTCGATGTTGTTCTGGACCCGCACCGCCTGGCGGTCATTCGGATCGAAGTTGTAGCGGTCCGCGAGCTGACCCTTCACCTGTTCGATGATCCGCTCGGTCTCCTCCGGCGACGCGTCGCCGACGGTGAACTGCAACATGCCGACCTTCTCGCCGCCGTTGAACGCGAGCTGTGCCGTCGAGATCGGGATGTAGATGCGGCGCTCTTCCTCGGCGCCGCCGGGGTCGCTGAACACGCCCACCACCTGGAACGGCACGCTGCCGATCTCGATCCACTCGCCGATCGGGTTCGCGCCCTCGAACAGGAAGTGCGAGACCGTCTGTCCGATCACCGCGGCCTTGCGCGTCTGCTGGATGTCGCCCGTGGTGATGAAGCGTCCGGCCGCGATCGAGTGCGACTGCAGGCGGATCGCCTCCGGGTGCACCGCATCGAGGCTGAACGAGTTCGCCTTCGCCCCGCGCTTGGTGACGAGCGAGCTGCCCCAGCGCTGGCCGCGGATGAAGTGCTGGCCGGCGATGTACTCGATGCCGTCGACCTTCCTCGCGCGCTCGTAGTCCGCGTTCTCGAACATCAACTTGCGGCCCACGTCGTAGCCGCCGTACGCCTGCGAGGTCTTGTTCGCGCTGATCCACACGCCGTTCGTGGCGTCGCGGGCGAAGTTCTTCTTCATCCCGTTGTCGAGGCCGTTGCCGAGGCCGAGCAGCGCGACGAGCACGAAGATGCCCCACGACACGCTGATCATCGTGAGCGCCGTGCGGAGCTTGCTGCGCCCGATCGTAACGAGGACCTCGGTCCACCGGTCGATCGAGAACAGGTCTCGCCACTGGATCGCGCTGACCCACACGATGCGGAGCAGCGCGAACACCAGCCACAGCACCACGCCCACGATGCTCAGGCCGAGGCCGAGGGCGAGCAGCTTGACGAGCGCGACCAGCATCTACGTCGCGGCTGCCATGCCCGGGTTGGATGCGCTCGCCTCGTGTGCGCCGACCACCTTTCCGTCGCGCAGGCGAATCGTGCGCTGCGTGCGCGCGGCGACCTCGGGGTCGTGCGTCACGACGAGCACGGTGATGCCGCTGCGATTGATCTCCGAGAGCAGATCCATGATCTGCTTGCTGGTCTCGCTGTCGAGAGCACCGGTCGGCTCGTCGGCGAGGATCAGCCGCGGCTTGCCGATCAGCGCGCGGGCGATCGCGACGCGCTGCTTCTGACCACCCGACATCTCCGACGGCGTGTGATCGGCCCAGTCGCGCAGGCCGACGCGCTCGAGGTACTGCCCCGCGATCTGGTTGCGCTTCCGGCGCGTGACGCCCTGGTAGTAGAGCGGCAGCGCGACGTTCTCGAGCGCCGTCTTGAACGGCAGCAGGTTGAACGACTGGAACACGAAGCCGATGAACTTGTTGCGGTACGCCGCGCCCTTGCTCTCCGACAGGTTCTTGATCACCGTGTCGCCGAGCCGGTATTCGCCCGAGTCGTAGTCGTCGAGGATGCCCAGGATGTTGAGCAGCGTCGACTTGCCCGAGCCCGACGCGCCCATGATCGCGACGAACTCGCCGTCGGCGACCTCGAAGTCGACATCCCGCAGCACGTGGAGGCTGTGGGTGCCCACCTGGTAGTACTTGTTCACCTTCGTCAGGCGAAGCATACGTGCCGAGGCTAGCGCCGAAGGTGTCGCAGGGCCAGCGTCTGGACGCCGCGACACCGTGCGACAGGATGTCGGAATCCCTACAGGGAATCGAGGGCTTCGTCGATCTTCGACGCTGTCGCCGGCGCCAGCACCAGCTTCCCGTGCTCGCCGTGAAGCTCACACGCCGGGCCAGTGTCGCAGTGGTCGAGGCACTCGACGGGCCGGATCCCGAACGGCCGGCCCTTGCCAGAGCGTTCGACCAGGTGATCGAGCAGGTCGAGTGCACCGTAGCGCTGGCAGTTGCCCGCGCACACGCGCACCTCGACCCCCGACGACGACGCGAGCTCCAGCTCCGTCGCGAGTGGGATCGCGGCGAGGTAGTGGCTCGCGGGGCGGCCACGATCCTCGGCGAGCTCGACGAGGTCGGGCAGGGTGATCCGATTCTCGACGGCGATCTCCTCGAGCTCGAGGCCCATCGATGCGAGGCGCGCCATCGGGACGTCCTCGTGGGTCGGCGACCGCGTGGGTACCTTGCCCGGCACTACGGGTTCGACGGTTCGAACTTGATCGGGATCGAGTCGACCTCGATGCGCTTGCCAGGCGGCTTGTCGAGCCGCAGCTTCGCGAGCTGGGCGATCACGCAGAACCGGAGCACCGGATCCGCGGGCTCGTCGCGGCGCAGGGAGATGTCGGTGAACGCGCCGCTCTCTCCGTTGACGGCGAGCTGCACCACGTACATGCCGCGCAGCTTGCGGTTCACGTACAGCTGGTTCTGGTAGCAGGCCTGGATCGGCGTCTGCGCGCTCGACAGCTTCGCGCCGATCTCGTTGCGGATCTTCGGGTCGGTGCCAGAGGCGCAGCCGCTGACTAGCAGCGCTGCGATCGCGAGGTGCTTACTCATCCTTCACCACCGTCTTCTTGGGGCCCTGCTTGACGATCAAGAACTCGACGCGCCGGTTGGCCTCCTGGCCATCCGGGTATGCGTTGTCGGCGACCGGCACGTCGGGCCCGAAACCCTTCGCCGTCAGCCGGGACGCCTTGATGCCCTTGGCGGCGAGGTACTTCATCACCGACTCGGCGCGCGCCTGGCTCAGCCTGCGGTTGAGATCCGCACCGCCCGTGATGTCGGTGTGACCCCCGATCTCGACGAGCTCGATCTGCGGGTTGGCCTTCATCACCGTCACGACCTCGTCGAGCAGCGGGAACGACATCGGCTTGAGATCAGCCTTGCCGAGCTCGAACTGCACCTTGTCGGTGATCGCGATGTTCGACGGCGTGAGGATGACCTTGTCGGGACCCGGCGGTGGACGCTCCGCCGTGACGTTCATGACCGGGAACGGATCCTGCTTCGCCGCTGGCATGATCGCGGAGCAGCCGGCTCCCGCGATGCCGATGGACAGCGCCCATAACCATCTCGCTCGCATGCGGCGCATGGTACCCACAGTTGGTGATCACCGTCCACCACCTGAACAACTCGCGTTCGCAGCGCGTGCTGTGGTTGCTCGAAGAGCTCGAGGTCCCGTACGAGATCGTGAAGTACGAGCGCGACCAGGCGACGCTGCTCGCGCCGCCATCGCTCCAGGCGATCCACCCGCTCGGCAAGTCGCCGGTGATCACCGACGGCGAGGTGACCGTCGCGGAGTCCGGCGCGATCCTCGAGTACCTCGTGGACACTCACGGCAAGGGCCGCCTCGTCCCGCCGGCGGGCACGCAGCACCACCGCGACTATCGCTACTTCATGCACTACGCGGAGGGCTCGCTGATGCCGTACCTCCTGCTGAAGCTCATCTTCCGCAAGGTGAAGAGCGCGCCGATGCCGTTCTTCGTGAAGCCCGTCGCGAAGAAGATCGCGAACGGCGTGTCGCAGCGGTTCATCGATCCGAACCTGACGCGACACCTGTCGTTCCTCGGCGATCACCTCGCGGCGAACGAGTGGTTCGCGGGCCCCGAGATGACCGCGGCCGACATCCAGATGAGCTTCCCGCTCGAGGGCGCGGTCGCGCGCGCGGGCGATGCGGTGTCGCCGCGGCTCGTGGAGTTCGTGAAGAAGTTCCAGGCCCGGCCCGCGTACCAGCGCGCGCTCGAGAAGGGCGGCCCGTACGAGATCGCGGGCTAGGAGCCTGTAGAGCGTAGCGACGCTCTTGGTCGACGCGCGCATCGGCAGCGGTCGCGCCGGCGCCGGCCCCGACGCTCAGGCGGCCTGCAGGCGCTGCATCTGTGGGCGAAAGACGTTCCGCC
>JACCRC010000323.1 GCA_013813765.1 Deltaproteobacteria bacterium | reverse complement strand
GGCTTGGACTTCGAGCCGCATGCCGCGGCGCCAACGGTGAGGGCGATCGTCATCAGGACAAGCTTCATGGCGGGGAGCTTGGCCCCGATGTGCCCGACGCGGTCGTTCGCGTCCACGCATCGCTGTGATCTCACCTAGAGCGCATCGGCGAGCGCGCGCAGGTACTGACGCAGCAGGCGCGGCGCGCCCGGCTCATCGACGGGAATCGCATCGGCGGCAGCGCGGACGCGTGCTGGATCCCCCTCGCACAAGTGGACGCGAACCGCGCTCGCGAGCTCGATAATCGACTCGAGCACGCTGCGCTCTCCGCTGCGGACGATCGCGCAGCTGCGGTCCCACGCGGTGTCGCTCGCACGCGGCGCGTGCGCGTCGAGCAGCTCGAGCGAGCGCCGTGCAGCGGCGGCGAGCACGGCGAATGCGCCTTCCTCGATCGAACCGCCAAGCCACGGTATGTCGCCATCGGGACCGAGCCCGGCCTCGCTGGCACGCGCGCGGTCGGCAGGACTCGCCGCGTGCAAGCGGGCGAGCGAGAGCGCGCGCAGAAAGCGATGATCGACGCGGCACGCGACGCGCATTCGCGGCGCCGCATCGAGAGGCAGCCGCCACAGAAGGTGTGCGGCAACCGCCACGACCGGATCCGAGGCACGCTCGAACAGCAGGCCAGCTTCGCTGACCGCGTTGTTCGGCTCCGTGAAGCCGTAGTGCACGAACAGGTGCGTGTTGCTGCGATCGCCGTAGCTGAAGTGCACCTCGTCGCCGATCGCGAACGTGCGCTCCGTCGTGACGACGAACATCGCGGCCTTCGGATCGTAGCTCCACGTCGTGTCGCCGAGCCGGTGGTTCATGAAGTCGACGATCGGCAGCAGTGCGATCCGAGGCTCGACGCTTCCGGGTGCATGAAAGGCGCGAGACGTCACGATCGCGCAGCCCCAGGCGAACTCCGCCAGCGAGATGCGCTCTCGCAGCTCCGGGGACAGCTGCGCGTACCGGGACCGCACGGCGCGGGCGTCGTCTGCCGCGAGCTCGTACGCGGTCGTTCCCGCGAGCTGCGCGAGATCGGCTTCGTCATGGAACATCGGAAGCTCGGCGAGGTGGGCGGGCTGCGCGTCGAGGTGCGCGCGCCACCGCGACGTGGGGTCTCGCGCCTCGAGCGGCAACCAGGCCGCGAGCGCATCCCGGCCGGTCGCGGAACCGCCGAGCTCGTTGTCGATGATCATCAGCCGGCGCGGGATCGTGAGGATCGGCTCGCCGCGCGAGAGGTCGCGGCATGCGCGTGCGGATGCGTTGCCGTCGGCGTCGATGGGAAACTCGATGCCATCCCACGACGCGCCAGCGCCCTTCGCCCACGCGAGCGCGCGCTCGAGCGCGGCACGCCGCTCGTGGGGAGAGGGCGAAGCTACGGAGCGCACGGGCAGGGCGGTCCACGTCGGCTCCGCGCACCGCGGCGCGCTCGCAGCGCGACCTCCGATCGCGTGGCCGATCTGCTCGGCGGCGCGCAGGAGCGCCTCGGGCCCCGGATCGTTACCGGGCAACCACGCTTGCGGTCTGGAGCTCGACGCCATAGATCCTCGCGAGCGCGGCATCCAATGCAGACACGCCCACGACCTTAGCAGCGCGAGCGGTGCGGCGACGGCGCACACTGAGGCATCGCCGCCGGCGAGGTGCCGTGGTTGCAGGCAATTAGCGTGGCACGGCCTTCGCTACTTGATGCTCTGGATGTACCGCTCGATCCCGCTGACTGCTTCGATCGCGGCCCTCGCCGTGATCGCGTGCTCGCGATCCGACCGCGAGTCCCGAGTGACGGCGCCGCCGACGTCGACGCCGACCGCAACACCACACCCGCTCCCTGCGAAGCAGCACGAGAAGGCAGCGAGCGGGCCGGCGTGGTGGGGCTGGCTGCGCCACTTCACGAGGCCGACGCGTGCCGCGGGCGTGACGCCGCTCGACGAGGTTCCGGACTCCACGTGGTTCACGAACCGCAACGGTGTTCGGCCGCTCTCGCCCGAGTCGATCCGCAAGGGACCCGGACCGCACGCTGCGCCACGGGACGGAGCGACGTGGACCGTGATCGGAATGAAGCAGACGGGCGTGGCGCTCGGCCTGCGAGCACGCGACGAGGCGGGCGATACGTTCTTTCTCAAGTTCGATCCGAAAGGCCACGACGAGGTCGAGACAGGGGCGGACGTCGTCGTGCAGCGGCTGCTGTTCGCCGCGGGCTACAACGTCCCCGAGAACGATGTCGTGTACCTCACGCGAGAAGGTCTCTCGCTCGCCAGCGATGCGAAGCAACCGCTGCGCGATGCCGACATCGACGCGCTGCTGGCTCGCGCCGCGCGGGAGCCGGATGGCCGCTATCGCGCGCTCGCGAGCCGCTTCATCCCCGGCAAGCCGATCGGCGGCATCGCGCCGCTGGGCACGCGCGAGGGCGATCCAAACGATCACATCGCCCACGAGGATCGCCGCGACATGCGCGGGTTCTACGCGCTCGCAGCGTGGGTCAATCACACCGACATGAAGCTCGCGAACACGGCCGAGTCGTGGATTCCCGACGGCGCCGATGCGACCCGCGGGCACGTCGTGCACTACCTGCTCGACTTCGGCAAAGCCCTCGGCGCGATGTCGCGCATCGAGAAGCGGCTCGATCCGGGATTCGCCTACTTCGAGGAAGCGCAGCGCATGATCGTCAAGCAGGCCGCGACCGGAGCGGAACCGCCGTGGGCGGGTATCGGGCCGTTCCCCGAGCTGCGCGGCCTCGGCTGGATCGAGAGCGAGCGCTTCGATCCGGCGACCTGGAAGTGCAACTACCGCTGGATCCCGTTCGAAAAGGCAGATCGGTTCGACAAGCTGTGGGGCGCGCGCCTCGTCGCGAGCTTCACCCCCCCGCAGATCGAGGCCGCGGTGCAGGCCGCGCGATACTCCGAACCGCGGACGGCCGAGTACCTCACGCGCGTGCTCGTCGAGCGCCAGCGCAAGGTCCTCGATCGGCTGTTCCGAGGCGTCGCGCCGCTCGAGCGCTTCGAGGTGCGCGGTGGCGCGCTGTGCTTCGTCGATCTATGGAAGCGACACGCGCTCGGCGGCCCGGAGGCGATCTACCGCATGGCGGACCAGGTCGCTCGCGCGACGCCCGACGGCAGCGTGTGCTTCGAGCGTCCCCCCGCCGAGCCGGTTGGCGAGATCCGTGTCGAACGCGCGGGTCACCATATCCCGACCGTCGCGGTTCACGTCGCAGGGTCGCGTGTGACCGCCATCGAACGCCGGTGAGCTGCGTCGTGTGATACGACCGGGGCGTGCCGCGCAGGGACTGGGGTTACGTACCGCGAGCGGTGCGGCCGCTGTTCCGGTGGATCCTGTTCTGGCGCCGGCTGGCCGCCCCGACCGTGTTCCTCATGAGCTTCGTGCTCCTGATCCTGTTCGGCGCGCTGGTCTTGATGGCGGCTCCCGGGATGGAGCGGGGCCCGGCGCTCTCGACGATCGACGCGCTGTTCACGGCGGCGAGCGCCGTCACGGTGACCGGGTTGACGGTGGTGGATACCGCGGAGCAGTTCACGTGGCTCGGTCAGCTGTGGTTGCTCGTCTGCATACAGCTGGGGGGCATCGGGCTGATCACGCTGACGACGATGCTGATCGGTGCCCTCGGCAAGCGCCTCTCGCTCCGATCCGAGATGCTGGGTATGTTGCCGGTGCGGCGGCACGATCGACCCGAGGTCTGGGAGGTCGCGATCGGTGTCGCGAAGTTCTCGCTCGCGATCGAGCTGGTCGGGGCCATCGTGCTGTTCCTCCTGTGGCTGCCGCACTTCTCCGTCGGTGAGGCCGCGTGGCACGCCCTGTTCCACTCGATCAGCGCGTACTGCAACGCGGGCTTCACGAGCATCCCAGGCGGGTTCGCGCGGTTTCAGGATGCGCCGCTCACGCTCATCGCCACCTCGATCCTCGTCGTGCTCGGCGGGCTCGGCTACCTGACGTTCGAGGAGCTGATCCGGTGGTGGCGCAGTAGCAAGGCAACCCGAGACGGTGGACGCATCCGGTTTCAAGGCTCGCGCCGGCTCTCGAGCCACACCTACGCGGTCGTCGTGACCTCCGCCGTGCTCCTCGTCGGCGGATGGATCTTGTTCGCGCTGTTCGAGTGGGCCGACACACTCGCTCACATGAGCGTGATCGACAAGATCACGAACGCCTGGTTCATGTCAGTGATGCCGCGCAGCGGCGGCTTCAACACCGTCGACTACGCACACATCGGGAACGCGAGCGCCACGCTGACGATGCTGCTGATGTTCGTGGGCGGTTCACCCGGATCGATGGCCGGTGGCATCAAGACCACGACGCTCGCGGTGATCGTCGCGCTCGGGATGTCGCGATTCCGCGGCAAGCGCTTCGTGGAGATCAAGGACCGTGCGATCCCGCAGGGCACGATCGAGCGGACGATCGGTGTGGTCCTGCTGTTCATCGCGGTGCTGATCGTCAGCTTCTTCCTCCTCGGCTGGATCCAGGGAGCGGGGTTGAACTCGCTGGAGACCCGGCTGCTGTTCCTGCCGATCGCGTTCGAGACGCTGTCGGCCTTCACCACGACCGGGCTCTCGATGGGGTCGACCGCCGATCTCGCGTATCCGTCGAAGCTCCTGCTCATCGTGCTCATGTTCATCGGTAGAGTCGGCCTGTTCTCGTTCTTTGCGGCCGTGATCCTGCGGCGCTCTCAACCACCCGCATTCGTGCGCCTGGCACAGGAAGATGTGATCGTCGGATGAGTCGCTTCGTTGTCATCGGCCTCGGAAACTTCGGCTCGACCATCGCGCATCGGCTCTACGAGCTGGGTCACGAGGTCGTCGCGTTCGACAATCGCCCGGGCATTGTCGACAGTCACGGCGCGTTCGTCACGCGCGCGATCGTGGGTGACGCCACGAAGAAGGACGTGCTCGAAGAGTCCGGCGCGGACGGCTCCGATGCCGCCATCATCGCGATCGGCGAGGATCTCGGGGCGTCGATCCTCGCGCTGCTCGCAGCCCGCGACCTCGGGATCAAGTCGATCTACGTGAAGGTGACCTCCGAGGACCACGCCCGCATCGCGGAGGCGCTCGGCGCGACCGACACCGTGTTCCCCGAACGCCAGGCCGCGACGAACCTCGCGTCGCGGATCACGTCGACGAAGCTGCTGGAGTACACCGCCTACGGTGATCAGTTCGGAATCCAGGAGATGGCCGTACCCGACGTGTGGTCGGGCAAGACGCTCGCGCAGCTCGAGCTGCCCGCCACCTACAAGATCCAGGTGGTCGCGATCCACGACAACCTCCGCGACACGATCGAGGTCCCGCAGCCGACCCACAAGCTGACGCCCTCGGACACGCTGCTCGTCGCCGGCGCACCCTCGCAGCTAGAGCAGGTCACCAAGCTCCGGTAGTAGTGCTTGCGGCGAGCAGGGTGCCGCGGTATCAGCGGCCCCCGAATGCGTCGCCTCGCCTACCTCCTGACCTCCGTGCTTGCCCTTGCTGCGTGCGCGACTGCCGACGACGATCTCGACGACGCGGAGGCCGAGGCGGCGACCGGTCAGGAAGTCACCGGCTCCCTCGTGGGCCTCTACGCGACGAGCGCATCGTTGACGCTCGCGAACGGTGACATCGCGAACCTCGAGCTGCGCACCAGCGGAACCTTCGTGCGTATGCGCTGCTATCACGCCGGCTGCGCGCTGCAGGTTCCCGAGACCGATCACTACGACACGTACACCTCGTCATCGGGAAAGACATACCTGCGCTTCTACTCGTTCGAGGTCCTGTGGAACGCCGCGCATGATGACCGCGAGGAGAAGCGAGTCGTCGCCGACGTCTACGAGGTCCAGAAGACCTCGACCACGATCAAGCTGCGCAAGTCCTACAGCTCGCGGTGGGTCACGCTCCGCCGCACCACGGCCAAGACGCTGTGCACGAACGACGGTGGCAGCTGGAGCAGCAGCAGCTGCGCATGCCCCGGCGGTGGTGGCGGCTGGTCGAACGACGGTTACGTCGTGTTCGCCGCCGGAGCAGGGGGCTGCGTGATGGCCGCGGGCGCGCACGAGGACGCGTGCGACACGACCGACGGCATGTACACCGACGACGACGCGACCCCGCTCGGCGTCTACTGCAGGTGCCAGAAAGGCACGTACCTGACGAACGACGGCTGCGAGGGCATCTAGGCGGGCCTGAAGGCGACGTTTTTGCCCGCGGTTCACGACCCGCGTACCATTTTTTTCGTGAACCTCCTCGATGTCCGCCGTCTCGCGCCGCGCATCCCCATCGAGGGGCTGTGCGGAGTCGTTGCCAATGACAATCTTCGCCACGCGGCGATGCTCGACATGTCGACGACCGGCCTCCGGCTCGAGCGCGTCTTCGATCCGAAAAGCGCGAGCTCTGTGGTCCAGCTCGAGATCGAGCTGCCCGGCGTCGACGAGGTCGTGTGGGCGAAGGGCCTCGTCACGTTCGCATTTCTGTCGCCGATGCCCGGCCGCACGGCCGACGGGCAGCCGCGGTTCTGGTGCCGCGCCGGCCTGCGGCTCGACGGCGTCTGCACCCGCGAAAAGCGCATGCTGCGCGACTACGTCGTCGAGACGATCCGCACCCGGGGGCGAGGATCAGAGCCAGGGTCTATACGGGAGCCAGAGGTGCACCGTGGGCTTTGGACGAAATCCGCATGTGGCGAAGGCTGAAGCGGCCGAGCAGAAGGCGCTGACGGCGAAGGACGCATCTGGTTACGAGCGAGCGTGGCGCGACGCGAGTCGGCTCTGGGACCGTGCCGCCGAGCGCGAGACGGATGCGAAGCGCAAGGCCGCGTACGCCGAGAAGGCCGAGCATGCGCGGGCGACCGCGGATGCCCCGGCGCCGTCGAATTGATCAGGCGAGTCGCATCGCGATCCGCATCGCCGGCGGATCGCTCGGACCGAGGATGAGGTCGACCGTGGCCTCCTCGACCTCACACGTGCGCGCGATGCGCGGGAGCTGACCGATCGCACCTTGCTGCGGATGGAAGCCGCCGAGCATGCTCCCGACGGGCTGCCACTCGACGCGATCCCAGCTGATCGCGAGCTGCGGCGCGACGGTGTTGCCCTTCACGCGTACCGAGGTGCGCGTGGGCGCGCCGCGCGAGAGCGAGCGGTGCAGCTTCGTGGCGATCAAGCGCTGGGGCATCGTCACGCCGAGCTTGTCGGCGACCGCGTCCATGCGCGCAAGCGTGCCGGCGAGCAGCGTGTCGTCGCTGTTGGAGTGCTCGAGGACATAGGTCCAGGTCGTGCCATCGTAGCCAAGCGATGCGAGCTCGCCGCCGAGCTGCCTGACGACCTCCGGGGCGGCGTCGGGGAGGGCGGCCTCGTCGGAGTACGCGGTGATCGAGCTGGCGTCGAGCTGGAGCGAGAGCTGGTCGCCGGCGAGGGCGTCGAGCCATGGGCCGCACAGGGTGCGCGCGGTATCGCGCGGGACAGTGGTGGTCGCCGACAACGCGTCGAAGCCGTGCGACATCGTGACGACGAGATCCTTGCCACAGTAGGTGGCAAGCGGAGTCAGCCGACCGAGCAGCCTGGCGGTGTTCACGCCAAGGAGGTTACCGAGGGAAGCGATGCGGCCCAGCTCGGCGGCGACGGTGGCGGTGGTGGTCACGGTGCCGGACGATATATTCTCGACGCGTGCGTATCCATGCCCTGACCCTGGTGTTGTGTATCGCGTGTCGGCCGTCGGCGACGGTCGAGCGCACGATGCCGGTGGCAAACTTGCAGTCGTACCGGACGATCGGCGTGCGCGTGCACTCGAATGCATTCGCGGCGCAGGGGAAGACGATGCGCATGGAGGCGGCGGTGCTGGATCGCCTCCGCAAGAAGTGCCAGTTCGACAAGGTGTTCCGCGCGGACCAGGGACGGGCCGATATCCTGATCGATCTGAACATCGCGGGCACCGCGCGCGGCGGTGATACGGGCTGGAATTCGAGCACCGCGAGCGTCGATACGCTGCTCGTGCTCACCGATGGTCAGGATGGCGAGCTGCTCGGCACGGCGCGCATTCGCGGCAAGTCGTCGGGCATGATCATCAACAACGCACCGCCGGAGAACGAGGCGATCGATATCGTCGCGACGACGGTCGCGGATCTGCTCGCGAAGTCGGGCTGTACCGGCCCACGCGTCGCGAGGGCGCCGATTGTCGATCCAGGGCCAGGGCCGGGTTCCGGATCGGGTGGCGACCCGGGCTCGGGCTCGGGCTCGGGGCCGGTCGACGAGAGCAAGCGAGCCGAGGCGGATGCGCTGAACGACAAGGGCAAGGAGCGGCTCTATGCGGATGACGTGCCGGGAGCGCTCGCGCTGTTCCAGCAGGCAAACCGGCTGCTCCCGGATCCGCGCTACGGCTTCAACATCTGTCTCGCGCTCGGCACGCAGGAGCAGTGGGATGCGGCCCTCGCGGCGTGTCGCGAGGCTCGCGCGATGAACCCGCCGGCTGCACTCGCGGCGAAGATCGATCGACGCATGGAAGCGCTCGTGAAGCGCGAGTAATTCGCCGTCGGCGAGATTCGTACGCCAGGAGACCAAGCTTACAGGTCCGCTCGACGCGAATGGATTCCGCGCTCGCGGTGTGCGGGCACGACGCGTAGCCTGGGAGAGGCGCCTGTCGAGCGCCCGTAGTAACCGCCGTCATGCCAGCCGAAGTACACGACGAGCCAACACAGACGCTCGCGGAGGTCGCACGCGAGCGCAAGCGCAGCGTCGGCACGCTGCTCGGGCGGTACGTCGTGCTGTCGGAGCTGGGCCGAGGCGGGATGAGCGTCGTGTACATCGCGTACGATCCGAAGCTGGACCGGCGCGTCGCTCTGAAGGTCGTACGTGGCGACAAGCTGACCGAGGCGCACCGCGCTCGGCTGCATCGTGAAGCGCAGGCACTCGCGCGGCTGTCGCACCCTTCGGTCGTGACCGTGTTCGACGTCGGTGATCTCGAGGACGACACGTTCGTTGCCATGGAGCTGGTCGAGGGCAAGTCGCTCCGCGAGTGGTCCAAGCAGGAGCGCACGTGGCGCGAGGTCGTGAACGTGATGGTCGCGGCGGGTCGCGGGCTCGCGGCCGCGCACGCTGCAGGCATCGTTCACCGAGACATCAAGCCCGACAACATCGTCGTCAGCGATGGCGGTGCCGTGAAGCTCGTCGACTTCGGTCTCGCGCGCGATCTCGGCGATCGATCGGTGGAGTCGGTCGATGGGGTGTCGGGCGACAGCGATCCGGGCGACAGCGGCAGCGATCTCGCCGCGTCGAGCATCAGCTCGAGCACCCTGCGCCCGCTCGAGCAGATCACCCAGCACGGGCACGTGGTGGGTACGCCGGCGTACATGCCACCGGAGCAGCGCGGGCGCGGCATGGATGCCGACGAGCGGTCGGATCAGTTCAGCTTCTGCGTGACGCTGTACGAGGCGCTCTACAAGCAGAAGCCGTTCAAGGCATCGAAGAAGCTCGTGATGGACCGCGACGAGCAGCTGACTGTCGCGGACAAACCGGGCATCGCCCTGCGCTCGCTCGCCGCGCCGCCGCCGGCGAAGACGGAGGTCCCGGCGTGGCTCCAGAAGGTCGTGACCCGCGGCCTCGCTGTCGACAAGGGACACCGCTATCCATCGGTCGATGCGCTGCTCGCAGAGCTCGATCGCGATCCGCAGCGCGCCCGCCGGCGAGTCGCATACGGAGCGATGGCGATGGGCGCTGTTGCCGCGACTGCCGTGGTCATGACGTGGCGCCTGATGCCATCCGCGATGCAGGAGGTGACGCCGTCGTGCGGGACCGGCGAGGACCGCATCGCCGCGATCTGGAATCAGGGAAAACGCGCCGTGATCGAAGCGGTGGCAGTGAAGGCTGGCGTGGCCTGGGCACCGAGGGCGGTGGCAGCATTTGGGGAGCGCGTGGACGACTACGCGGCGCAGTGGAAGACGATGTACCGGGAGTCGTGCGAGGCGACGCGTGTCCGCGGCGTGCAATCGCCCGAGGCTCTCGATCTGCGCAGCGCGTGTCTCGATGAGCGGCTCGGCGATCTCGGCGCGCTCGTCGACGTGATGGGCGAGGCGAAGATCGACGCGCTCAGGAAGGCGGGCGAGATCGTCGCCGCGCTGCCACCGGTCTCGGACTGCGCCGACGTCCAGGCGCTCCGCCAGGTGGTGAAGAAGCCGGCGGGCTCCGCAGAGCGCCTCGCGTCGGTCGATGGAGAGCTATCGCGCGTCACGGCGTTCTACGCGATCGGTGACGTGACGAGGACGCTCTCGCTCGTCGATCGCGTGATCTCCGAGGCCCGCTCGATCGGCTACGCACCCGCGCTCGCGAAGGCGCTGTACTGGCGGGGCAGGGCGAAGGCCGATCGTGACGGTGGCGTCGAGGCGCAGGCGGCGTTCGAGGAGACCCTCGCAGCGGCACTGACGTCCGGTGACGATCGCCTCGCCGCGGATGCGACCGCGCGGCTCGCGCAGGAGTCGCTCTGGGCAGGCGAGCTGCCGGAGTTCCACCGCTGGTCGCGGGTCGCGCACGCGCTCGCCACGCGCAGCCGCGCCGTCGAGGTCGGTATGTTCGTCGACCAGCTCGAGTGCATGTCAAATCACTTCACCGGCAAGGTCCGCACGCGCCTCGCGTGCCTGCGCGAGCTCGCGGGCCGGCGCGACGCGGCCGGCAAGCAGAGCGAGTGGCTGGTCACCACGCTCGGCCTCGCAGCCACCGAAGCCGGCGAGCTCGTGGAAGCACTGCGCTGGCTCGAGCGTGGCGTCGAGCTCGCACGCGCGGAGAACGGCGGCGATCACCCGCGGACGCTCGAGATGCGCGCGTACCTGTGTCACGGCTTGAACCAGCTCGGGGACTACG
Organism: Deltaproteobacteria bacterium; assembly: GCA_013813765.1. GTDB lineage: Bacteria > Myxococcota_A > Polyangia > Haliangiales > Haliangiaceae > JABFXX01. Next base: position 801 of record JACCRC010000323.1, on the reverse strand, counting down.
CGCGCAGCGCAACCGAGTGCGGCGATGCGCTCGAGCGATTGAAGAAGGTCGCCCCGGACGACAGGAAGCTCATCGCGCGCCTGCAGCTCTACCTCGCGCAGGCCGAGGTCGGCCTGAAGCGCGTAGATCGCGCGAAGCCGCTGCTCGAGGCGGCTGCCGCGGCGGAGGACGAGGAGATCAAGCTCGACGCGCAGACCGACCTCGCGACGCTCACCCAGACCAAGGGCGACACCAGCGCCGCCGTCACCCAGCGCCGCGAGGCACTCGCCGAGACGATCAAGGTGTACGCCCAGTACAACCCGAAGCACCCGAACATCATCGCGACGCGCCACGATCTCGGTTCGGCGCTGCTCGAGCGTGGCGACGCGGCCGCCGCTGCCGACGAGCTTGCGCGCGCGGACGCCGAAGCCGACCCGGCCGAGATCAGCCCGCTGGCACTATGTCAGCTGCGCTTCGTGCGCGCGCAAGCGATGGTCCGCGCCAAGGGCAACCTGGCGCATGCACGTAAGCTCGCCGCTGATGCGCTGGCGATTCATCGCGGGGCCGCGCCCGATACCGAGAGGTTCAGAGCACAGCGCAAGGAAATGGAGACCTGGCTCGCAGCGCTGCCCGCGAGCTGAAGACAAAGGGCCGCCCTCGCGATACGAGGACGGCCCAAACGAGTCGAAGCAGAGTCTGTTACGAGCTAGAGCACCGATCAGGTTGATGCCGTAACGAAATCGATCGGTTAGCGGTGGCGATCGACGGCCGCTAGCGGTTCGTGATCCTCTCGTCGGTGATGACCATCGCGCGCTGGAGTCC
>JACCRC010000316.1 GCA_013813765.1 Deltaproteobacteria bacterium | reverse complement strand
GTCATCGATCATCAGCTCGGCCGCGACCGCACGCGTCGTCAGGCTCGCACGCGCACCCGTGCGAGGCTGATCGTCGAGCGCGACCCGATAGCCATCCGCGACGTGCGCGACCACGATCGGAGCGAGCATTCGCGTGCGGCCCGCACTGCCGGCCGTGATCGCGCTCGCTGCAGGAGCACCCATGGGACGCTGGCTGCAGGCGGCTGCGTGGGCGGCCGTAAGCGGGGACACCGCGGTGACAGCAGGAGAATTGCGGATCGCGTGGGCGCGGCGGCTGTCGAGTGCACTGCAGATCGCGCGCATGTACGACACAACGCTGATGAATCCCTCGCCAACGTGGAGCGTAACCGCCTGGTTTGCAGCGGCGAGTAACTGACAGACACACGGCCCGCGGCGCGGGATAGAGTACGGGCATGCGAGCGCTCTTGATCGCGGCCCTGGGGGCGGCCGCCGCGGCAGCCATTGGATGTGGCGGTGGCGACACCAGCGAGGACCCGGGACGGGTCACGCTGCACCGCCTCAACAACGCCGAGTACAACAACACCGTCCGCGACCTACTGGGCACCAAGCTTCAGCCCGCGAACGACTTTCCCGCCGATGATCGCGGCTACGGCTTCGACAACGTCGCCGACGTGCTGCGGCTCTCGCCGCTCGCGGTCGAGCTCTACGAGTCGGCGGCCGAGGCGCTGATCGCAGACACGCTCCAGGTCACCACGAGCCAGACGACTCAGATGTTCGAGCTGACGGGCTCGACGACCTCGGGCAATCAGCGAGACGGCGGCTGGTACTTCTTCTCGAATGGCTCCGCGATGGTGACCGCGCAGACGCCGATCGCGGCGACATACAAGATCACGGTGCGCGCATATGGATCACAGGCAGGGCCTGATCCGGCCCGGCTGCAGATCGACGTCCCGAATCGGCCTCCGATCGTCATCGATGTGACGGCGACGTCGTCGAGCCCCGGGATCTACGAGCGCATGGTCGCGCTCCCCGCCGGCAACGCACAGATCACGGTCGGGTTCATCAACGACTTCTACGACATGGTCGCGATGGCCGACCGCAACCTGTGGGTCGACTACGTCCACGTCACGGGCCCGCTCGACGGTCCGCAGGTCGACAGCGAGCGCCGCAAGCGGCTCCTGCTGTGCGACGCGCTCGACGACGCGGGATGCCAGCAGAACATCCTCAGCTCGTTCGCGAAGCGCGCGTGGCGCCGGCCGCCGACCGACGAGGAGGTCGCGCAGCTGGTGTCGCTCGTCGGAGTCGCGCGCGCGCAGGGCGATACCGCCGAGGCGGGCATCCGGCTCGCTCTGCAGCAAGTGCTCGTGTCTCCGCACTTCATCTTCCGCGTCGAGGTCGATCCGGATCCGGACTCGCTGACCCCGCGGCCGTTGACGGGTTGGGAGCTGGCGACGCGGCTGTCGTACTTCCTGTGGAGCTCGATGCCCGACGACGCGCTGTTCGCGGCGGCCGAGTCGGGCGCGCTCGCGAAGGACCCGAGCGAGCTCGAGCGGCAGGCGCAGCGCATGCTCGACAATCCGAAGTCGATCGCGCTCACCGACAACTTCGCCGGGCAGTGGCTGTTCACCCGCGCGCTCGGCGATCAGGATCCCGACTACCAGCTGTTTCCCGAGTACGACGACGACCTCGAGGCCGCGATGCGCGCCGAGACCCGCCGCTACTTCCGTGCGTTCCTCGAGGAGGACGTGCCGATGGACCAGTTCCTCGTCGGTGACTTCACGTTCGTGAACGATCGCCTCGCCGAGTTCTATGGACTGCCGCCGGTGAGCTCTCCGACGGATCTGGTCCGCGTCTCGCTGGCGAATTCGCCGCGCCGCGGCTTCCTGACCCAGGGCAGCTTCCTGCGCGTCACCTCGAATCCGAAGCGCACCTCGCCGGTGAAGCGCGGCAAGTGGATCCTCGATAATCTCCTGTGCACGCCGCCGCGCCCTCCGCCGCCGGGTGTCGAGGGATTCCCGGAAGAGACGATGGCGACCGGCACGGTTCGCGACCGGCTCGAGGCGCACCGCACCAATCCGATCTGCGCGAGCTGTCACCGTGTGATGGATCCGCTCGGCTTCGGCCTCGACAACTTCGATGCGATCGGGCGCTACCGCACCTCCGATGCGGGCTTTCCGGTCGACGCGACGGGCGAGCTCGGCGACGGCGAGGTGTTCGACGGCGCGATCGAGATGACCCAGCAGCTCTCCGCCAACCCCGGCGTCTATCGCTGCATGGTCGAGAAGCTGTACACGTACACCGGGCGGTCGCCGTTCCGCATCGAGGCGAGCGAGCACATCGACGCCCTGACCGAGCGCTTCATCGACAAGGGGTTCCACCTACGCGGCTTGCTCGTGGACCTCGTCACCCATCCCTTCTTCGTCTCGCGGCGAGGTGAGCCATGAACCGTCGCAAGTTCCTCGGCGGCGCAAGCGCGATGATCGCGCTGCCATTCCTGTCGTCGCTGCACCCGCGCACCGCGCGCGGTGCAGATCCGGGTGTGCCGCGACGCTTCGTCGGGTTCTACCTGCCGTGCGGCATCGTGATGAGCAACTTCACGCCGGCGATGGAAGGGCCGGCGTGGACGTCGCCGATCCTGGCGCCGCTCGACACCTATCGCTCCAAGCTGCTCGTGCTCACGGGGATCGATAACAAGCCGGGCCGCTCCGAGGGCGGTGGCGATCACGCCGCGGGCACCGGCTCGTTCCTGACCGCGAAGCACGTGCGCAAGACGGCCGGCGCGGACATCCTCAACGGCATCTCGCTCGATCAGGTGCTCGCGAAGCCGCTGAGCGAAGGGCTGCCACTGCCATCGCTCGAGCTCGGCACCGATGGCGGCGCCGCCGTTGGCGACTGCGATACCGGCTACAGCTGCGCGTACGCGCGGAGCATCGCGTGGTCGGGACCGACGAGCCCGCTGCCGAAGCAGACCAACCCGGCGGCCGTGTTCGACCGGTTGTTCGCGGGCTACGACCCCGACGCCTCCGCGGCCGAGATCCAGAAGCGCAAGGTGTACCGGAGCAGCGTGCTCGACGGCGCACTGGGTGATGCGACGTCGCTGCGCGGCAAGCTCGGGCGCACCGATCAGGCGAAGCTCGACGAGTACCTGAATGCCGTCCGCGAGCTCGAGCTGCGCGTCAACAAGCCGGTCAAGGTCTGCCGGCCCGGCGTGCGTCCGTCGGGCACGCTTCCGTTCCACGAGCGTTCGCGAGCGATGATCGACCTGATCGCGATCGCGTTCGAGTGCGACCTGACCCGCGTGGTCACGTTCATGCTCGGCAATGCGGGCGCGGGCACCGTCCATTCGCAGATCGGAATCTCCGAGGGCCACCACGAGCTGTCGCACCACATGGGGAGCGCGGCCAATCAGCAGAAGCTGACGCAGATCAACATCTGGGAGATGGGCGAGCTCGCCTACCTCCTCGGCAAGCTGCAGGCGATCCAGGACAGCAACGGGATGACCGCGCTCGACAACTCGATCGTGTTCTGCTCGAGCGAGATCGAGGACGGCGACGCGCACCGCCACACGAACCTCCCGGTGATCCTGGCGGGCGGCGGCGGTGGCACCATTGCCACGGGCACGCACCGTCGCTACGCGGGCGGTCCGCCGATGGCGGATCTGTTCATCGCGATCGCCGGCGGCCTCGGCGTGAACCTCGCGACATTCGGCGACGACGGCACGAAGCCGCTCGCCGGCATTCGCGTCTGAGCGATTGACCTACTGCGTGTAGTCGAACCAGGCGCCGGCGAACGGTGCCTGCACGTGGCAGCGGCTCCAGCAGAAGTCCTGGTGGGTCTCGCTGCCGCCCGCCGACATTGCCGCCGTGAACAGCCAGCCACCCTCGTCCTTTGGATCGGTGCCCGCGCGGATCTTCCGCATGATCTCGATCACGCGCAGATCGCCGGGCGCGCCGTTCACGTTGTCGCGGACCTCCTTGACCAGCACGGCGTCCTTCTCCGAAGTGCCGCGCATGCGCGCGACGTCGTTCACGTAGATCAGGCGGTAGGAGTCACCGTGACCCGGCACCGGGCCCATGGTCTCGATTCGGTGCCAGCTCGTGTAGTCGCCGACATCTGGCGGCGACACGCTCTCGGCGCAGCCGGCGAGCGCGAGCACAGCGACCGCGTGCAGCCAGCTCACGGCACCACCAGCATGCCGGCGGAGATCTCGATGAAGTCATTCGTGCCGTCGGGCCCGTCGATATCGGCCCCGTCATCCAGTCGTGCGACGAGCTCGTAGCTGCCGGCCGGAACATCGGTGAGGTCGATCGTGAACGTGCCGCGGCCCGAAACGAGATCCGCGACGACACCGGTCACTTCGTTGCCCTTCTTGCGTGGGCCGCGCAGGTTGCCGACGACGAGATCGCGATCTCGGTCGCGGACCTCGTAGCGGAACATCACGAGGACGCCGTTGCGCCCGATCTCCTCGAGGGTCAGCTCGGGCGGCGCGTTGTCGGAGCGGCCGGCACCGCGCGGCGCCTTCAGCGATCCGTCGACGAGGCCTGCCCAGTTGCGGAGCACTCCGATCTCGTAGTCGCCGAGCTCGCGGCCCGGCGGCATCACGGTCTCTCCGGGGCGGTACTTGCTGTACTGGATCCGCTGCGCGATCAGCGTCGCGTTGTGTGCGGCTCCGTCGATCGGCGCATCGAACGCGACGACCTCGACCGCATCGTACGAGTCCATCCGAAGGCCGGGCGCGGCGAAGCCGATCGTCGGGTACGTGTGGCAGCGCACGCAGTTCGCCGCGAGCACCGGCATCACGTCGACCTGCCAGCTCGGCTGCACAGGAGGATCGTCGAGGCCGCACCCGGAGGCGGCGATGAGCGCGAGCACGGTCCTCACGGGGCGTAGTGTAGCCGGACCTCGTCAGTAACAGACAACGTTACCGCTATCGAACGTGGTGCGCCCGGGGCAGTCGACGAGGACGGTCTCTCCGGCCTTGGTGCAGGCCGTCGTCGTGCCCGGCGTCACCGTGCAACCGGAGCACGTGAGGATGCCCGCCGTGCTCGTGCAGGATCGGCAACACCACGCCCCCTTGGCGACGGAGTCAGGGTCGCCGGTCCCATCCACGATGGGATCCTTCTTCGGACCCGCAGTCTCGTCACGCCGGGATGGGGGACAACCACACAGGAGCACGAGCACGAGCATGACGCGAAGCTCGACCAACCCTCTCATTGCCGGCGACGCTATCATCCCCCCCCCCGGGCGACGTCTAGACGTTACAGGTAGTAGTGTAGCTGGAGGAGCACGAGGAGGTTGGGATCGAAGGTGTCCCCTCCTGTGGCCTCGAGCCGGGTGAGGAGGTGGGCCTCGACATGCGCCCAGGGAAACGCCTGGACGTCGAGCTGGAGCGCGTTGCGGCTGCTGCCGCCGAGCGTGAGATCGGGCGACCAGCGCTGGACCGCCGCACCGATCATGTAGCCGGGCATGATCATTCGCGTGAGCTGCGCGAAGCCGAGGAGCTGCAGGCGCGGATCGCCGCCGCCGGGGAAGCTCTGTCGCTGCACGTCGAGCTCTGCCATCGCGAGGAGCTTCGGGCCCTCGAGCCAGTACTTGCCGACCGCGCCGAGCGCGACGCGGCGATCGTCGCCGGTCAGCGCGACGCGCCCTTGCCCCGCCACGATCACCTTCTCGAATCGGCGCTCGACGTAGGCGGTGGCTCCGTTCGCCTTCGCGCCCGCGCCCGTGAACGGGATCGGATTGCCGATGAAGCCCGCGAGGTAGCCCTCCCAGGCGCCTGCACTCCCGCCGATCTCGAACGCGTAGGGCTCCTCGAGCGTCCCCTGGTCCATGTAGCGGCGCGGATACGCGGTGTGATCCTGCGTGCGCACGCCGAACACCGGGAAGAACCTCCCGGCGCGCACGGTCAAGTTTCCCGACGGCAACTCGTACATCAGGTAATGCTGCCGCGAGGCGACGTAGCTCAATGGATTTGCGCCGTCCGCGCGCGGGCGCGCCGCGCCGTTGAGGCCGATCGTCAGGTTCAGCGAGACACGGGAGACCACGATCCGGGTGTACGTGTCGGCCTGCATCGGAAACGCGAGCAGCTCGCGCTCCTGACCGTCGAGCTGCTTGGCTCCGGCTGCGAGCCGAACATCGGCGCCGAGCGCGAGCCACGACGGTGGCGTCCACGCGCCGTGCGCGAACCGACCGTCGCCGCGCCCGCTCAGCGTGTCGCCGGCCTCGTCGCGGCCGTAGTCGTTGATCAGACCTCCGCCCGCGGGTGAGAAGTGACACGCCGAGCAGCGATCGGTTCCGAGCGCGAGCGTGAACTGCGGATATGCCTCGGCGGTGCCCGCCAGCAGCACCAGCGCGAGGAGCGCGAGCACACTCAATCGCATGTCGCGCCCTCGAGGATCCAGCGCTCGACGATCGCGATCTCGGCGTCGGGAAGCGGCGAATCGGGCGGCATGATCGAGCCGCCCACGCCGCGCAGCAGGTACATCAGCTTCGACTGCTCGGGATGACCGGGCCGCACGAAGTTGCCGGGCGGCTCGCCGGGCAGGTCGGGCGCGTCGCAGCCCTTGCCGGTGAAGAGGATGTACGCGGAGTCGGGCGTCGACAGGTCCACGCCCTGCTGTGACCCGAGCTTGCTGTGGCAGTTCGAGCTGGTGCAGCCCGGGCGGATGATCGCGGCGTGGACGTACGACCACTCCGCGGAACGCTCCGCGGCGGTATCGCAGGCACCCAGGACTGCGAGGAGGGCGGCCACCCAGCGCACGAACGCAATCCTACGCGCCGAGGCCGAGAAACGACAGGATCCCGCGCGCGATCCTCGACAGCCGCACGTTCTTGTCCAGCCAGTCGTCCACGTGTGCAAAGCCGGCGGCCCTCTCGAGTCTGCGAAGCCAGTTCGCGGCGCGCGCGGCGTTGCGCAGCCCGAGGATCTCGAACGCATGCGGCTTGCCGTTACGGTACAGCCAGCGATCGAGCCGCTTCGCGTGCCGGAACTGACGCGGCTCGATCAACGGCCAGAGCTGCGCGCGCGTCGCAGTCGACCCATCTCGATCGAGGACGGCGTTCGCGGCCTTTCGCGCGGCCTCGCTCGCGCCCTCCATCGACGCGAGATCTGTGGCCGTGCGTACGTAATCTGCCGCGAAGACGAGGTTCGGGATCAGGCTCGCAGCTTCCGGGCGAACGTCGTAAGAGCCGGGCGGGTGGACGAGCAGCCGCGAGTGGTTCGCCGGCGGCACGCCCGACGAGTAGTCGAGGTCGGCGTCGAGGTGCCACGAGTGCAGCATCGCGTCGGTCAGCGTCTCCTCGCCCGGCTCGGTGCCGTTGAGCGCGGCCTTCAACTGTCCCCAGACCTCCTGCGCGATCTCGCTGGGCGTGCACTGCTTCGCCGTCTTGTTGACGAACATTCCCGGGGTGTCCCAGTCCGAGACGTCGATCGAGATCAGGCCGCCGACATCTCCGGCGCCGTAGCGGGTGCGGAAAATGCCGAGGTCGCGCCAGAACTGCGGCTGGCTGATCGCGGTCAGCGCCCACGGGCTGTCGGGAAAGAACGTGTGGCCGCGCACGATCGGCACGTCCTCGTAGAGGAAGTACTGGATGCCGACCATCCACGACACGAGGTCGTTGGGGTTCGCGAGGCGGAGGCGCTCGAGCTGGGGATCAAGTGCGCCCATCGCCGGCGTGATGAGACCGATCACGGTGTCGATCGGCACCGCGAGGACGTAGTGGTCGCCGGTGACCGTGGTGCCGTCGGAGAGCTGGATGCCGCTGATCTTGCCCGCGGCGACATCGATGGTCGTCGCCGACAGGCCGCTGTGAAACGCCACGCCGAGCGACGTGAGCTGCGCGACCCACGGATCGATCCACATCTCGGAGGTCGGCCCGCCCATCGTGCGGTCGTTGTTCACCCCGGTGTCGGCATAGTCGAGGATCAACTGCATCGAGATGCCGCCGACGGTGCGCGCGGATCCACGCTTCGGATCCATCGCGACCATCGTGCGCGGTACCGCGCGCAGCTGGCGCTGGAAGTTCGGTGAGTACAGATCGCCCTCGAGGAAGTCCCACCACGACATCCGCTCGTACTCGCCGAGCCGCCGCTCGTCGCTCGCGGTGAGGAACTCGAGGATCTTCGCGGCGAAGAGGCCGATGTCCTGATCGTCGAAGTCGAGCTCCTGGAAGAACAGCTCGAGTGCCGCGAGGACCTCGAAGGGCTTGATCACCTTGCGGCGATAGAACCGGTAGAAGGTGCCGCGGTCGACGAGCGCGATCGCGCTCTCCGTGGTCGAGCGCAGATGATCGAACACCCAGCCACCGACCGGGCTCGGGATCCGCTTCATCGTGTCGATCACGTGGGTGTAGAACCGCGGATAGAACCGGAAGCCGTGCTCGCCCGGAAGGTCCCTGCGACTGCCGGTGCCGGAGCCGGGAACCGGCTGACTGCGCGCCTTGCCGCCCCACGCAGAGCGCGACTCGTAGACGTGCACGGTGTAGCCGCGCTCTGCCAGCTCGTGCGCCGTGGTCAGCCCACCCACGCCGCCGCCGATCACGATCACTGTTCCTGCCATACTCCTCCGGTGCTCCACTCGACGGCCGCTGCCAGCGGTCCGGGATCGATGCGCTCACCGACGAGCGCGCGGATCGCCAGACGATCGACCTTGCCGCCGCGCTCGTCCGCGATCGCCGCCGCGCGCGCGAGCGTGACGCGGCTCTGCGTGCGGTCGTTCATCAAGCTCTCGGCCTGTCCCCAGATCCGCAGCGCGGTCGCGGCGTAGAACGAGAACCGGCCCCGCCGGTAGAGCTTCTTCGCGGTGGCGAGCGCGCGCTCGGCGGCGGCGCGGTCACCGGCGGCAGCGAGGCCAAGATCTGCCGTGCCGCTGATCACCTCGACCATGGCGGAGATCGCGGGCATCGTCGACAACCACTGCGCGCGCGCGGATCGCGCGAGGTCATCAGCGACGAGCCGTGCGCGGTGCCAGTCGCGCTCCGCGAGTGCGAGCTCGCCGAGGAACACCTGGCGATAGATCGACGACATGCCCTGGCGCGCCGCGGGCGTACGCGCGAGCTCGTCGGCAACGGCGCGGGCAGCAGGCAGATCGCCCGCGAGCACGAGCACGCGGCCGCGACACGAACCGAGCATCGCTCGCGTCCACAGATCCTCGCTCGCGTCGGTCAGCCCGGCGAGCAGCTCGAGTGCGCGCGGCGCCTCGCCCGCGTAGAGCTCGCCGAGTGCCCAGTACGTGCGAATGAACGACGCCTCCCACGAGCGCTCGAGCCCGAGCCGCCGGCACACGGTCTCGGCCTCGGTGTGCGCGGTTCGCATTCCCCTCCAGTTGCCGCGCAACGTCGCCAGCATGCCGCGCGCACCTGCGGCGACCATGCGCGGATAGACCGCGCTGCTCTGGGCGCACAGCCGCTCCGCGTTCGCGATCGCGCGATCGCCGAACCGGCCGAGGGATCCGGTCGCGACATACGCTCCGAGCATCGCCATGCCCATCGCGTGCGCTGCGCGATCGCCGCTGTTCTCTGCGAGCGCGACGCCGCGCAGCACGTACTCGAGAGACTCGATCGGATATGGCGTCGAGAGGAAGCTCGCGATCACCCGGTACGCCGAGGCGAGCACGTCGTCGTGCGCGCGATGACGGACTGGCACGGGCGACAGCCAGCGTGCGGCGACCGTCGCGGCGCGGAACACCGAGGCCGTGCGGTGCTTCGCGCGCTTCTGCCCGCGGCGCTCGAGCACTTGATCGAGGAGGCCGAGGCCGCGGTCGAGCTCGCCGAGCTTGAGGTACGCCTCGGCCGCGCG
>JACCRC010000310.1 GCA_013813765.1 Deltaproteobacteria bacterium | reverse complement strand
GACGATCACGGCGTGCTTCGACAGCGGCACGAACGTCGGCGCGCGGCCGAGCGCCGGTCCTTCATCCGACAGCTCGTCGCGGTAGCACCAGGCGAGCATCGCGTACGCGACGAGCCATCCGACGAGCGCGACCGGCACCATGTGCAGCACGTACTCGTTGAACCCGATGCCGGCACGGTAGGCGACGACGAGGTTCATCGGGTTGCTCGTCGGCAACGGAGCCACCCCCGCGGCGACGAACGCGGCGAACGCGAACGGGAGCGCGAACTTCGGATGGCGCACCGGATACACCGCGCGCAACAGCTCGATCACCACCGGCGTGAGCAGCAGGATGGCGGCGTCGTTCGAGAGGAGCGCCGCGGTGATCGCCGCGATCGCGAACACGAACCGAAACGCATGCCTCACCGGCCCGCGGGTGCGCGGTTCGATCCACGACGCGAGCCGGGCGAACACGCCGAGCTCGGCGGCAGCCGCGGTGGTTGCCATGATGCCGACGATGCCGAGCATCGGACGCCACAGCTCGCCGAGCGCCTGACGGACGTCGTCGAGCTCGGCGATGCCGGTCGCGAGCGCGATCGCTAGCCCGAGCATCGCGCCCGCTGCCGGCGCCCACGGGTGGCGCCAGGCGAGGGCGACCGCGAGCGCCGCGGCGAGGGCCGCGAGGGCTAAGAGCACGTGGCGAGCTTACTTGACGGGAGCGCTGCAGATCGAGACCGGCTCCTTCGCGCCGTTCTTCGCGTAGACCACGCCGGCCACGTCCTCGGTGTTCGTGAACACCATGCCGGGCTTGAGGCCCTCCACGTAGCGCGCCTTCACGGTCTGCGGGTCAAACGACCTGTCGACGGTGACCGACTTCGACGACGTGCACCAGCTCTCGTAGATCAGCGAGCCGCTGCTCGTGATCTGGACGATCTTGTTGCTCGACTTCCAGCTCTGGCACTGCTGCTGCTTCTCGAACTCCTTCTTGACCGTCACGGTGGCCTTCTCGCCCTTGATGGCGACCTTCGCGACGACCCCGCGGCCACCACCCCCCGAGCTCATGTTCTGGCTCATCCAGTCGTGGTGGACGGTCGGATAGTCGATGCGCGCGTCGCGGTCATCGAGCGTGACTCCGTTGAGCATCATCGCCGTGAGCGCCGCGCGGCGCGGACCGCGGAAGCCGGGCCACCGCGAGGCGCTGTTGCCGGCGGCCTTGACCAGGTAGTCCATGTTGCCGCGTTCGGCGGCGCCAACGCCCTCGCAGATGTAGAGCGAGACCGAGGTCAGGTAGCCGGCCGGATCTCCGAGGATCACGCCGAGCGCCTGGACGATCTCGTTCTCGTCACCGGGCTCACGCTTGAAGTTCGCAAACTTCTTCGCGGGAAGCGCGCTGACCGCCTTCTTCCATGCCGGCCACGCACGAGCGCTGCAGCCCTCGAACGCCTTGCGCGAGTTCGTGACGCGCGCGTCGTCCATGTCTGCCATCAGGGCGATCGCGGTCGGATCCACCTTCGCGAAGTCCGCGTAGCCCTGCGCCGCGGTCTTGAACATCGTCGCGTAGCCGCCGTCCTTGGCCTGGAGCTTCTTGACCTCCTCGGCATGCTGCTTCAGCTCGTCGGCAAAGCCCTCGTAGCGGAGGCGGATCTCCATGCGCTCGGCGCCCGTGATCCCGGTGTCCACGCGTAGCTGTTCGGAGAACTTCTTCTTGTCGAACGCGTCGATGTCGGGCTGGCACATCGCCCACGATGCCGCCTGCTGGTTGTCGCTCGCCTTGATGCACTTCTGGATGTACGCGAACCGGCCGACCTCGGAGAGCTTGGCGCCGAGCGCGTCGGCGGCATATGCCGGACCGTCCTCGTTGAAGTCGAAGTCGATCAGCGCGAACTGCTGGCCCGGCGTCAGCGACGACCATGCGCGCTTCTTGTCGTGCTTGAGGTCCCTGTTCATGCGCGAGCCCTGGTCCATCGACGCCCACTCCGCGGCGTCCGCCCAGTCTTGCTCCTGCATGTCGAGCTTGGCGCTCCACTTCTTCTTCGCCGACTCGAGCTCCTTCGCCATCGACTTGGCCTCGCTATCCGGCTTGCAGTACGAGCCGACGAGGTAGAACACCGCCCACCGCGCGTCCTTGCTGGTGAACGCCTCCTTGGCGTTGGAGTCGAGCCGACCCTCCGCCTTCGCGCACCACGGTGGAGGACTCTGCGCCATCGCCGTTTGCGCGCTGACACCTAAAACAAACGAAACCGCCACGAACACCCTTTTGTCCATGGCAGCGACTTTAACCCAGTGGCGGGAGCAGTTAGCGGGTCGCCTTGAGCTTCTTGATCTCCGAGATCAACTCCGGAACCGCCTTCTCCCAGTCGGCCACGATCCCGTAGTCGGCGACCTGGAAGATCGGCTCGTCCTTGTTCTTGTTGATCGCGACGATCGTCTTCGAGCCCTTCATGCCCGCGAGGTGCTGGATCGCACCGGAGATCGCGACCGCGAAGTAGAGGTTCGGTGCGACGATCTTACCGGTCTGGCCGACCTGCCAGTCCGCGGGGACCATGCCGGCATCGGTCGCAGCGCGGGACGCACCCATCGCGGCGCCGAGCAGATCGGCGAGCTCCTCGAGGACCTTGAAGTTCTCGCCGGTCTTCATGCCGCGGCCACCGGAGACGACGACCTTCGCGTCGGTCAGCTCGGGACGGTCGCTCTTCACCTCGTCGAGGCGGTCGAACTGCGCACCGAGCGCGTCCACGGCGCCGGCCGCGGCCGACGTGACGGTGCCCGGGCTCGGCAGCGGTGCCGCCGCCTCGAACTCGGTCTGCCGCACGGTCGCGACGATCACCGGCGTCGAGATCTGGACGGTCGAGTTCGCGTTGCCCGACAGGATCGGGCGCGTGAACGTGTCCTTGGCGTCGACCTTCGCGACGTCGGAGGCCATGCCCGCGTCGAGCAGCGCGGCGGCGCGCGGCATCAGATCCTTGCCGACCGCGGTGGCGGTGGCACAGACCAGCGTCGCGTTGTTCTCCTTCGCGAGCCGCGCGACGATCGGCGCGTAGGTCTCCGCGAGGTAGTGCGCGAGCGCGCCATCCTCGACGGTGATGACCTTGCCGGCGTACTTCGCGGCATCGGCGCTCGCGCCCTGGGCGCCATCACCGACAAGGAGTGCGATCACCTCGCCGCCGTGCTTTTCAGCGGCCTGACGAGCGAACGCGAGATTGGCGAGCGCGCTCGAACGGAGCGTGGCGCCGGAGAATTCGAGAAATGCGAGGACGTTGCCCATGGTGATAACTCCTTCGAGCCCTAGAGGACCTTCGCCTCGTCGGCGAGCTTCTTCACGAGGGTGGGGATGTCGGCGACGATCTGACCC
>JACCRC010000305.1 GCA_013813765.1 Deltaproteobacteria bacterium | reverse complement strand
GGCGCCGGCGGTCGGCGCGGGATCCCGTTCTCCGGAGGTGCCGGCGGCGGCGGGTCCGGCGGCATGGTCGTCCTCGAGTCGCCGGCGATCAGCGTCACCGGCAACGTCAACGTCAACGGCGGCGGTGGCGGTGAGGGCACGCGCTCGGGCATGGGCAGCGATGGTCGCGATGATCGCGACTGGGACGAAGCGCCGACCGGTGGAACCGGCGCGTCGCAGGACGGCGGCGACGGCGGCGATGGTGCGTTCCGCATGACGCCCGCGGAGAACGGTTCCAGTGCGGGCGGCGGCAGCGGCGGAGGTGCAGCCGGCGGCGGTGGTGGCGGCGGCGCTGGATCGCTCCGCTATCGCGGCGCCCTCAGCGGCACGGACCTCTCGACGACGCCCGTGGCGTTCTAGCCCGCGAGCGACGCGGCGCGCTTGAGCTGCGTTGCCATGTCTTCGTAGCGACGCAGGCGAGCGTAGACGCGTGCGAGGCCTGATGCCACGCGTACCTCGAAGCCCGGGGTCTGGCCGGCCATCTCGAATGCTTCCTGCGCGCCCAGGAAGTCACCGCCAAGCGTGAGCACGTCGCCGAGCGTCGCGTACATCGCGGCCGCGGAGATCCGCGACGATGCGCGGCCGATGCCCTGACGCAGAACGTTCGCGGCACGCGGGCAATCACCGTTGCGCGCGATCGCGACCGCATACGCGACGCGTGCGTTGCCGAACTGCGGCGCGAGATCCAGCGCCGCGCGCAACGACTCCTCGGCGGAGTTGAGGTCGCCGGTATCGAGCGCGTGCTTTCCGCGCTCGTAATACCGGCGCGCGACCGAGGACACTAGTCGAGCTCCAGCAGGCTGAACCGCGCGGACGCGTCGTCCCCGGAAGCGTCGGGCTTGTCGCCCTTGTCACTGCTCTGCGCGCCCTGCGCTGGTGCAGCTGGCTGCGGTGCTGCGGGCTGCGCCGGAGACGGAGCGCCGGGCTCGTCACCGCTCGGACGACCGCGGACCGAGAGACCACGCGCTGGTGGTGGAGCTTCACGCGGAGCTGCCGGGGCTGCCGGAGCCTGCTGCGGTGGGCGCTGCTGCGTGGTGGTCTCGACGACGCGAACGCCCGGTTGCGGAGGAGCCGCAGGTGCCGGCAGCGGCGCCGGCGGCTGGCGGGCGGCGACGAGCGGCTGAACCACGCCACCGACGCGGACGCTGACGTTCTCGCCGTCGACGACGAACATTGCGAGCTCGGGGAAGTCGAACCGCGTCTGTAGTGCGGAGATGAGGGTCGCGAACGACGCGCCCTTCAGGTCGGCGAGGTTCTCGGCCTGATGCACGAGCATCGGCGGCGGGCCTTCGACGACGTACTCCTTGATCACGAAGGTCAGAACCTCGAGCAGCGTTTCACGGGAGGCGTCGGCGAACGCATCCTTCACGTTGCTCGCGATGTCGCGAAGGTCGGGACGGGACGGCATATGACTCCTAGAACGTGGCTCCGTCGAGATCGATGCCGGACGTCTCGCATCCGACGAGGCGCGCGCCGGTCAGGTCCGCGCTGCACAGATTCACACCCTTGAGGTTGCAGCGCATGAGCACTGCCCCCCGCAAGTTCGCGCCGTACATGTTCGCGCGCTGGAAGTCGACGTCGAACAGCGACGCACCGCACCAGTTGGTGCGCGACAGCGAGACCGTGGCGTGCTCGTAGCCTTCGAACACGCACTTGATCACGACCGCCTCGGCGAAGTCGGCGGAGTAGAGCTCGGAGTCCTTGAACGTGGTGCCCTGCAGGCGCGCCTGATGAAAGCGCGTCCGCGCCATCCGCACCGGGCCGAACGTGCAGCGCAGGACCTGCGCGCCCGTCATGTCGACCTCCGTGAGGTCGCAGTCCTTCGCGGTCACGCGGTGCCACAGCGCGCCCTTCCAGCTCGACGTGCGCAGGTCACTGAGGATCAGCTCGGCGCGCTCGAGCCGTGCGTCATCGCAGTCGGCGTTGCGCAGGTCGAGCTTCTCGATGGTCACCCCGTCCATATCGACGGAGCGCAACAGGAGGTGCTGCGCCGCGAACCCCGAGATCGTGCGGCCCGCGAGCTCGTCCTCGGCGACCAGCCGTTCGAGCTGGACTCGCGACTGGACCACGCCTGCATCGGCGCTCAGCTCGGTCATCTCGACGAGGATACCCCAGATCCGTCGATCAGGCCGTCACGGGCGGCGCGTCGAACCGTTGCGGTACGAGTACGTACGCGCGGCATCCGCGGCCATCTGGAGGACCTTCGCCTTGACCTTCTCGGTGGCCGCTTCGAGGCTCTCCTTCGAGCCCGCGCCCTTCGCCCCCGCCGGTGCGGCACCCGCGCTCGCGGACTCCTGCTGCACCGCGGCCTCGTGCTCCTCGGCCTCGACCTCGTGCTCCTCGCCGAACGGCATGCCGCTGTCGAACGTGGCCTTGCGATGCAGACCGCCGCCCTGGTTGCGCTGCGCCTGCGCGACGTGCGTGAGCTCGTGGGCGAGCAGAGACTGACCAGCCGATGTCGCCATCGACTTCTCGGGCGAGCCGCCCATCAGAATCATACCGGTCGCGCCGACCGTGACTGCGAACGCGTCGCGCTTCTTGTTGAACTCCTCGGCGAACTCACCGCTGTAGATGCGGACGTGGCCGAGGTCGACGCCGAACCGTTGCTCGTACTTGTTGCGGACCGCGAGATCGAGCGACTCGCCCTTGCCGGCGCGCTTCCCGATCAGCTTCAGCAGCCGTTCTGGATCGTACTTGCGCGTGATCTCGTCGTTGAGATCTTCGGCGCGAAGCTCGTTCTCCGGTATCGGCTCTTCTTGGTCCGCCACTGTAGACATCCTACGGGCTTACTCGTCCTTGCCTTCCCCGCTCCATGTCGAGACGTAACCCTCTGATTGTTCATAGTATTCAGAGGTCTTCTGCTGGTCGACGATCGCCGCCTCCCCGCCCAGTGCGGCCTGGAGGAACGCGGTCTCGTCGAGACAGCTCGCGCCCTTGATGCCCTTGGCCTCGTAGGTGACCTCGCCCTTGGCGTTGATCACGATCTCGATGTTCTTCTTCGTGCTCATTCTGCACTCCACTTCGAGACGACGAGCCGGATCGACCCGTCCTCTTCGTTGACCTCTTCCTCGACGGCGTATCCCTTCTCTTCGCAGGCCTGTTTCACGTTGTGATACTGGTACCGCTGCGAGAGCTGGTGCTTGAACTCTTCCTCGGAGACACCCTTGGTCGTCTCGACGCCCCACCAGTCCGCGGTGAGGTCGTAGGTGCCGTCCTCGTTGTCGACGACACCGACGTCGTAGCGCCCCATATCCACCGCGATCGCGGCCTTCAGCGTGTCACCGCGGTAGCCGCGCACCGTGACCGACTGACCTTGCTCCGCCTCGTTGTAGTTGAGCTTGAGGTCCGCAAGCGCCTTCTTGACCGCCCTGAGATTGGTCATCTTGAGGGCGCACTTCGTGAAATGCGACATGACGTCTCCCTAGTGTACCCGGAACCAGGCCGAAGGCTTCCCGCTCTGTCGAACGGATAGCCTACAGCTCGAGCTTTCGCTCGCCGTCGTCCGCCGTCTCGGGACCCTTGTCGCCGAGATTCGCCGTCGGCGCACCGTGGCGTGCCATCCAGCCCTGCTTCTTCGACGGGGTTCGGCCGCGGGACGCCGCGGGACGCGCGCGGGTGCGTGCCCACTCGCGCATCGT
Source organism: Deltaproteobacteria bacterium (assembly GCA_013813765.1). Lineage (GTDB taxonomy): Bacteria > Myxococcota_A > Polyangia > Haliangiales > Haliangiaceae > JABFXX01. The sequence continues at coordinate 14,442 of JACCRC010000305.1, read as the reverse complement.
CTCGATCTGTTCGCGCATGGTGATCGCGAGCGGGACGATATCTTTCAGCGTGTTGAGGAGACCCTCGGTCGACAGATCGTTGCCGGTGTCGAACGCGTCGTACAGCGAGGCGATGACCGCCTGCTCGAGCTCGGCGCCCGAATAGTCCGTGGTCGCGTCGACGAGCTTGTCGAGATCGAACTGACCCGGATCGCGGTTCTTCTTGCGGATGTGGATGTCGATGATCGAGCGGCGGTCCTCGCGATCAGGAAGATCGCAGAAGAAGATCTCGTCGAAGCGGCCCTTGCGCAGCAGCTCCGGAGGTAGCTGGTGGACGTTGTTCGCGGTCGCGATCACGAACACCGGCGTCGTCTTTTCCTGAAGCCAGGTGATGAACGACGCGAACACGCGCGACGTGGTGCCACCGTCGGTCTGTCCCGAGGAGCCGGTTCCCGAGAACCCCTTCTCGAGCTCGTCGATCCAGAGGATCGCGGGCGCGATCGCCTCGGCCGTCTTGATCACGTTGCGAATGTTCTCCTCGGAGGAGCCGACGAGGCCGCCGAAGATCTTGCCGACATCGAGCCGGAGCAGCGGCATCTGCCAGAGCGCGCCGACGGCTTTCGCGGTGAGCGACTTGCCGGTGCCCGGCACGCCGATCAGCAGGATGCCCTTCGGCAGCGGCAGGCCGAAATCGCGGGCGCGCGAGCTGAACGCACTGCGTCGCTTGACGAGCCAGTCCTTCAGGATCTCCATGCCTCCGACGTCGGAGAACTCCTCGCGGTGCTCGTAGTACTCGAGCAGACCGCTCTTGCGAATGATCTGCTTCTTCTCCTCGAGGATCGTCTCGAGGTCGAACGTGTGCGTGCGCACGGCGCTCTTCGAGAACACGTTCTCTGCCTCGACGAGCGTCAGGCCGAGCGCACCTTCGACGACGCGCTCGATGAAGGTCGGATCGCTCTCGATCACCTGCTGCGTGGTCGCCGGAAGCGCCGGGAGCACGCGGCGTGCAGCCTGCTCGATCTCCACACGAGTCGGCAGCTCCCAGTCGAGCACCGCGGACACGCTCTTCTCGAGCTCGGGCGGGATCTTGGTCACGGGCGACAGCACGAGCAGCGTCTTCTTCGTCTTGCGCAGCTCCGTCGCCGCGTCGCGCAGCCGGCGGACGACCGCGGGCTCCTTGAGGAACGGGTGGAAGTCGCGCAGCACGAACAGCGCCTTCCCCTCGGCGCGGATCACGTGATCGATCGCCTTCATCGGGTCCTTGACGTCACGCGTGCCCTGCCCGTTCGCGATCGTCTTGAAGCCTTCCGTGATCGACCACACCTCGAGCCGCATCTCGCGCTCGACGCACAGCTTGCGTAGCGAGTCCTCGACGCGGGTCTCCTCGGGCGACACGATCCAGATCAGCGAGTATCTCGCCCGGATCAAATCCTCGATCTCGCCCTTGCTGCTCCGCTTGTTCTCGATGGTCATGTCACTTCACTTCCGCAAGATCGCGTAGCCCGCGCAGCGCGCCCTTCGCCGTCTCCGCGCTGTCGACCAGCGCCTCCACGGCATCGGTCACCGCCTGCATGGTCTCGGCGTCGGCCTTGAGATTCGGCAGCTCGCCCTTCACCAGCACCATGTTGTTGCGCATCTCCGACAGGATGTCGTTGATCGCCTCGTACACCTCGCCGGCTACCTTCGCGATCTCGGCACCGCCACCACCCGACGCTGCCGGGGCCGCGGCGTCGATGATCGACTCCGCCTGCGCATCCGACGACGCCTTCATGCGCGCAGCTTCCGCGCGCGCCTTCGCAGCATCGGTCTTCGCCGCGTCGACCTCGGCCTGCAGCAACTTCATCGCACGCTCGGCAGTGGTCTGGTTATCGATCGCTTCCTTGAGCTTGCGCTCCGCAGCCTCGCGCTCGAGCTGCACTTCCTTCGGATCGAGGCCCGTGTTGGCCGCGCCCTGGGCCTTCTCGAGATCGGCGACCTTCTTGCGCAGCTTGTCGAGCTCGCGCCGCGCATCGTCGCCGGCGGTGCCCGCGGAGTCGCGCGCCTTCGCCGCGTTGAGTGCTTCCTCGGCCGCCTTGTGACGAGCGACCTCGGCCTTCGCGAGCGCGTCCTGCGCGACGTTGCGCGAGCTCTCGGCCGCGAGCTTGCCGTGCACGGCTTCCTGCAGCTCGACCTCGATCTGGGCCATCCGCCCTTCGGACTTCTGTCGATCGCGCTCCGCGGCCTCGTATTGCTCGGCGAGCCGATCGCGATCCGCCTGCACCTGCTTCAGCTCCACGCGCAGATCGCGGATGTCGCCGGTCATCTTCATCATGTGATCGGGCTGCGCGCCGCCGCGTCCCGAATCGGTCTGTGCTTCCACGAGCAGCCGCCCCATGCGGCGGTTTTCTTCCTCGACGGCCGTGATCTGGGCGGTCGCACGCGCGCCCTGAGACTGCGCCTCGTCGCGCTCGGCCTTCATCTTGCCCATCGCCTTGAGGTTCTTTTCCTTGTCGGCGCGGAGCTCCTTGATCACCTCTTCCTGGCTGATCAAGCCGATGCGGCGCTCCTCGAGCATGCGCTCCTGCTCGTTGATCACCTCGCGAAGGTGCTCGATCTCGGTGAGCTGCTCGTTGAGCTTCTTCCAGCCCTCATCCTTGGTCCGCGACAGCTCCATCAGCTGCCGGGTCTTGTCCTCCATGTCCTCGCGGATCTTGGAGGTCTCCTCGACGGCACGCGCGGCCTGGCGCTCGCGCGATGCCATGGCCTCGGCGAGCTCGCCCATCTCGCCGCGAGCCTTCGTCAGCTCGGTGCGGGTCTGCTGCAGCTCGTCGCGGAGCTCGTCGGCCACGCGGTCGTGCGCGGAGACCTGGTCCTCGCGATCCTTGACCTGCGCGCGCAGCTCCTCGACGCGATCGCGGAGCGTCGCCGACTCCGCGCGCACGCGCTTACCGTCGGCGACCTCGCGGTCACGCGCCTCGTTCGCCTTCTCGACCTCGGCGCGAAGCTTCTTGATCTCGTTGTCGGCCTTGTTCGGATCGAACTCGAGACCGAGGTCGACCATGACCTTGTTCTCGGCCGCTGCGGCCGCGCTCTGCGTGTTCTGCACGGCGCCCGGAGGTCCGCCGCGACCGAACATGCTGTGCGGGTCGCCCGGCATCGCCGGCGGACCACCGGCGGCTCCGCCGTGCGGCATCCCGGGTGGCCCTCCGTACGGAAGGTTCGGCGCGCCCCCCGGCGCTCCGCCACCGGGAAATCCCGGTGGACCTCCATACGGAAGATTCGGCGCGCCCCCCGGCGCTCCGCCACCACCAGGCATCCCTGGCGCTCCACCACCGGGCATTCCCGGCGGTCCGCCATACGGCCCGCCGTGCGTGCCTGGCCCCCCGCCGCCGGGTGGCCCCCCGCCGCCCGGAGCGCCGCGCGTTGACATGCCGCCCGCACCGATAGAAGGACTCTGTCCGTACTGCGACGGCGTCGGTGCGATCGGTGCGATCGAACGTCCCGCGCCGAACATGCTGCCACCTTGCGCAGGACCACCGGGGACCTGCGGCGGGCCGCCATACGGAAGTCCCGCGGCGGGCACACCACCGACGACACCGCCACTGGGCGGGGGAGCACCGTAGCCACCACCGCCACCGCCGGGCATCGACGGTGGGCCACCACCGCCGGGCATTCCCGGAGGAGCACCGTATGGGCTGCCGCCGCCGCCGGGCATCGACGGCGGTGCGCCATACGCGCCTGGACTGCTGCCCATCCCCGGCGCCGATCCGCCGGGACCAAATCCGCCGGTCCCGGGATGCATGCCGCCCGATGACAATCCGCCTCCCGGCATTCCGCCACCGGGCATTCCGCCGCCGGGCATTCCGCCACCGGGCATTCCGCCACCGGGCATTCCGCCCGCGAGCGGAGGCGCATCGTTGCGCTCGAGCACCATCGTGCCGCCCTTCTTTTGCGGCGGCGCGGCACCTGGTGCGGGCAGCGGTTGCGCGACGACGTGAACGCCGCCCTCGTCGATGAATCGGATCATCAACGAGCCGCATTGAATGATGTCTGCGTGGCCGACAGCCTGCTTCTGGATCCGCACGTTGTTGAGGTGCGTACCGTTTGCGCTGCCGAGATCCTCGACGACGTAACGGCCGTTCTCCATGCGGATCTGCGAATGCTTTCGCGAGACCATGCCGTCGTCTGTGCGGATCGCGCACTCGAGGCCACGACCGACGTAGACGGTTTCAGTCGGCGACAGCTCGACCGTCCCTTCGCGGCCCTGGCTGTCCCGAAACAGGAGGCGTGCCATTAGGTTCGGGAAATTCTACCGCGTTTTTCAGCCGCGCTTGAACACAGCTTCGGTATTACCCACGCGGATGATGTCGCCGGGCTCCAGGGTCTTCTTCGGGACCTTGTGGCCATTGACGTACACGCCGTTTGTGGAGCCGAGGTCGGCGAGCTCGTAGGTCGAGGCGTCCACCTTGCGGATGGCTGCGTGTTTCTTCGAGACTGCGGGATCGGCGAGGACCACCGTGGCGCCGGCCACCGAGCCGATCGTCGTCATCTCGTCGGCGAGCTGGAGCGTCTGGTTCGCCATGGGCCCGAGGATGAACTCGAGTCGCGCGCCCGGGGCCCAGCCGCAGAACAGGCACTTCGTCCAGACCGGCAGCATCACCCGCTTGCAGCCGCCACAGATCTTTTGGGCAGCGGGCGCACTGCTCTTCCGCGCCATCAGCCAGATGACGAGGAGCAGCAGAACGGCTCCACCGATGATGAGGCCTACAAGCGGACCGGTCTCCACGTGCGCTCGCTAGTTGATCGACTTGAACTTGAAGTTGGTCTTGCCGAGCGTGATCGTGTCGTTATCGACGAGCTCGTGCTTCTGGACCTTACGGTCATTCACGTAGCAACCGTTCGTCGACCCCGGATCCACCAGCACGAACCCCTGCGGCGACGCGTTGATGTGGCAGTGGTCGGTGCTCATGAACCCATCGTTGACGACGATGTCGGCGGGCGGTGCCGTGCCGATCTTCGTGCCACCCGAGCGGAGGCGGAGGGTCTGGTACGCGGCCGGACCGTTCATCGGCACGAGCCACCCGACGATCGGGAAGCCGTCGTCGCTTCCGCTCGCGTTGAACATCACCGTCTTCACCGGGCCCATCGGCTTCGGTGGCTCGGCGGGTCCCGGCGCGGGTGCCGCCATCGGCATCGGCATCGGCATTGGCGCCTCCTTCTTCTTCCCGAACACCGCCGCGAGGATGATGATGAGGAGCAGCAGACCGACGATCCCGACCACGATGATCCACCACGGGAAGCCACCCTTCTTCGGCGGCGACCACGTCGGCAACAGCGTCAGCTGTTGGACCTCGGTCTCGTCCTTGTCGATCTTCAGCATCATGTCGTGGTCCTTGCCGTCCCACGTGAACCCGACGCCGAGCTTCGGGTCAAAGCCCGGAAACGTCAGGTAGTAGCGGTTGGCCATGCGCGAGAAGATCCCCTGGATCGCAGTGGCGATGCCCTCGGCGTTCGTCACCGTCGTCGCGGCAGGGATCATCGTGGTGATCACGTTGCCGGGCTCCGACAGCTGGCCCTTGAAGATGATCGCGAACGTCTGGATCTTCTCGTTGGCGGCCTCCTTCTTGTAGTTCGCGAGCTGAGCCTTCGCGGCCTCGTTGTTCGTGTCGTTGCCGTCGCAGATCAAGATCAGCGCCTTGCGCGATGCGGTAGCGTTGCGGAGCTCCGACAGCGCGAGGTTGATGCCCTCGGTCATCGCGGTTCCGAACTTCCGGTTGTAGTCCTTCTGCGTGCCGAGCGCCTCGGGTGTGATGTTCGCGATCGGGCCCATCGGCACTTTGACCTCGGCCTTGTCGCCGTAGACGATCAGCACGCCCTTCGAGCCCGGCGGGCCGGCGTTGGCGAACGGCACGGTCTGAAGTGCCTGCTTGAGGCCTTTCAGCACGCCGAGCGTGCGAGCCGAGCTTTCCTCGGCCTCGTAGTCGTCGTTACCGATCCAGGCCTCCTGGCCGTTGAACACGAACGCGATCGCGATCGTCTCGGTGCCGGCGGTGTACGGACGCAGCGAGATCGCCTTCAGCGTCACCGGCGGCTTCGCCGTCGTGTCGGTGAGCGTGAACTTCTCGACGGGAAGTCCAGCGCCGCCGATCACGGTCGCATCGATGAACGGCGCATCATCCTTCGTCTTCGACGCTGGATCCTGCGGCCTCACGGAGAGGAACACTTCGATCGGACCGCCATCGGCAGCCACGGGGCGAGCGCCCCAGAGCGTGGCGATCAGTGTGCCGAGGATAAAGAACGCCAGCGTGGCGCGGTTGCTCGTCGCTCTGGTCATAGGCTCTTGAACTTCAGCAAAAAGCTACCGAACTTGACGAAGTCGTTGTCGACCAGCTCGTGGCGATCGATGCGCTTGTTGTTGACGTAGGTCCCGTTCGTCGAGCCCGCGTCTTTCAGGACCCAGATCCCGTTCTCCGCCTTGATCTCGGCGTGCTTGCTCGACATGAACTTGTCGTTGAGGACGAGGGTGCACTTCGGATCGGTGCCGACCGTGGTGACCGCCTGGAGCGTGCACAGCTCGCCCTTTTGCGGACCCTGCAGCGGAATGATCCAGCCGAGCAGCTGCATGGTGCCCGGGCCGCCCTGCGAATCGAGCACGAACGCCTGCGTCTTCATCGCCTGCGCCTTCGCGGGCGCGGCGACGACCTGCTGCGCGATCTGCGCGCAGTACGGGCAGGCGTCCCAGCTCCGGTCGAGCTGCTGATCGCATTGCGTGCAGAACTTCTTCTTGAACAAGAACCCCTTCTCGCGAAGCGGGGGATTCGGGTTCGGAACGCCCGGAGGTAGTGCGCCACCCGGCGCTCCTGGGGCCCCTGGTGCGCCGGGCGCACCCGGCTGTCCTGGCTGTTGCATATCTGCTCCCTGTACGCCTGCTGCGGCATTCACCTTGTCATTGATGGCGCCGGCCTGCTTCACGTAACCCTTACCCTGGGCGGCCATCGCCTTCGCGCGACCGGCTTCGATCTGCGCGTTGCCCACGGTGTTCTTGGCACCGAGCCACTTGTTGTAGATCGCGCGGAACGGCCGAAATATTGGCTCGAGGTATTCAAGGAACATAGGCAGTGCCTCCGCACGCGGGCCGCCCCCGGCCGGCGTAGTTTAGCACGCTCGCCTCGTCGGTACTGCCGGCCAGATCTGCAGCGTGACCTACTTGGGCTGATAGGCCCAGATGTGGAACATGTTGATGTCGCGACCGGCGGTGATCGACGACTGCCGGATGATGACCGAGTCCCCGACGACCAGGTCGGCGGGGATCAGGGCCGGCCAGTTGCGCCAGCGGTGAACGCGGTCCGTGCCAACGCACGAGACGACGATTCCCTTCTTCCCGTTTACCCCCATCTCGAGCTCGTAGTCGCCGTAGACGTAGTCCATGCGGCGAAGCACCACCAACGGACGGCCCGCCGTGATGTTCATCAGCTTGAACTCGCTGTAACCGTCGACGTGCGCGCGGCCCGTGTCCTCCACGGTCGTGCCGTCGGGGTACTTGAGCTTCTGTCGCGACCGGTAGGAGTCCTTGGCCTCCTTGATCGTGAACATGTGCTTGTCCTCGGAATCCTTGTTCAGGATCTCGATCTCGTCGACGAGCACCCAGGTGATGCCTTCGAGCTCCATCGAGGGTTTGGGCTGCGGCATGCCCTTCACGCCCTCCCAGTCCTTGATGTCGGCGATCTTCGGCGCGTTGTCCTTCTTCTCCTTCGGCGCCTCGATCAGCGGCTTCTCGCCGGCGACGGCGCTCATCGCGATCTCGGCGCACTTCGCCTGATACGCGAGGAGGTTCATGTACGCGTCCATGTTGTTCTTGTTCTCGGCGAGCAGGCCGCGAAGGATCTCGACCTGGCGGCGGTACTCGGAGAACTCCTTCTTCTGCGCGATCGTCGGGTGGTGGACGTCGACGTCGAGCGCGAGCTCGCCCTCGGAGTCGATGATCAGCTTGAACACGTCGAAGATGTTCCGCAGATCGAGCTGGTTCGCGTAGAGCAGCATCAGCGACGTGTTGCAGGCCTGCACGACGTTGTGCCCTGCGATCACACCGCGCCGCGTGTACTCGAGGGCGCCCTTGCGGACCTGCCAGAGGAGGTTCTCCATGCGCAGCCGCAGGTGCGGAGCGAGCGTGGAGCCGGACATACCTCCGCGCGGCGTGTAGCGCATGTCGATCTCGTTCGGCTTCGGATCCGCCGGATCGCGGGCGTCGCGCACGCGCTGCACGCCCTTCTCGAGGTAGACGCGGGCGAGCTCGACCTCGCGCTGGATGTCGGGCTCGGTCTGCGAGATCTCGACGCGGCAGGACTCGAGGACGCGACGGTGGCCCTTGTACTCGAGGTTCTCCTTGTACGCGATGAAGTCCGTGAGCTCCTCGTAGTAGCGCAGCACGATGTAGATCGTCTGCGGGAGCCGGAACTCCTCGAGGTTGATGTTGCGGATCGTCGCATCGAAGATCATCAGGTCGTTGCCCTGACCATCGATCGCGTAGCCCGGCTGAACCTCGACGGACAGATCGCCACGGGCTCGCGCGTTGACACGGAGGTCACCGGAGTAGCCGTAGATGATGCCCGGCGAGTGCAGCATCCGGTTGTGCAACCGACGCTTGTCGATGTGATAGCGCTCGGCGTCGTTCCAATCCTTCTCGGTGGTCAAGAACCCCTTGAAGAAGTTGATGCGCTTGAAACCCTGCTGTGCGTTCTCGCTCATGACTTGTCCTTGCCGCCGCTACTGGGAGTAGTACTGGAGCCGCCGTCCTCTTCGCCTTCGACCACTTCTGCGCCGATGCCGATACCCGACCGGAGGCCGATGGAGAAGAACTCACGGAGCTCGACGTCACCCTTCTCCTCGGCGAAGCGCAGGTAGTACTGCGTGTGCGCCGGCTTTTCCATCTGGATGATCTGGTGGATCCGGATCACGACCTCGGGCGTCACCGACTCGAACTTGATCGGCATCGTGACGACGAAGCAGTGAGCCAGCTCGACCGGTGGCAGGATCACCGAGTCGAGCGCGACGCGCGCGCCCTGCTCTGCTCCGTCTGCCTCGATCCGGAATCCCTTGAACGGCCAGGTGTTCTCCGCGATGTCGGGCTCGTGCCCGGTGAACAGCTTGAGGAACAGTGCGAGGCCGCGCTTCGTGCCGCGGATCCGGTAGAGATCGACCGAGCGCCGGATCAGCGCGCGCTTCTCCGCCTCGGGCCAGTCGAGATCGACCGTGAAGGCCGTCCAGCTCGCGAGCCAGTCGAGGAACTCCACCGGCGAGACGTGTGGGTCGTAGAACCGCCACCCGTCGTTGAGGTTCTTCTCGACGGAATCGAACATGTGCTCGAAGACGAAGCACACGTCGCGAACCAGGTTGCGGCCGACGCCGTCGGAGCGCCGGTAGATCGCCGGCAGGTTCTCGAGGTAGCCGCGGCGCGCGACCCAGATCGTGACCTCGGTGGTGTCGTAGACCATCTGGCCGCGCGTGGGTCGCTGCTCGAGCACCGTGTCGCGGTCCTCGTAGCTCTCGCGGTACAGGGTGACCACGCGCGGAAGACCCGCGTCCTCCATGAGGATGGTCGCCTTGGTCAGCGGACGGCCGACGACGTCCGGAACGCGGACGACTTTACGGTTGAGGAGCGCGTCGGTCGCCATCGTTACCTGATGTCGTCCCGGACCTTCTCCGCGACGTGGACGTGCACGAGGAACGGCAGCTCGTCGTCATCGAGGCGGAGGTGTTCGACACCGACGTTGCGTTGTTCGTCCCAGATCCCCAGCGAGTCCACGCCCTCGACGCCCGGCACTTCCTCGGCCAGGTGAACGAGCTCGGCCTTGAGCACGGGCCGCCCGAACTCCCAGCCCTTGCCGTCGCGTCCGCCGACCAGCGCGTGCAGGTAGCGGCGCAGCTTCAGCTCGATGTCCTTGCGAAGGCGATCGCTGGTTCCCACGGTGCGGCGGATAAGTACCACGCGCAGCGACAGATCTTTGTACCGGGGCTTGATCACGTTGAGCACCGTGTCGACGAGCTTGCGATCGTCGAGGTAGCGCTTGACGTGACGGAGCACCTCGTTCGACGGCACGAGCCGGCGCGTGAGCTCCTGGCCGCGGGTGTCGCCCTTCGGCACCATGCAGAGCGTGACGTGGCCGCGGTTCGTGCGGTCGGGCACGCAGCGGGCGCGGGCGAGCATCGTGGACGCACGCAGCGCCAGCATCTCGTAGTCCTCGGAGGTCACCGCGCGGTCGCGGCTCTTGATCGTGTACGGGGCGCGGTTCTTCGCCTCCTCGATCGTCTCGCGATTCGCGCCGCCCTGCGCCGGCACCGGGTTCGTGACGGTCTCGATGTACGCGAGCGCACGCCCCAGCGAGGTCAGCGTGCCCGCGTTGACGTTGCCGAGCGCGCCGCCACCGATCCGGTACGACCGGGCGACGACACTGTTCTTGCCGTCCGGCGGCACGATGCCGCGGCGACCATCGCCGAACGTGATCACGCCGGTCACGTAATCGAGGGTGTAGTGCCGGCTCCGCGGCCCCGATGCGAAGAAGCTGTCGACCCGCTTGTAGCGGACCCAGCGCTCGTTGTTCTGCGGGGTCTCCAGGTCGACGAGCCGCACCGCCTCGGCGCCGAGATCGCTGACCTCCTCCGCTGCCGGTACCTGCTTCTCCCGAACCTCGACGATCTCGTCGTCGAGCATCGGCTGGCGGAGGAACTGGAACTGCTGCATCGGCGTGTTGTCGGAGTTGCCGAGCGTCTCGTCGCGGACGGTCTCGTGGTTGTGCGCGTCGACCGCGTTCGACACGACCATCTTGATGCGCGGTGGCTTGACGTAGCCACCCTGCTCGAGACGCGCACGAAGCCAGAACCGCTCCTCGGTGAACTTGCTCGAGCCGATCCAGTCATCGGGCGCGACAAAGATCGCGAAGCCCGAGCTCGTGAAACCCTGCGTCTCGTCATCGACAGCGAGCGGTTCCCACTCGCGGCCATCCCAGTACTCCCACACGACGCGCTGCCCTGCCTCCCACGCCGCCCTGCGCGCTGCTTCGTATTGCGAGAGCTCCGTCGTGGAGATGCTCGCTTCCTCACTCGGCACCGAGCCGAGACCGAGCTCCTCCTCGAGCTGGAAGAACAGACCGATCGGATCGTTCGGCGGCTTCGAGGTGTAGCCGAGATATAGCGCGGGGGATTCCTCGGGCTTGGCCTCAAACGGCTGGAAGATCGTGAACTCGGAGCGCGCGACCTCGGTGACGTCCGTGAACTGGAAGTCGTTGAACGAGAGCACGTACCGCACATCGCGATAGTCCTCGCGGTAGCGGAACGTCATCGAGCGCAGCGCCGGCGGCCGCAGTGGGCGGTCGTCCTTGAAAATCCACTTGTCGCTTTCGAGCGTGTAGCTGCCGGCCTCGCCGTAGTCGCCCTTCTCGATGCGGATGCGCACCCAGCGCTTCGGGATGCCGTTGATCTCGAGGGCCTCCATGTCCTTCGGGCGGCGGAAGCTGACGGTGCCCGACTGCGACAGCGCCTTCGTGTCGTCGTGGAAGCCGAGCTCGTCGCCGGCGCCCGGAAGCGCACCGCGTGGCGCGGAGCGGCCGAGGTGACGCCAGCGCTTCCCGTCCCAGTACTCGAACGCGAGCACGAGCTGCTCGCTCGGGTTCGGGCGCGGGATCACGCTCGAGTCGGCGAGCAGCATCTCGATCGTGATGTACGCGTCGGCGGTCTGGAGCAGCTCTTCGCACGCGAGGTAGAGGATGCAGTCGGCCTTCGGGTCCTTGCCGAACGGGTAGACGTTCTTGCCGAGGTCGAGGCTGAGGAACGCGTTGTTGTCGAGGTTCGCGAACGCGTGCGTTGGCAGAAGGCCGTCACCGACGACCTCGACGCGCGTACGGATCGTGTCGATCTCGGTGTCCGCGGGAGACTCTGGCACCTCGGCGAGACGACCGCGCATCCACAGGCCTTCGATGTGGTTGACCGTCGTGGGCTCGAAGCGAAGCGGGCCATGGAACGCGACCTCTCCGCGATCGACTTCGATCTGCGCGGCCTCGAGCTCCTTCCACCGCGTGCCCTCCCAGTACTCCCACTCGAGGATGCGCGCGAGATCGCGACCACCACTCTCGGGCGTCCCGATGAACACGCGCAGCAGCGCGGAGTCGCCGGTGTTCGCGAAGCGCGAGTCGCCGAGGTACAGGTAGCGCTCGATGCGCTGAGCGCCGGCGAACACCTCGAACGATCCGCCCTGCACGCTGATCGCGGGATCGATGAAGCGGCTGTTCTCGGAGTAGCTGTTGTCGTAGTACGTGAAGCAGCGATCGGGCTTGGCCGACGAGACGACCGCATCGCGCGCGGTCTCGAACGTGACCGTGTTCTCCTCGGTCGCCTGCGGCGTGGACACCTGCGTGCCCCGCGGCACACGCTGCTTGGTCGCGCCCTCGACGAGCGAGAACCGGACCAGCGCCTTCGCCGACTGCGGCGCCTTGAGCTTGATCCCGAGGAGGTTCAGGAACGCGACGTAGTTCTTGTCGGGGACCTGATTCATCCGGAAGATGAGCAAGTCCGTCATCCACGCCGCGAGCTCGATGAGCGTGATCCCCGGATCGGACGGGTTGTGGTTGGTCCACTCCGGCGCGTAGCGCGGGATCATCGAGATGGCTTCTTCAACGATGTCGTTGAAGGATCGGTCGTCGAGCTTCGGCGGTGGGATCATGGGTTTTCAGTGCTAGGTGCCGTTGGAACCGTTGGAGCCGTTTGTACCGTTCGTGACGCCGTTGGTGCCGGCATCTTCCTCGTCGGGATCCTTCAGGTAGAACGGGAACACCAGGTTGCGCGGATGGTTCACGCTGGCGATCACGTACTCGATCCGGAGGTCGAGACGGTTTGGCTGGCTGGGGTTCGGAAGCGCCGTCACCGTCACGCGCTGCACGCGCGGCTCGTACTTGTAGATCGCCTCTTCGCAGAAGATCTCCGCGCGCGCGGCCGTCATCGCGTTGTTCGGCGCGAACATCAGGTCATGGATACGGCACCCGAAGTCAGGTCGCCGGATCCGCTCACCCGGAGCCGTACCGAGGATGATGAAGATCGACTGGCGAACATTTTCCTCGAGCGTCGAGCTCGAGACTCCGCCGTTGAGATTGATCGAGACGGGGAACCGAAGTCCCTTGCCGAGGAAGTCACCGTTGTTAGACATGTGGAAGAAGCCCCGAAAACGGCTACGGGCTGAACCGACCCTGGATGAACTTCTTGCACTTGCTGCAGGAGATCTTCGTCGTGTACTCGACTTCTTCGATCGTCAGCGGACGGTGATTGCAGAACGGACAGCCGACCTCACTCGGTCGTCCCGCCGCGACCATGTCGAGCACGTCCTGCCAAGCCATAAGAGCTTCCTCATCCACCGCGAGAATCCTTTCGTTTCGACCCCTTCGAACCGAGACCACGAATCCTAGAAACAGCGCGCTGCGCGGTCAACGAGTGGCGGTCCAATTCCGACGACAAGCGTAGCGACCGTGCGTGCCGCCGACTGCGGCACCGGTCGGTACGTTTCGCAGACGCCTACTTCTTCTTCGGCTCTTGTGGACCACGTGCAGAGGAATCGACCGATGCGTCGACTCCTACGCTGCCCTGGACATCACGCGCCTGCTCGTCGATCGCGCTCTCGCCTGCTTCTTTGGCCGCCTGGTCCGGATTGCGGAGGGTGTCCTTGGAGACCTCGACCTGCGCCGCGGCCCCCGGAGCCATGCTGGTGGCCTTGTCGGTCGCTGCGCTGGTGGCCTCGGTCTCGGCATACGACGACGCAGAGCCCGTCGGATCGGCGACCACCGCCGAGGCCTGACCGTGGGTCTGGTCGACGACGTCGGCCTTGACGCGCACGTCGCCCTCGGCGTGCGAGCCCAGGACCTGTGCGCGACCGGCCTCGCTCGTGGGATCGACGTAGCCGGCTTCGGAGACGGCCGCGCTCGCGGCGCCGTCGACGGACGCGCGCGACTGAACGTCCTCGAGGTCCGCCGCTGGCGTGCTGCCGTCGAGACCCGTCGCGCCGCTCACATGAGCCTCGGCCACGCCACCCGCTCCGCCGCGAGCGACCGTCACGCCATCGTTGCCGATCGTCTGATTGAGCTCTGCCTCGGTCGAGGCTCCCGTGGGGATATCGACACTGCCTTGAGCGTCGCCGGCCGCACGCTCGACGTTCGGGATGTCGGCCGACGCCGAACCCTGGACGGTCGAGCTCGCCGACGAGGCTTGGCCCTGGACGCCGAAGTCGCCGCCGGAGCCGGCGACGTTCGAACCGCCGTTGAACGACGCATCCCCGCTCGCCGCGCCGCCGACGTCACCGCCGCCGGTGAATCGCGCATCGCCGCTCGCCGCACCGCCGGTCACGCCAGCGCCCGCGCTCGATGCTCCGCCCGCTGCGCCCGCGCCAACATTCACGGAACCACCCGCATCGACGCCCGCCGCGCTCGGTGCACCACCAGCGGCCGCGCC
>JACCRC010000462.1 GCA_013813765.1 Deltaproteobacteria bacterium | reverse complement strand
CGGCACGCTGCTCGCGGCGAAGGTCGCTGGCCGCTGGATGACGCACGCGACGGCCGGCTGCGCGCCCTATGGTCTGCGGCTGGAGCGACGGGTCGAGCAGCCGGTGTCCGAAGCCAACGACGCTCAGCTACCGCTACCGCTGAGCGATAGTCCCGCGAAGAGCGGCCACGCGAACGCCTGATCACGGCGCCTGCACGTCGCGCATGCGCCCGCGCGGCCGATACACCCGCTTCCAGTGCGGCAGCCGCTCCGCGCCGACGAAGTACGCGTGGATGAATGGCGCGCGCTTGAAGCTGATCACGCCCTTGGGCTCCCAGTCGGCGCGCTGGGATTGCCACGTCATGCCCTCGCCCGTGTAGTCGATGTCGGGCCAGTCGCGCCCGATCACGTGCGAATGGTTCTCGTCGAACGTCGCGAGCCGCTCGAACGAGAGCGCTTGCACGACGCGCACGAGGTACCGCGCGATCGCGTCGGCCTCCTCGACCGACACGCCGCGCTCGCGCACGGCCCGCGCCAGCTCCACCGTCGATCGTGGCATCACCGCATGCAGCTCGCGCACAGCGGGGCGATCGAGCACGACCAGCGCTGCCGCAGCGGCGCGTCCCTGGTCGACGCTCAGCTTCATCTTCGGCTTCGGTTGCGCGACCCGCTGCTCGATCAGCTCGGCAGCTTTCTCGAAGCCGCGCGCTCGGAGGTCGACGAACACGTCGACTGCCGCGTCGATGGTCGCGTCGATCGGTGCCGCTGCATCTGCGGCGATAGCGATCGGCGGCGTCCGCACGGGCGGTGCCGCACTTCGCTCGCTCGAGCACGCGATCAGCAGCGCGAGCGCGATGCGCATCCGCGAACGTTCGCATGTCCTGCCGCGGACAGGTCCCCGCGACCCGGCCTCATGGCCGAGTCAGTAGAGGTTCCTCGTCGGTGGTTGACGCGCCGCGTAACAGGCGCTAGAAATGAATGACGGTTCATTCAGCCACCCGAGGGACCCCCACAGATGTCGAACCAGAACTACTACAAGGCGAACCTCCGCGACCTGTCGTTCCTTCTCTTCGAGCAGTTCAAGCTCGACGAGCTGCTCGGCAAGGCGCCGTACGCGAACTGGGGGAAGGACGAGGTCGTCGCGGTGCTCGAGGAAGCGTACGGCTGGGCTCAGAAGCACATGGGCCCGCACAACGGCCCCGGCGACGCCGAGGGCTGTCGCTTCGAGAACGGTCAGGTCCACGTCCCGAAGGCATTCAAGGACACGTGGAAGGCGCTGTTCGAGGCCGGCTGGCGCACGCTCGCGGTCGAGGAGAAGCACGGCGGTCAGGCCGGCCCGTTCACGCTCGCGATGATGGTCGAGGAGTTCATGTGCGGCTCGAACACGAGCTTCAACATGTACCCGGCGCTCACGCAGGGCGCGGCCGACGTGATCCTCGCGTTCGGGACCGAGCAAGAGGTCTCGACGTACGTGCCGAACATGTTCAACGGCACGTGGGCCGGCACGATGTGCCTCACCGAGCCGCACGCCGGCTCTGACGTCGGCAGCGCGACCACCACCGCGGTGAAGCGTCCCGACGGCCAGTACAACATCAAGGGGACGAAGATCTTCATCTCCGGCGGCGATCACGACATGACGGAGAACATCATCCACATGGTGCTCGCCCGTACGCCCGACGCGGCTCCGGGCACGAAGGGCCTGTCGCTCTTCATCGTCCCGAAGGTTCGCCCCGACGGCACGCCGAACGATGTCACCACCGCGGGCATCGAGCACAAGATGGGCATCAGGGCGAACGCCACTGCCTCGCTCGTGTTCGGCGAGAACGACAGCTGCATCGGCGAGCTGATCGGCGAGGTCGAGAACAAGGGCATGTCCCAGATGTTCCACCTCATGAACTACGCGCGCATCGGCGTCGGTCTGCAGAGCCTCGCGCTCGCGTCGTCGGCGTATCTGAACGCGCTCGAGTACGCAAAGGATCGCAAGCAAGGCAGCTCGATCAAGCAGTGGAAGGACGCCACCGCGCCGCGCGTGCCCATCATCGAGCACCCCGACGTTCGTCGCATGCTCCTCGACATGAAGGCCCGCACCGAAGGTATCCGCGCGCTCGCGGTGAAGCTGACGATGCACATCGATCGCCAGACCGCGCTCGAGAAGACCGGCGGCGACAAGACCGAGGTCGAGTACCACCAGGGCCAGGTCGATCTGCTCGTGCCGCTGATCAAGGCGTACGGCAGCGATCAGGCGTTCTCGATCTGCGCGACCGCGATCCAGGTCTACGGCGGCGCCGGCTTCCTCAAGGACTGGCCCGTCGAGCAGTACGCGCGTGACTCGAAGATCTTCTCGATCTACGAGGGCACGAACCACATCCAGGCGATGGACCTGGTCGGCCGCAAGCTGATGCAGCGCGGCGGCGCGAACGTGCAGGCGTTCGGTCAGGACGTCGCGAAGTTCATCGCCGCGAACAAGGAGCACGCGTCGCTCAAGGATTCCATCGGCATCCTCGGGCAGGCGATGGAAGCGCTCACCGCGACCGGCGGCAAGTTCATGCAGTGGTTCGGCGGCGGCAAGATGGAGATGGTGCCCACCGTCGCGAACCGCTTCCTCGAGATGATGAGCGAGACCGTCGTCGGCTGGCTCCTCCTCGAGCAGGCCGTGATCGCCGAGGCCGCGAGCGCGAAGCTCGGCGCGGAGCACCCCGACAAGTCGTTCTACGAGGGCAAGCGCTACGCCGCGCAGTACTTCGCGTACAACGTGCTGCCCGGCGTCGCCGCGAAGGCGCAGCTGATCGCGCGCGAGGATCGCACCGCGCTCGACATCCCGGTCGCCGCGTTCTTCCCGGGCTGATCGTTCACGGAGTGACGTGCACCGTGTCGGCGCGGCCGAGCCTGAACAGTCCGATCGTCAGGGCGGCCTCAGGCGCACGCGCGTCACTCGCGGCGGTAGCTCGGTCCGGTTGCTGAAGCGCACCTTTGTGGCGTTCGCGCGGATCATCGTGATCTCACCGCGCTCGGCAGGGAGTGATTTGCCGTCGGGTCCGACGAGAACCACCTTCCATCGCTTGTTGATGCCCTCGTCGGCACCGCGATCCACGAGGATGGTTAATCCACCATCGAACGTCCGCGCCTCGACGATGCGCGCCTCGAGGTCGGTCGGTGGAGGCGGGTTGCACGTGACACTGCGAGGGCCGGGTGGTCCCGCGCAGGGATCGAAGTACGGCGGCGGGTCCTTGCCGCGCGTGGGCGGCTCCAGCCGAGCATCGATGGATGGATCGGCCGCTTCCCCCACGACCTCGCGAGCATCGATGGCCGCATCCGCAGGCGCCGCGATCGTCGCGGCCGGGGACGTCGTGAGCTCTATCGAGGTCCCGCCACTGCTCCCACACGCCCCGACGAGCACGAACGGTGCCGCAAAGCTGTGTCTCGTCCGCACCCGCACCGTCGGTCGAGGGTAGCGCTTTGCGCTCAGCCGTTGACGCTCAGGGCACGTGCACCGTGTCGGCCCGGTCGATGCGGATGAACTCGCGGCCGTCGCGCGGCGGGATGCACTCGATGCAACCGCTGCCGCAGCTCTGCGAGATCGAGACGCGCCCCAGCTGCTGGTGCGCGTCGATCTGATAGCGGCCGCTGCCGGGCCATGTGAGCGGCTCCATCGGTGTGGCCGGCTCCCAGCCTCCGCCGCCCTTGCGCTCCACCATGACCTGCGGCTCGCGCGACGCGCTCACCGTGATCACGCGCCGGATGTTCGAGTCCTTCGCGACCGGCGGGACCTGTGCGGGCTCGATGACCCACTTCTTCGTCGGGCAGCCGACAAGCGTCGCTGCGCCGAGGATCACCGCGGCGCGCACGAGCCAGGGCTTCATGGAGTCAATACTCCTGCCGAACGCGTCGAAGATCATCGCTCGTGCTCGCCTCATTCCAGCGCTCGAGCTCGGCGATCCACCGCTCGACGAGCGCAGCGATCGGTTCAAACGGCGCGGGGAGGTCGCCTGCGTCCAACCAACCCCGGTCGAGGCCCGATTCATCTTCGATGTCGAAGGTTGCTGTCGCCGTGTTTGGGGTCATGTAGTCGATCAGCTCGCCGACTTTCCCGACGGCCGCATCCCATTCGGCCAGCGCGGATGGAGAGAGTTCGCCTCGCCAGTCGTGGTATCTCCACTGACCGCTCGTGTGGACGATGAACGAGCGACCCGCAATCTCCCACGTGTAGCGAATCCCCTCGGTGAGGTCGCCGATGGTGGGGTCGGGCTCTCCGGTACCTTCCGGAAAAAGCCGGGCCGGATCGCCGATCGGCTCGAACGGAGGCCCCCAGTCACGCTGAACCTCCCAATCGCCGTCGCTCACGAGCCACCGGATGAACTCGAGCGCTCGCCCCTCGGCGTTCCCCGATCGGTATGCATTGACGCTGACGTGGTCGGGGAGGAGCAGCACCAGCACACCCCAGGGCACGCGCGCCGGATTCGCCATGCGCTCGTGTCGGCTGTCCTCCATCTCCTTCTTGGTCGCGCTCAGGTGCCAGACCTCGCCTCCGATCGGATCGAGAAAAGCGTAGTCCCTCGACGCGAGCCACGCCGTGATCGTATCGCGGTCGATCGCACCGTTCGACGGACGAAGCTTGAGCTCTTCGTACTTCATTTGCCCGTATGCCTCACGAACGTGCGCTATGTACCGAGCGCTTCTCGTGAACGAGCGCAGTCAGCACTCTCATCCAGATGACGTTACTACTCTTGGCGAACGCGTCGAAGGTCATCGCTCGGGTTCGACTCATTCCACCGCTTGAGCTCGCTGACCCATCGCTCGACGGGCGCGGCGATCGGTTTGAGCGACGCAGGGACGTCGGTTGCGTCGAACCAAGCCCAATCGACACCGGATTGATCTTCGATGCCGAACGTCGCCGTCGCCGCGTCCGGGTGCACGTACTCGAGTAGCTCCCCTGCGTTCGCGACCGCCTCTTTCCATTCGGCCAGCGCGGATGGTGAGAGTTCACCTCTCCAGGCCACGTATCTCCACTGACCGCTCGTGTGGACGATGAATGAGCGGCCTCCGGCCTCCCAGATGTGCCTCACGCCCTCGGTAGCCTCGCCGCTGGTGGGGTCGGGCTCGCCGGTACCTTCCGGAAACAGCCGGGCCGGATCGCCGAGGGGCTCGAACGGCCCCCAGCCAAGCTGAACGGTCCACTCGCCCTCGCTGACGAGCCATCGGATGAACTCGAGCGCACGCCCCTCGGCGAACGTGGCCCAGTACGCGTTGACGCTGACGTGGTCGGGAAAGAGCCGCACGAACACACCGTCCGGTATGCGCGTGGGGTTCGCGATGCGCTCGTGTCGACTGTCCTCCATCTCCTTCTTGGTCGCGCTCAGGTGCCAGACGTCGCCTTTGATCGGGTCAAGAAACGCGTAGTCCTTCGACGCGAGCCAGGCCGTGATCGCGTCGCGGTCGATCGCGCCGCTCGACGGCCGAAGTTTGAGTTCTTCGTACTTCACTGTTTTTGGCGCACGCTTGGGTCACCCCGGCGGCTGGCCCACGTCATCTTCGCCAGCATCCAGCGTTTGAGGTCGCCGACCGTCCCAATGGCGTCACCTACTCGCGCCGAACGCGTCGCAGGTCATCGCTCGAGCTCGCCTCGTTCCAACGCGCGAGCTCGCCGACCCACTTGTCGACGAGCGCAGCGATCGGTTTCAACGGCGCGGGAACATCGGCGGCGTCGAACCAAGCCCGCTCCAGACCAGAATCGTCGTCTATGTCGAAGTTTCCTGTCGCCGTATCCGGGTTCTCGTACTCGATCAACTCGCCAACTTGCCCGACGGCTGCTTTCCACTCGGCGAGCGCGCCCGGTGACAGCTCGCCTCGCCAGTCCTCGATAACTCTCCAGGTTTCCAGCGCGTCGGTCAGCCGTGTTCTCCACTGACCGCCCGAGTGGACGATGAACGAGCGACCCGCAGCTTCCCACGTGTAACGCACGCCCTCGGTGAGTTCGTAGATGGTGTGGTCGGGCTCGCCGGTGCCTTCCGGAAACAGCCGCGCCGGATCGCCGAGCGGTTCGAATGACGACTGGTCACGTTGAACGCTCCACTCGCCCTCGCTCACGAGCCATCGGATGAATTCGAGCGCTCGCCCCTTCGCATTGTCCGCCCAGTACGCGTTAACGCTGACGTAGTCAGGGAGGAGCCGCACGAACACACCGTCCGGCATGCGCGCGGGGTTCGCGATGCGCTGGTGTCGGCTGTGCTCCATCTCCCTCTTGGTCGCGCTCAGGTGCCAGACCTCGCGTTCGATCGGATCGAGGAATGCGTAGTCCCTGTTCGCGAGCCAGGCCGTGATTGCGTTGCGGTCGATCGCGGCGCTCGAAGGGCGAAGTTTGAGCTCCTCGTACTTCATTTCTTGTCCGGCGCAGGCTTGGGCGGTTCTGGAGCGGGTTTGGGCGGTTCCGGCTTCGCTTTCTGATGCCCGTACTTCATCGCCTCGTCTTTGTACGCACCGTACTGGTTCGGGTTGATGTCCTTCTTGTACGGAATCTTCAGATCCTCCGGGCCCTTCGGGGTCGCCTTTCCATCGCTGCCTACCTTGAAGGCAACATCATCTTGCGTACCGGACAGTCCGGGCTGCTTGGTGACCTCGATACTGTACATTGGGTCGTGGGCGTTCTTGCCGGCCCCCTCTGGCTTGATCCGGACAAGCGTGCCGTCCTTATAGAGCCAGCTGTCCATGGGCTTTCCATCGGTGGCGCTCCGCGGCAGCTTCTTGCACTTATCGGCAGCCGCATCGCCGTCGAGGATCTTCTCCATCTCGGGAACGGTCTTCCCATCCAGCTTCGAGGCGAGAGACTTGGCCTCCCCCCCTGGGTGCCCGCGTCGTACGCGTCCTTGGCCTTCTTCGTCGCTGGGTCGAGGTTGTCCTCGAACTGATTGTCCGCGTCATGATCCGCGCGGGCCCGTTCGCGCGCTCTCTCGATGTTCTGCGGTTCGGCGGAGCGCGCCATCGCGGCATCCTTCGCCGCCTGGTCCGCAGCCTTGCGCGCCTCTTTCACCGCGATCTTGTCGGACTCGCCGGCCTGGCGCCGCTTGGCGTACTCTTCGTTGAACGCGTCCCGCCACGTGTTCTCGACCGCGGCCTGCGCATCGGGATCGTTCTTGAAGTCGAACTTGTCGGACTGCTTCTTCGCGGCGCCCCTCGCGTATGACTTGGACTTCTCGATCGCTTCCGCCTTGAACGGACTCTCTGCCGGCTTCGGCGGCTCCTTGACGGACGGCTCTTCCACCTTGGTGGCGTCAGCCGGCTTCTGCGTGTTCTCGGGGGGCGTCTTCGTCGGCTCCGGCGTGGTCGCTGGCGGCTCGGTGGTTTTCGTCGGGTCGGCGGTCGTCTTCGGTTCGGGCGGATTCCCGGTCTGCTGCGGTTCAGAGGTGTCTGGCTGCGTCTTCTGCGGCTCGGGCTTCGCGGGCTCCGGCGCGGTGGGCTTGGGCGGCTCTGACGTCGTCGTTGCCGGTGACGTTTCGGTCTTCGGCGGCTCTGATGTTGCCGGCGTCTCCACCGTCTTCGGCGGCTCGGCGGTGGTGGTGGTGGTCTCGCCCGGCTTCGGCGTGGTCGTCGTGGTGTCGGGAGGCGGTGCGGTCTCGGTGCCGCCGTCAACGCCACGTCCGCCGCGTCCGCCCGCCGGTGTCCTTCCGGGCGGCGGCTTGCTGCTTCTCGTCAGCGCCTTGATCAATCCGAACGTGATGAACTGGAGCGCGCCTTCGGTGCCGCGTTGCGCGCGCTCCTGAGTGGACAGCTCCCTCTCGCTGATCAGCTCTCTCCCGCGCGCCCATTCGACCACTTGACTGAAGCCGAACATGTCGCCGACGGCGACACCAAACGCTGCGGGGATTCCGAGGATCTTGACGTACCAAGGCCAGTCGTTGTTCCAGAGCTGCTTGAAGCGGTTGTAAAGCGCAAGCAAGAGCCCGACAGCGAGCATGACCGCGCCGACGACAACGACTGCAATCGCCAGCGCAAGGGCAGCGAACGCCGTGCCGAAGACCGCGATGATGGTACCGGCGACGATGATCACCCCGACGACGAAGATCGCGACGCCCGTTCCGAAGCTCGAGAGAGCGTCCGTGACGCCGTCCCAGATCTTCTCGGCCCTGGAGCGACGGACGAGCGAGACGGTCTTCTGCGCGACCGTCGTCAGCTGAGCGTGCATGCCGGCTCGAACCTCGCCGTGCTTGGCCACCTGCTCGCTCTCGTACGCCTGGCAGCTCGCGATGAAGGCAGAGGCCTGCGACTTCCAGTCGGACTCCGCCTTCGCGATCTCTGGAGCCGCCTTCGAGTACACCGTTGTCTCCGCGCCAACGTACGAGGTCACGGCGGCCGCACGGAACGCCTTGCAGTTCGCGTCGAGGTCGGTGTTGGCCTGCGTCAGGACACCCGCGCTCTGCGCGAGCGCGCCATCGACGGCACCGAGGAGCTTGTCGCGCTGGCCACCGACGGCACCGGTGTATGCCGCGGCGGCGTCGTTGACCTTGCCGAGCGCCGCTCCGGCGCTGTCGTCGAGGATCCCGAGCACCTGGGTCGAGCCGGACTTCAGCGCGCTCTTCGTCGCCTCGGCGGCCTGACTCGCCTCCAGGTACGAGATCGAACCCTTGTCGTGGAGTGTGCTGAGCGCTTGATCGGCCATCGCGGCGAGCGCCCTGGACGCTGCTGCCTCGTGGTTGTTGAGCCCGGTGATCTGGCCGACCACGTTCGAGCGCACCTGCGCCGAGGTGATCTGACCGGCATCTTGGATGTTGCGGGCTTCGGCCTTCGCATGGTTCAGCGCGCCCATCGTCTGGTGTTCGGCCTGATCGATCGCGGACAACTGCGAGGCCGCCATCGCGTTGATCAGACCGACGGTGGCATCGCCGGTCTCGTGGATCGCGTCGAACTGCTCGGGCAGCGCATCGTTGATCTGCTGCGCGATGTCGTCGGCGGCGTCGCGGAACGCGTTCTCGTTGTCCATCGCGGTGCCGCCCAGCTTCGCGCGCACCTCCCACCGGTTGCCCCAGAGCGCTCCGCGCGCCGAGGCCTTCGCCTCCTCAACGGCCTGGTTGACCTTCGACACCTCGTCGGAGTCGAGGTCGGACGCGACCGAGTGAGGATCGATCGTGATGGCATTGATGTCTTGCCCGAGCTTCATCCCGCTCGCGTCGCAGCGATCGACCGATCCTTGCGCGGCGAGCTTCATGCGCGTGCCCTCGCTGCTCGCCACCTCCTTGATCCTGGCGCCGAGACCACTGGTGCCATCCCGCAGGCGCTGCTCCGATGCCTTCGCATCGTTGCGCGCGAGCTCGACCTCGGCAGCACGCGTGCTCGCGATGTTCTGGCGCGCCTGCGTGAACGTCGAGTGCGCCGCCTGCTGGCGCTGCGTGATCGCGTGCATCGCCGCCGTGGTTTCGGATTGCGATGCCGCGATGATCTGTTCCGCCTGAGCATTCGCCGCGCTCTGCAGCGCGTCGCGCTTCGCGCTGTGTGCGCTCGAGATCACCGCCTGCTCTGCGGCGAGCGCCGCCTGGATCTGCTCGGCCGCGTGCTCCGCGCCGCGCGACGGCGCCACCGCGACGCTCGCCTTGGCTGCGGGAGGAGGCGGCTGCACTGAAATCGGTGCCTTGGCGTCGGCCGCCGACGCGCCTTTCTTTGGACCTGCGGTGCCCGGAGCGGCCGGCTCCCCGGCGATCGCCGGTGCGCTCTGCGCAGCCGGACCCTTTCCGGATCGAGCAACCGCGAGGTGACCCGATACACCGCCCGCGTTCCCAGCCGGTGGCGGCGGACCGCCCGTCGCGGCTTGCTCTGCCTTTGGCGTAGAACCCATCGCCGCAGGCGCTCCACCACCGCTCGGGCTCGCGTCCTTCGATCCGGGCGCTCCACCCGCCGCGTCCTTCGCAGCGGCGGGCTCGCCGCCCGGTCCCTTCGCGGCCTCCGGCGCGGTAGGACCCTTCTCGCCATCCTTCGCCGCTGCAGGCGCGCCGCTCGTCTCCTTCCCGGATTCTGCTCCGGTGCTCGATGCCGCCTCCTTGGATCCGCTCGACGGACCCTTGTCAGCCGAGGCTGGTGCGGTGCTCGACGCCGCGTCCTTGGATCCGCTCGACGGACCCTTGTCGGCCGAGGCTGGCGCGGCGCTGGACGCTGCGCTCTTGGCTCCGCTCGACGGAGCCTTGTCAGCCGAGGCTGGCGCGGTGCTGGACGCCGCGTCCTTGGATCCCCCTGACGGATCCTTCTCGGTAGAGGCAGGCGCGGCGCTCGGTGCCGCGTCCTTGGATCCACTCGACGGCCCCTTGTCGGCCGAGACAGGGGCGGTGCTCGCCGCGTCCGTGGATCCGCTCGAGGGCCCCTTGTCCGCCGCAGCCCCAGGTTCGTTCGCGGCGCTCGGCGCTACGTCCTTGGACCCGCCCGGCGAACCATTGGTCGCCGCGGCGCCGTTCGTTGCCATCGCGGGCTGTGGCGCGGAGCTCGGCGCCGCAGTCTGCACCTGCGTGCTCTTTCCCGGTTCGGGCGCCGCGCTCGCCGCGGGCTTCGCGTTGGACGTCAGCGTGTGCTGACCCGGCGCGACGCCTTTCTTGGCGTTGTCACCTTCCTCTGTCACGCCACGCCCTGACACCGAGGGTCATAGGCAGCAGCTCTCGAACGCGCGATCGTTTCGGCGATCGAGCGCGGTGAATCTTTCGATAGAGAGCTTACGGCTTCGACCGTAGGAGAATCAAAACGTCGTCGGAGTTATCCCATGTCGGGAAGCCCCGACACGACACGAACGTAGCCTGCACCGAACGCTGTTAAGCTGGCGCCTGGTGAGCGAGCGAACTGCGTCGTATCCCGCGGACGTGCGGTCGATCGGTCCGGCCGTGTTCGCGGTCGCGCGCGAGATCGTGAAGGCGGAGAGCACGCCCGACGGCGCGTACATGAGCGCGATCACCGAGGCTCCGATCCTCGAGGCGACGCCGGCGTACCTCGCGCTGATCACCGGCGCCGAGCTCGACCACACCGCGACGCTCGTGTTTCGCATCCTCGTCGCCGCCGAGCTCGACCGCAGCGTGCACCGCGTCCTGCGCCGGCTCTCGGCGGAGCCCGCTGCCACCGCGACGCCGGTCGATGCGGTCGTCGCGGTTGTCGAAGGAATGGGTGAGGATCCGGTCGCTGCACTGCGAGCGATGTGGCCGAACGGGTCGCTCGTCGCGCGCGGCCTCGTCACCGTCACGAATCCGACGGTGCCGCCGATCTCGCAGCAGATCACCGTGCCGACGCGGATCGTCGAGTATCTCGTGACGGGCGACGTCGGTGGGCCGGCTCCGCCGTTCGTCCTCGAGCCCGCGTTGCCCGCGACGTCGCTGTGCCCGATCCCGCTGCGCGGTCAGGGCGCGGCCGCCGAGGCGACCACGCAGCTGCGGACCCTGCTGTCGCGCTTGTCGGGACGCGCACCGGTCTGGCTCGTCGGGCCGCAGGGCTCGGGGCGCCGCACGGTGCTCGCATCCGTCGCGAGCGAGATCGGGAAGCGCCTCATCTGCATCTCGCACGCGAGCCTCGCGAGCCTTCCGGCGGGTTCGGCCCTCGCGAACCTGTGGCGCGAGCTGCTGCTTACCGACGCGATCATCTGCGTGCACGACGCCGAGCCGGTCGTCGACTCGGGTGCGCCGGAGCAGTCGGTGCGGAGCGCCACGGTCGATCGTTCGTTCGTCGGGCTCGTCGATGCGCTCGTCAGCTCGCGCATCCCGGTGGTGTTCACCTCGGTGATGGCGCCTCCGGTCCACGCCTTCGAGCATTCGCTGCAGGTGGTGGAGCTCGATACCGTGCGCTCTGCAGATGCGATCGCGCTGTGGCGGCGCGGGTTGCCCGAGGTGCAAGACGTCGTCGATCTCGCGACGCGATTCCGGCTGCAGCCGGGCCGCATCGTCCGCGCGATCACGGCGGCGCGCACGCAAGCGTCGGCGAGCGGAAACCAGACGCTCACCTCGGCGGATGTCACGCGCGCGATCTCGATGGGCGTCGCGCAGCAGGTGTCGATCCTCGGGACGCGCGTCGACGATGCGCAGACGTGGAACGACATCGTGTTGCCGAGCGACACGCGCGACGCGATCGCGGAGATGGTCGCGCGCGTGCGGCACCGGCACCACGTGCTCGATCAGTGGGGCTTCCGCGGGAAGCTGTCGAAGGGCCTCGGGGTCGCGTCGCTGTTTCACGGCCCGCCGGGCACCGGCAAGACGATGGTCGCGAACCTGATCGCGCGCGAGCTCGGTCAGGAGCTGTACCAGGTCGATGTCTCGCGCATGTTCTCGAAGTGGATCGGCGAGACCGAGATGAACCTCGCGAAGGTGTTCGATGCCGCCGAGGGCGCGAACGTGATGCTGCTGTTCGACGAGGCCGACTCGCTGTTCAGCAAGCGCACCGAGGTGACCTCGTCCAACGATCGCTACGCGAACGCGGAGATCAATTATCTCCTCC
Organism: Deltaproteobacteria bacterium; assembly: GCA_013813765.1. Lineage (GTDB taxonomy): Bacteria > Myxococcota_A > Polyangia > Haliangiales > Haliangiaceae > JABFXX01. Next base: position 8,198 of record JACCRC010000462.1, on the reverse strand, counting down.
AGCGCGTCGAGCGGTTCGAGGGCGTGTGCATCCTCACCACGAACTTCGAGCGCTCGATCGACGCCGCATTCAAGCGCCGCCTGGCGTTCCGCATCGAGTTCCCGATGCCCAACGCGCAGGAGCGCGTCGAGCTGTGGCAGCGGATGATGCCGAAGACGGCCAGCGTCTCGCCCGATGTCGACTACGCAAAGCTCGCAACGAGCTACGAGCTCGCGGGCGGCAACATCAGGAACGCGATGCTGCGCGCCGCGTTCCTCGCCGCCGAGCAGGGCCAGTCGATCACCATGGCGATCCTGCAGCACGCGGTGAAGCTCGAGTACCGCGATGCCGGCAAGCTGGGGACGACCGGGAAGATGACCTGATCAATTTGCGCAACCCGTTTCCATGACGTCAGTTGGCGCCAGCTACCCGGGTTGCCAGCGAGTCGCATCCTCCTGAGATCACAAGTGCCCGGACTTGGATCCGATGTTGCCCCTATCGGGTTCCATGCTGTCTCGCCCGGCTACCCGAGTCGCCATCCTGATCTCCCTCTTCGGCGCTGCTGCGTGCACCGAAGAGCGGTCGGTCACCCCGCTCTACAACCACGCCAACGCTCGCATCGTCATCGAGATGAACCAGTCGCTCGGCGATGGCGAGAAGCTGTACACGCGGGCTCGCCGGGGCAACTTCAACGAGCTCGATTGCGCGAAGCTGATGAACGAGATCCAAGCGGTCGAGGATGCCTCGGGCGAGACCATCGACGGTCCGGTCGTCGACAACGCGCTCACCAAGTCGATCTACGACAGCCCGCAGTGGCTGAACCCGACCCCCGCGATGATCGCCTCGCTCTCGAAGGGCGTCGACTCGATCATCGACGTCTGCATCATGGACGGCGACAAGGAAGTCCTGAAGATCGAGCGCGACCTGTTCCAGGCGTGGGACCAGGCCCGCGGCAAGGGCATCGGCGGCAAGGCCGACGACCCGAGCGGCGAGCAGCGCATCAACAGCCCCCAGGCGTACGGCGAGCGCTGCGTGGCCGAGCTCGGCGAGATTCCGTTCTTCGAGAAGACCGGCGAGGGCACGTACTCCACGTACAACTGCCTCGACTCGACGCCCATCCCGATGACGGTCACCGCCACGGACGGCTCGGTGAGCGCTCCGCAGGACGGCACCGTCAACCAGTGCGACAACCCGCAGTACATCTACTCGCTCTGCGAGGCCGGCCCGCGCGTCGCGAGCCGCATCAACGACCAGGGCACCCGCTGGGTGCTGCTCTGCCGCAAGAGCATCGGCGGCTTTGCCTCGGATCAGTTCAACGACATCGCGATGATCGGTTCGAACCCGTTCACCGGTAAGACCTGCTTCTTCCAGAACGCGCTGTACTCCAAGAAGGACGGCGGCAAGGTTCCGCACCCCGCCGACGTCGAGAAGTCCGCGAACCTGTGGAGCGGTGTCCACGGTGGTCTCGGTAGCGGCATCCAGTGCACGAAGTGCCACGACGCCGACGCGTTCATCCACACCCCGTGGATCGACGGCGCGAAGGACTCGAATGGCCGTCCCATCGTCCCGAAGATGGGCGTCGACCCCGACTTCGCGATCGGCGCGAACGACATCCCCTACGCCATCGTGAACCGCCGCGGTCAGGGCTGGACGATGGAGAAGCACATCACCGGCGATTCGGCCGCGGCGTGCACCAAGTGCCACCGCATGGGCTCGGGCGAGTGGGCCGACAGCTACCTGTCGCGCCTCAACGGCACCGACACCACGTGGGTCGGCATCACCACCGCGCACGGCAACAAGGCCGAGCACAAGTACTGGATGCCGCCGGAGCACAACTACACGACCGATGCTCAGTGGCAGGCGTCGCCGGAGAAGAAGGCGCTCGAGTTCATCCAGAGCTGCAACAGCAACATGGCGAACCCGGCGTGCGGCTGGAAGGACGTCCCCGAGACGCTCGGCGGCGCGGCGAGCGGCGGCAAGCTCCGCAACCCCGTCACGCTGTCGGATGACGAGCTCGCGAAGCAGGCGACCACGATCCTCGGCATGAACAAGAACGTTCAGGGCAACAAGATCTGCTCGGACTGCCACACGGCGAACACCACGACGCTGAATGACTGGCAGGACAAGACCGACGGCGCTCTTGCAGAGGCGCTCAAGGACGCCGACCTGATGGGCGAGGTCGTCGACGAGACGTCTCCCGGCGTCCGCATCGAGAACGGCGAGTTCAAGGTCCTCGGCCCGTACGAGGTCGCGGCCGGCTCGTTCTTCGAGATCTCCATCGCCGGCACTGGCGACGTCGACCTCTACGTGAAGCGCGGCGAGGAGCCGACGAAGTCGGTCTACGACTGCCGCCCGTTCGCGCAGTCGTCGACGGAGAAGTGCGACAAGTCGATGTACAACGCGTCGGGTCCGGCGAAGTTCTGGATCGCGCTCAACGGCACGCAGGACGGCACGGTGAAGCTCACCGGCAAGTACACGAAGCCGCATCCGAACGCGATCGCCGCGAAGGACCGCGTCAAGATGTTCCGCCTCGACCCGGCACAGGCTGACTCGCCGTACGTCCCCGCGCGCGTCGGCATCTACGCCGCCGCGGTGCACCTCGGCTGGTTCCAGGACACGTTCAAGGCGGCGTTCCCCGCGGGCCAGAACGGAAACTCCGACGACACGTGGGCGCTCGAGTACGGCAAGTTCAAGGGCCGCACGTCGATGCCGAAGGGCAACCACCCGCGCCTCGATCAGCCGCAGTTCGACATCGTCGCCGAGTGGTTTGCTCGCGGCCTGCCGCGGATGAGCTCGTACATCGCGCCGGATACCGGCCCGACCTCGTGCAGCCCGAGCATCACGCCGGCCGTCGGCACGCACGTCTCTGACATGGCGGTGAACGGCTGGGGCGCGGCGAACCGCACGGCGGGTCTCGCGATGTTCGGCTGCAACGGCTCGAACCCGCGCGAGTGCCTCGGCAGCCTGCCCACCGCGCAGTCGAAGCCCTACGGCAACGGCTGGGCGAAGGTCGGCAACCTCAAGGTGCTGAAGGAGCTCACGTACAACACGTACTACTGGATGCGCTCGTCGGCCGACGGTCGGTTCGTCGCGAACGGCCGCACCGGTGGTGATGGCGCTGCGATCGAGGATCTGCAGACCGGCAAGATCATGAGCGTGAAGGCGGCGTACGACCCCGGCTTCTTCCCCGACAACAAGACGTGGATGTTCCAGGGCACGCCGATCGGCGCTGGCTTCTGCAAGTCGTCGCTGCTGCAGTCCAACCCCGACCGGATCGACTTCTCGGAGTCGGCGTGCAGCTCGGTCGAGAGCGTCAGCCTCTACCAGCACCTCGGCCAGGGCGTGAACGGCGGCGACTACTTCGTCATCAACAGCCAGTTCACCTCGGATAACCCGTCGGGCGCCGTCAACCGCGACCCGAGCACCGGCTTCGCCTCGAGCGCGACGCTCAAGATCACCCCGATGGTGTTCGACGGCACGCACTACGTCGGCAAGACCCCGGTCACCACGAACGCTCCGTACGAGGGTGACAGCGTGCTCTCGCCGTCGTCGAAGCTCGCCATCAGCCGCTTCGGCAACGAGAACGGTCAGCTCGGCTTCGTGCTCCGCAAGCTCACCGCCACGCCGTCGGGCAACACGTACTCGGTGTCGACGCAGGAAATCGGCCGCTACTGCATCAGCGGCGCGAAGCCGAGCTTCAGCTTCGACGAGAAGTACATCGTGACCCACCACTACGTCGGTCCGAACGACTGGCGGGACCTCGGCTTCTCGTCGGCGGAGGATGCGACGTTCAAGGAGATGCTCGCGAAGGGCACCGCGAACATCATCCTCGTCAACATCGTCACCGGGGTCCGCACCCGCGTGACGAACATGCAGCCCGGCCAGTACGCCATCTTCCCGCACTTCCGCTCGGACGGCTGGTTCTACTTCCTGGTCCGCGACAAGAACTCGAACAAGGAGTACGCGGTGGCGAGCGACGCCGCGCTGACGAACCCCTGAGCTCGGGTTTGTTCGGAATGTGTCCCCCAAGGGGATTTCCTCGCTGCGCTCGGGGCACGCCGTGCACGGATCGTCGAAGATCCTGCACGGCGTTCGCCGTTTCGGAGCTACCATTCTCGTCGTGAAGTATCCCGTCCTCGTGGCGATCGCGGCGCTCGCGAGCGCGTGCGGTGACGATGACAAGACCTCTGCGTGCGATCTCGGGATGACCGAGAGCGCGGTGAAGATCGAGGACCGCAAGATCATCGGCGTGGCCGCGCCGTATCCCGCTGACCTCTCGCTGTCGGCGCGCGACGAGCAGCTGCGCACGTCGATCGGAGCGCGGCGCGCAGCAGCGTGGGACGTGGTCGGCAAGGTGCTCGCGCCCGTGCCGCTCGGCGATCCGCGGCTCGCGCAGAGCTTCGGCGGCAACCAGCCCACGATCCCGAGCTTCCACACCTGGTACGCGCACGACGACTTCGATCGGATGTTCAAGAAGCTGTATCGCGACCTCACGCCGGCGCAGCGAGCGGCGCGCGCCTCGATCGATCCGCAGGCCGGCTTCGCGTGGAATGCGATCGCGCTCGACTCGGTGCCGGAGTGGCCCGAGCAGCGCTACCTCGACTACCTCGCGACCATCGACACGCCCGAGGAGTCCAACGGCGTCGGCAACGCGTCGCGCGTGGGCTACAGCCCGGGCGCGATGGGTCATCTGCTGAAGAGCTACGAGCAGCAGCACCAGTGCCGGCTGAATCCGGCGCCGGATCCGTTCGACGACGATCCGATGCGCGAGGGCCAGCCCGTCGCGCAGACCGATTCGATGGCGCTGCCCGAGTGCGCATGGCGCGAGCTCGGGCCGTTCATCGCAGGCGAGGGCACGGTGAGCGTTCGCTCGAGCGGTGATGGCGATGTCGACCTGTACGTGCGCCGCGGCAAGGCGCCCGATGCCGGCAGCTTCGACTGCAAGTCGGCGGGCACGTCCAGCACCGAGCAATGCATGGTCGCCGGTGAAGGCGCGGTCTACGTCGCCGTGTTCGCGGCGCAGGGCTCCACGGTCGAGGTGAACGTCGAGTACACGGCCGCGGACGTGCGCGCACCAACCTGCCTCGACGGTGAGATGCCGCGCGATGCGGTGCTGGTGAAGGCGGACTGGCGTCGCCAGCTTGGCAACGAGACGATTCCGATCTTCGACAGCACCGCGGCGCGCATGAAGTCGCGGTTCGCGAGCGCGTCGGAGTGGATCTCCGACGGTGTCGCGGGCCCCGCCTCCGACGCGATCTACACGGCGCTGATCGCCTCGACGGGCGCGAAGTTCCGCATGCCGGCGCTGCACATCATGTCGAAGGAGCTGGACCACTGGATGTGGATCACGCTGTGGTGGTCAGCGAGCCCGAACAGCGACTTCGGTGCGGATCGGCCCGCCGCGATCAGCGGACTCGCCGGGCCGTGGAAGAACTACAAGATGTGCGTCGTCACGCACTACCTCGAGGGCGATCCGGATCCGCGCGGCGGTCAGGCCGGCACGCTCGGCGACGCGCTCGCCGCGGTGACGAACGGTGCGGGCTCGCCGAGCTGGTGCTCGAATCCGTATCTCGAGCTCGGTCCCGGCAACGCAGGCACGAACTGCATCGGTTGCCACCAGCACGGCGGCACCGAGATCTCGGCGGAGTCGATCCTCGTGGACTATCCGCACCACGGCTCCACGCGCGTGAGGAATAACTTCTTCACCGACTATCTGTGGGCGGTGAAGGGCGGCGGCGGAGAGGATCTTTCGGCCTCGGTCCAGGCCGAGATCGACTTCTGGGACGCGAGCGATCCGTAGCCAAAAGTAGCAGCCACTCCGGAGGCGATCGGGATCTCCGCTGGGTCAGAATCCGGTGGATGACCGGGGATCTGGAGCTCACGGTATTGCACGAGGCGAGTGGGGACCTGGGTTACGTGGCGGGCTTCGCGGTCACCGATCAGCTCTTGATCGCGGTCGGAGGAACGTCGAACGGGAACCCGATCGCGCTCGCGTCGTCGAACGCGCGCCACTTCGAGCCGCGGTCCACGCCGCGCGAGCTCGGACTCCGTGCCGTGCTCGCCGTCGGAGATGCGCTGTGGACGTGCGGTGAGTACGGCCAGCTCGCGGTCTCGCGCGATCACGGCGAGAGCTGGACGTTGATCGAGACGGGAATCACCAGCTGCCTCTACTCGCTCGCGCTCGGTCTCGACGGTGCGGTGTGGGTGTGCGGTGACGATGGCTACGCCGCGCGCGTGCTCGGCGAGAAGGTCACCCGGATCGACTTCTCGACGAGCGTGCGGATCTCGCGCGTCGTCGCGGTGCGCGACGAGGTCTGCGCGCTGTGCTTCGATGGCAGGCTGCGCCGCTGGTGCGATGGCACTGTCACCGAGGTCTCGACCGGCACGACGAAACCGCTGACCGGGCTCGTGCAGACGAAGAGCAACGGCTGGATCGTCACCGGTGACGGCGGCTTCATCGGGCGCTCGCCCGACGGCACGTGGTTCTCGCGCGTCGCGAGCACGACCGATGTCGATCTCGAGGGCATCGCAGCGCTTGCCGACGGGCGGCTCGTCGTCGTCGGTGATCGCGGCACCGTGTTGCTGTCCTCCGACGATGGCCGCACGTGGAAGAGCTTCGCGACGTCGCACGGGCTCGTGCACCTCTGGTGTGTACGTCGGTTCGGCGGCGGCGTCCTGATCGGTGGCGACGAAGGTCTGGTGCTCAAGCTAGCCGCGCCCGGTGACGCGACGTGGAGTGATCGCGTCAACGTGTTCGGCGGTTCGAAGCCACTCGACGACGCCTTTGCCGTGGGGCCCGAGAAGTTCCTCGATCAGGGACTCGCCGCGTACCTCGCGGCCGGTGAGCCACCGGTGACGCCCGCGATCGATCAGGAGGAGGAAGAGGACGACGAGAATGACGACGGTGACGAGGACGACGAGGACGACGATGAGGGCGACGACGACGATGACGATGACGACGATGACGACGATGACGACGACGCCGAGGGCGACAACGAGGCGTTCAGCGTCCTCGGTGGCGAGGGCGATGCCGACGACTTCCGCGACATCTACGGCGTTCCGCTACCGGCCGAGTACGGCAAGCTGTTCGACGCCGTGGCGGGCCACAACAAGTGGTCGACGTTCTCGGAGCTCCGTCTCGACAATCCGCTCCGGCCCGACGTCGGCGAGCAGAACCTGTTCGAGCTGATGGTCCGGCGCAATCAGCACGCTTACCTCGGGACGGATCTCGTCGAGGCGTTCTGCGGTGTGTTCGGCATCGGCACGCAGGGCAACGGCGACAGCTATCACATGGAGATCTATCCGTGGGACGAGCAGCGGCCGCGGCAGATCCTTCACTTCGATCACGAGACGCACTCGTTCTCCGGCGTGTTCTCCGACTCGCTCGATTCGCTCGTGTACCTCGCGGCGATCGTGAAGGCCGGCGAGGCTCGGATGATCTCGAAGGACGCGTACGACATCGGCGTCCGGCGGTTGCGTGGCAAATGCACGCCCACGTGGCACTTCTCGATCGAGGAGAAAGATCCCGAGTGGATCAACCTCGAGCCGAATCGCCGCGACACGGAGTTCTTCTTCTATCGCGCGCGGTGGATCACCTCGCTCTTGAAGAACGACGGCGTCACGAGCATCAGCGACATCCCGCAGCTGTTCATGGCGGACTTCAACCAGGCCATCCCGTCGGACCAGCTGCCGGCGCGCTACGAGGCATGCGAGAAGTTCATTCCGACCGCGCTGTACGCGATGTGGCGCGCGTACCTGTTCGACGAGCCCGAGCTCGACAAGTATCTCGAGATCGGTCGCGCTCACGCCGCTCGTCTCGTGCGCGACGCCGCGCGGCTGATCGCTGACCTGCGCGGTGGCGGTCGCAACGAGCTCGGAACGATCACGGACGTACGTGCGTGGCTCGCCGCGTTCCGTGCGCTCGAGCTCCGCGGCGATCACGTCGGCGCGCGCGGCCTCCTGCTTCGCCTTCGCCTCGGCCTCGGCCTTCCGCTGCTCGGCGCGCCGCGGATCGAGATCGAGCGCGCGAAATGCCGCCAGCCACGCGCGGACATCCTTGATCGTGCCGAGCTCGTTGCGACCTCCACGCAGCTCGTCGATCAGCCGCGCGGCATCGCGCACGAGGCGGGCGCCGTGGCTCCGCGTGATCTCGAGGTACTTGTCGAGCTCTGCCTCGTCGAACAGGTACGCGCGCCACATCGCGTACAGCGCGGTCGGAA
>JACCRC010000266.1 GCA_013813765.1 Deltaproteobacteria bacterium | reverse complement strand
GCCGGCGCCGTCTGCGTCCCATCCTGATGACCACGGCGACGACGTGCCTCGGGATGCTGCCGATCGCAATGGCGCTCGGCGAGGGCACCGAGATCCAGGCGCCACTCGCCAGGGTGGTTCTCGGCGGAATGCTGATCTCGACGCTGATCACGCTGGTGCTGCTGCCGGCGCTGTACGTGCTCACCGATCCGAAGCGGCTGCACATCGAGCCGACGTGACGCGGTACATTGCTTCGGATGGCCGCAGCTCCTCCGGTGGTGACGCTCTGCTTCGGCCTGCTGCTCACCGCGTGCGGTGACGACGGCGTCCACCATCTTCCCGATGCTCCGCTCGTTCCGAGCGTGACGCTGTCGGTTGCGCCCGCGTCGATCGTGCTCGCGAGCGGCGCGACCTCGATGGTGACCGTGACGGTCGAACGCACGAGCTTCGAAGGCGACGTTTCGGTCACCGCCGACACTGGCGCGAATGACGTCACCGTCAGCAGCGGCACCATCGCCGCGGACGCCACCACGGTCGTTCTGACCGTGACCGCCTCCGGCGCCGCGATCTCGAAGACCATCACGATCGCGGTCACCGGATCGGCGGGTGATGTCCCGGTCACGCCGGGGAGCTTTGACGCGAGGATCGCAGGACTGATCGGTCCTCCCATCGGTGGCGAGGCCGCGGCGGATCAGGCGGGCTCCTCGGTCGCGCTCTCGGCGGACGGCAAGCGCATGATCATCGGAGCCCCCTTCAACGATGGGATCGCCATCGACGCCGGGCACGCGCGGGTCTACGAGCGCACCGGCAACACGTGGGCACAGCTCGGTGGCGATCTCGATGGAGAGGCCGCGGATGATCGGTACGGCGGCGCCGTCGCGATCTCGAACGATGGATCGCGCGTCGCCGTGGGCTCGTACCTCAACGACGGCAACGGCACCTCGAGCGGAACGGTCCGCCTGTTCGATCTCGTCGGGGGCACGTGGACTCAGGTCGGCGCGGACCTCGACGGCCTCGGCACCAGTGATGGGCACGGTTGGGCGATCGCCCTCTCCGCTTCCGGTTCACGCTTGATCGTCGGCGCGCCGACGCAGAACAGCGTCAACGGCACCGCGCACGTCTACGACCTGGTCGGCAGTACGTGGACGGCTGTGGGCGTCCCGATCGCTGGCAGCCACGAGCTCGGTGACGCGGTCGAGATCTCCGACGACGGGATCCGGATCGCGGTCGGCTCCCCGGCCGCGCAGTCCAGCGACGGATGGCCCGGGATGACTCAGATCTACGAGTGGAGCGGCACCGCGTGGACGCCTCTCGGTGCGCCGATCATGGGGGCCACCAGCAGCGCGTACTCGGGCACGGCGCTGTCGATGACCGCCGACGGAAACGAGATCGCGATCGGCAGCGCCAACGCCGATTCAGGCGGTGCGAATTCCGGCGAGGTTCGCGTGTTCCGCTGGGACGTCGCCACGACGACGTGGATGCAGGTCGGAGCGTCGCTCTCCGGTCCCGCCGGCACCGAGCTCGGCACCTCGGTATCGCTGTCTGCAGACGGCACTCGCCTGGTCGCCGGCGGCCCTGTCGGTAGCGCTACCGCGCGCTTCTACGCGCGCATGCAGAGCACGTGGTCGGCGCCGATCGTCCTCGACACGGGCAGTCGCGCGGGCGCGTCGGTCGCGATCTCTGCCGATGGCACGACGGCCGCGGTCGGTGCTCCGTACGCGGACAATCCCGGCAGCAACAGCGGCCGGGTGAGCGTTCACGAGCTGCCGTAGTCCTTCGCGGGCGCGATCGCAGCTGCGACCAGGTACAAGCCTGCGGCGAGGAACAGCGCGTGCGTCGAGCCGCCGACGCGCAACGCGAGCACCGCGACGATTCCACCGGCTACCGATGCAGCTCCGTTGACCGCCCACAGGCTCGCGATGCGATCGGGCGGATCGCCGTGGTGCGCGAGCAGCACCGGAAACGGTCCACCGAGCGCGAGCCCCGCGGGCGCGAGGAGCGCGGTGATCAGCAGGAGTCGGCCGGCGCCACTCGAGATCGCGTCGAGCCACCCGAGGTCGCGGACGATGACTGCGGTGACGGCGACGGCGAACCCCGCCGCGAGACACGCCCACGAAACGCCGCGCTCGAGACGGCGCCACCGGCCACCAAGCAGGAGCGCGCCGGCAGCGCTCCACGCGAGCAAGCTGAACAGAACGAAGGAGACCGCATACAACGTGCCGCCGGCAGCGAGCGTGAACCGCTGGATGAGCGCGAGCTCCGCGCACAGAAACGCGGCGCCGAGGCCGCTCGCGACGACTGCCGGCCGCAAGAACGGGCGAGCGTGAAGTCCACGCTCGAACATCAGAACGAGCACGAGCAGCGCGGCGCCCGCGAGCACCCACAACCGGCCCGTCTCCGCGAGCGCGGTTGCGACGAGCCCGTTCGTGTTCTGGAAGAAGTAGGGCCGTTCGTCGTGAACCGGCGCCAGGTCATCCGCTCGCGTGGCGCCGAGCTTCGTCGGATCGAGCAGCTGCGCGCTTCGTTCCGGCGGATCTCCGGGGGCCCACAGGAGCTCCGCCGGCGGGAGGTCGAGGCTGTCGGCGACCTCCAGCGGCATCGGTGACGTTCGAACGACCAGCATGTATCGGTACGCCGTCCCGGGCCGCGGGTCGTGCAGGACGACGATGCCTTCGAGTGCTCGATCGCGACTGACGCCGATCCTCGCGAGCGCCTCGATCACCGTGAGCAGCTGTCGGTACGCGTTTCCGGGATCGCTGTGGATCAGCACCAAGCTCCCGGTGGGGGTCAGGCGGCTCAGGTACAGCTCCACCGCCTCGACGGTGTAGAGGTGCGCTTCCATCCCCGACGGCTGGGCTTGAACATTTCCGGTGAGCGCGAGCGCAAGCTCGATGAGGTCGTAGCGCTCCGACGTGTCAGCGAGGTACCGGCGAGCGTCCTCGATGAACAGACGAACGCCCGGCTGCTGATACACGTCGCCGGCGTAGTGCTTCCAGCGGGCGAGCACGCCGCGAATCGCGGGATTCACCTCCACCGCGTCGACACGGGCCGAGCCGTACTTCTTCGCGAGCCACACGCTGGCCCCTGCGCCTGCACCGAGCACGAGCACACGCTCGGGATGGAGAGCGCGATACGGCAACGACATGAGGAGGCCCCACGTGCTCTCGAACGCGCCCGTCTTCGCGTCCGCTTCTTTCACCATGTACGTCGGGCTCATGCCGTCGGTGAACACGCCCAGCCGCTGGTCGCGTTCCTCCGGCGCCTGGCTCACGTCGAGGCGACCGAGCGGACTCCACGCAGAGTCGAGCACGTCGCCCGACGTCTCGACGATTGCCTTCTCGGAGCTCGCCTCGGATCGGAGCAAGACCTGAAGCGGTCCGTCGGGGAGGTACCCGGCCCGCGCGAGCACCAACAAGCTCACGTGCGCCACAGCGATCAGCACGAGCATCGCGCGACGCTCCACGAGCACGCAGCAGATCAGCCCGAGCACGATCATGATCTCGGTCGGCGCGAGCGGACCGATCAGCCTGGGCGCTAGCAGACAGCCAGTCGCCGCTGCGACCAGATCGAGGGCGTAGGTCGTGCGTGCCGCCGTGCTGCCGCGCGCGGCATATGCATCGGAGACCAGGATCCCCGCGAGGGCGTACGGTGCGAGCGACAGCGCCACGAGGCCCGGCAGGGACACGCCCGCAATCGCCGCTGCGGCGAGACAGAACAGCGACGCAGCGAGACCAGGGGCTGCGCGCCGCGGCTCTGCCCAGCGTGGAAAGCGCACGCGGACAGCCGCGCCCACGCCGAGCCCGAGCAGCGCGATCGACAGCGCGGTCGAGGTCGCGTGCGAGCTACCGATGTACGCGTAGAGCCTGGTGGACGTGAGCTCGAGGACCAGTACCACGAACGTGACGATCGCGATCGTCGCTGCCGGTCGGTGCTTGCTCGTGTCCAGTGACGCTCACCGTATCACGCGCGCCGAGCGCCTTGCTGCGTCGCCTCAGGGAGGCGCGGAGCAGAAGCCACCGGCCAAGGTGGTGGGCGGAGTCGCGAGACCTGCCACCGGTACGCCAAAGGGATTCCTGTCAACGATCCGGCTGCTCGCGGGGCCGTTGAGCGTCACCACGCCCTGGGCGTCGACCCTCGATCCGGCTCCCACCACGATCACCTTGGATCCATCGAAGCCGCCGAGCGTCGAGCACGGTAGCGCCCAGTAGTTTCCGACCCGATTCTCGCAGGCTCCGAATCCGAGGCTCGCGCATTCGTCGGTGGACTCGTCCACGGTGGTGGTCTGTGGATCGTCAACTCCACCGGCGACGCGGCTGCAGCTCATCGTCGTGTTACCCGAACAGCGGCCGACGGAGATCTCGCCGGCGAACGTCGCGCTGTTGGTGAACACATGGGCATTGCCTGCTCCGAAGTCGTTCAGGCTGATCTTCGCGCCGAAGCTCGGTGCATTGTTGAGAATGCGAAGTGGCGCGGGGAACCCCGACACGGTGTTTCGCGTGACGGTGCCGCTCAGCACCGCGAGCCTCCTCAGGTCGATGCCGGTTCCATTCAGCGTCAGGTCCGTTCCGGGCGCGACCGGTCCGCGGATGTCGTTGCGCTGGACGAGCACGCGCGATCCCGTCACTTGAATCCCCGTGCTGAACGGACCGGTGAGCACGTTTCCCTCGACGATCGCAGCGTCGGAGATCCAGTACACCTGCTGGGTCGTCTTCCCGGCGCAGGTTCCCTTGCTCGTCTGGTCGATGCCCGAAATGAAGCACTCGTTGGTCGCGCAGGTCCCGCTCGCGCCGCAGTCCGTATCGACGGAGCACGAGATGTTGTTGTCGCCGGTGCATACCCGGTTCGCCGCGCCGCCGTTGAAACAGAAGCGAGTCAGGTCGCCGGAGCACGTGCCGGGAAAGTCTGCCGAGACGCCGTAGGTCGCGGCACCGAACAAGATGCCGATCCTCGCCTTGCCGAGCTGGTTGTCGCGCAGGACGATTCGCTGCGACACCGAGACACTGATGTCATTGAGCGGATCGGTCGAGATGATCCGGTTGCCCTCGATGACGTTGTCGGCTCCGAACGAGTCGTCGGCGACCGGGGTCGCACGTGTGCTCCACTGGTGAAGCTTCCCGGCGATCACGGCCGTGAGGAGGTTCGGCAGGCCCGTGCCCTGTGACACGTAGATGGCGCCGGTTCCGCCAGTCTGGTTGCCAGCGATCAGCACCGGTCCCGGCAGCTTCACCGCGCCGGTCGTGTCGGTGTTCAGCTGGACCGAGATGTCGTTGTTCCTGATCTGGTTCAGATCGGAGTCGCGAAGCACGAGGATCCCTTGCCCGCCGGATGTCGTGAACTTGATGGTGCTGTCCAGGATCCTCGTGTTGTCGATGGCGACGAGCGTGATCGCGGTGTAGCGACCGGTGATCGTGTTCGCGACGAGCTTGTTCGCGAGCTTCTCGAGCATCACGGGATCGGCAGCGGCGCCCGTCGGCAGCTTCGAATCGACGGCGAACACCGAAAAATCGAAGCCATCGACGACGCAGTTCTTCAAGACCACGCCCTGCGTTCCGCGCAGCAGGACGCCGACCTCGGGGTTCGAGCGCTGGGTGATACTGGTGCCCGGCATCGAGGTGAAGATCCTGCGACCGCGGCAATCCAGGGACGTGAAGGAATCGAGCGCGAGCGTGCCGCGCGTCGCCAGATCGACATCGGCTGCGAGGACACAACCTGCGCCCTCGCTCACCGCGGGAGCGGGGCATGTCACGGCGGCGGCATCTGCGGCAGCATCTGCGCCGGCGTCGCGCGACCCCGCATCGGGGGACTGCTGCGGTCGGATGTTGTCGCCGCAGCTCACGCCAGCCCCGATCGACACCCACGCTGCGACGAATCGTACAAAACCTCTACCAGTGCATGCGTTACTGCTCATCGGGGCCATCATGCAGGTGAAAACCTCCGGTGGGCCAGCGCGCGAACCGAGTCCTTCCTCACGCGCCCCTGGCGGTTTGCGCGGTCTCACCAGCGCCATGCCCGCGAATCCGTGCTCCGATGCGGATCATGGTTGGCGTGTTGGGGCGCGGGATCGATGACCTGTTCCGCGTGTTCTTCGAGAGCACGCCCGTCGGGAAGGCCGTCACCGGAGCGGACGGCTCGTGGCTGTACGTCAACGCAGCGCTCGTCAGCATGCTCGGGTACTCCGAAGAGGAGCTGAGGGCGACGACGTTCCTGGCACTCACCCACCCCGACGATGTCGCCGAAACCCGCGAGGCACTTCGGCGCCTGCTCGACGGTGACTCCGTGAGCCAAGCATTCGAAAAACGGTTCCGGGCGAAGGACGGAACCGACGTCTGGGGCTACGTGACGACCAGACTCCACGAGCACGCGGGGACGCGGTACTTCCTCACGCACGTTCTGGACATCACGGAGCGTAAGAAGACGGAGACCGCGCTGGCCTCCTCGGAGCAACGATACCGGCGCCTGTTCGAGTCGGCCAAGGACGGCATCCTGATCCTCGATATGACGGGGATGGTGGTCGATGCCAATCCATTCATGACCGAGCTGACGGGGTATGCGGCTGCGGACCTCGTGGGCAAGCACCTCTGGGAGATCGGGCCATTCCAGGATTCCGCCGCCTCCAAGGACTCGTTCGCGGAGCTCCAGGACAAGAACTACGTTCGTTACGACGATCTCCCGCTACGAACGCGCGCCGGTGCAAGCGTCCAGGTCGAGTTCGTCAGCAACGTGTACCTCGTCGACGGCGAGCGCGTGATCCAGTGCAACATCCGGGACGTTTCGGTGCGTAAACGTGCCGAGGCCGAGCTGCGCTTGCGCGAGCGAGCCATCGACGCCGTGTCGCAAGGCATCCTCATCACCGACGTTGCCAGCCCCGACCACCCCATCATCTACGCGAGCCCCGGCTTCGAGCGGCTGACCGGCTATTCCCGCGAGGAGGCCCTCGGACGGAACTGCCGGTTCTTGCAGGGTCATGACACCGACCCGGCCCAGATCGCGACGCTGCGGGATGCCATCCGAAACGAACGCGCGTGCATGGTGGAGCTGCTCAACTACCGCAAGGACGGAACACCGTTCTGGAACAACATCGCCATCTCGCCCGTCAAGGACGCCGAGGGTCGCGTGACCAACTATGTCGGCGTGCAAACGGACGTGACGCCGCGACGACAGCTCGAAGCTCAGTTCCGTCAGGCTCAGAAGATGGAGGCGATCGGCCGCCTCGCGGGCGGCGTCGCCCACGACTTCAACAACATCTTGTGCGTCATCCTCAGCTACTCGGAGATGATCTGCGACGACCTCGAGCCAGAGGAGCCGCTTCGCGCCGACGTCGAAGAGATCAGGGCAGCGGGGATGCGAGCGACTGACCTCACGAGGCAGCTCCTCGCGTTCTCCCGGCAGCAAGTGCTGGACACGGTGGTGCTGAGCTTGAACGAGTCGCTTTCCGACGTGGAAAAGATGCTCCGTCGCGTGCTCGGCGCCGACATCGAGCTCACGACGCTCCCCGCAGCCAGGCTCGGCAACGTGAAAGCGGACCCCGGCCAGATCGAGCAGATCCTCATGAACCTGGTCGTCAATGCACGCGACGCCATGCCGCACGGCGGCAGGCTGACCATCGAGACTGCGAACGTCGAGCTGGACGAGGAGTACGCCCACGACCATCTCGACGTTCGCGCCGGCTCGTATGTTCTGCTGGGCGTGAGCGACACGGGCGCCGGCATGGACCGGAGCACACAGGCCCGGATCTTCGAGCCATTCTTCACGACGAAGGAGCGGGGGAAAGGGACCGGGCTCGGGCTGGCGACGGTGTTCGGGATCGTCAAGCAGAGCGGCGGCCACCTGTTTGTCTACAGCGAGCCCGGCAAGGGCAGCACGTTCAAGATCTATCTCCCGAGGGTCGACGCGAGCTCCCCCGAGTCCGCCGCTGTACCGACCTCCGCGGTGCCGGAACCAGGCAGCGGCACGATCTTGGTCGTCGAGGACGAGGACCAGGTGCGCACCCTGACCCGGAACATCCTGCGACGGCAGGGCTACGTCGTCCTCGAAGCCGCGAACGGTGGGGAGGCCCTGCTCATCTGCGAACAGCACGAAGGCAACATCGACCTGCTGCTGACCGACGTGGTGCTTCCGCGGATGAGTGGACGGCAGATCGCCGAGCGCCTTGCCCCCACCCGACGAGCGATGAAGGTGCTGTTCATGTCGGGCTACACGGATGATGCGATCCTGCAGCACGGCATCATCGACTCCGGCGTTCCGTTTCTTCAGAAACCGTTCACGCCCACCTCGCTGACGCGAAAGGTCAGGGAGGTGCTTCGGGGCGACGGCACGCGCAGCAAACGCTCCACGAAACCATCACTACCCGCACCGCGCGAGTAACTACCGGTCGAGCTTCATCCGGTGCTTCTCGGCCAATGCGTCGACCTCGGCGAGCGTTCCGCCCGAGTACTCCGTGAGTCGTCCGGTGTCGAAGAGCTTCACCGACCAGGTCTTGCCGTTGTCGTTGCTCCGAGCTTCGATGCTCTTCTTGTCTCCGCTGTATTTTCGAATCATCGACGCTCCTGTGGTTGGTGTCAGCCTACCTGTACGTGGCTTGTTTGGCGATGAGGTCGCGCCACGCCGCCCTGGCTAGCAACCTGGATGGATCGATCGGCTCGAGTGCCGCGGCGGGAGTCCTGGCGCGCTTCACGTCGACGCGCCAGCGGCTGGATGCACGTGTGCTGCGGAGATCCTCCGGCGCGGGTTCCATCCGCGGCACCGACCGCCACCAGTTGACGAGCATCGTGACACGTGGCCATCGGTCCGATCGGCCGGGCAAGACCCCGTGGAGGAGCGCGCCCGGGAACATCGCAAAACGACCAGGCCGCGGATGCACGGCGATCCCCGCCGTCGGTGCCGACACGCGCGAGGGTGTTGCATCCAGGATGACGGTCGGTCCACCGGCGTTGCTCAGGTAGAGGATCGAGGCCAGATCAGGAGACACGATCGAGCTCCGGACTCCTTCGTCGCGGTCGAAGTGGAAGGGAAATCCCGTGTCGGTCGTCGTGGCACGAAACCACCATTCAGCGCCGACGAGATCGTGCGCCCGAGGCACGAACCTTCGCAGGTGCTGGATCACCTGCTCGAACAGGAGTCGAGCTGGCGCATCGAGCGAGTACCAGTGGGTTCCGCCATCGCCAGGCTGACCATCTCGCCGCGCCTGAGCCTTGATGATCTGTGCCCTGAGCTCGCCGATCACCTGCGCGGAGACAGCATGGTCGATGGCCGATGTCCGCGATAGCGCGCTCGCCCCCATCATCTCAGCTCGGCGGCGCGTACACCGTCACGACGATGCGGCCGCCGAGCTCGGCGATCGCGGCCACCGTCTTCGCCTCGAGTGGCAGCTCCAGCAGGTGCGGAGTCGCGATCGTCGAGGACTGGATGCCGACGTTGAAGTCGCGCACGGACGCTCGGTCCCAGCATTTCCTCGCCTGTGGCGACAGGCTCTCGACCAGCCGCACGAGGTCCCGCGCGATCGTGTCCGCGGTGTGGTTGCGACTGTGGACCTCGTAGTGAGCGCGCGCCAGCCCGCGCACGCGTCCGACAAACAGCTCGAACACGTTGCGGTTCGCCGAGAGCTCCGCGCTCAGCGGCGCGAGGGACATGCGAGATCCAATCTCGAGATCGACGTTGAGAAAGTGCGCCGGCTCGGCCGAGCGCTTGCGGTGCTTGGATGTCATCCCCTCGTGTTTACACCGGGAGGCCGTGAATCCTTTTTGAAGCGGGCAGGCTTCTCCTCGTGAAAGGCAGGCTCGGCATGAGTAAGAACGTGGGAAGAACCGACCGGATCGTGCGATTGCTGGGAGCTGCGGTGATGCTGGCGTGCAGCATCATGGCGCCGCTGCCCCTGGTCCTCCGCGCCGGCGCGTTCGGTGTCACTGGCGTCTACCTGCTCTTCACGGCGGTGGTCGGGACCTGCGTGGGCTACACACTGATGGGCAGGTCCACATGCCCGAACCAATCGCGACCATGAAGGAAGCACGCGTCACGAGGCACGAAACGACCCTCGCCGCAGCCGTACGCGGTGACGACGATGCGCTCGCGGTGCTGGTTCGCACCTACCATCATCGGCTGTATCGCTTCGGTCTGCGCGTGTGTCGCGACGGCTATGACGCCGACGACGCCGTGCAGGAGGCGTTCGTCAAGCTGGCAGGGCGCGCCGACGTGGTGAAGCACCCCGGCGCGTTGTCGTGGCTCATGACCGTGGTCCGCAATGCGTGCATGCGCATGTTGCGCCCGTTTGCGCGCCAGCGGCGCGCGCTGGGCGATCAGGTCGGTGATGACGTGGAGGTCCCGTCGGGCCAGATCGATCCCCGCGAGGCCATCGAGCGCCTGGAGCTCGTGCAAGCCGTGCACGCAGCCATCGCGACACTCGAGCGCCCGTACCGCGAAGTGCTGCTCATGCGCGACCTGGAGGGGATGACGGGAGAAGAGACCTGCGTCGCCCTCGGTCTCGAGCTGGCGACAATGAAGACGCGATTGCACCGTGCGCGCACGAAGCTTCGAGACGAGCTCACGAGGTCGATTGCTGACGTATCATCGCCGCGTGAGAACACTTGCGATGCTCCTGCTGCTGATCACGGCGTGCGGCGGCGATGAAACCGCCCGGATCGGCGACACCTGCTCCACGAACGATCGTTGCCAGGCGAGTGGCTTCGCCTGCGAAACCAGCGTGCCTGGCGGGTACTGCTCCTCGCTGTGCACCATGCGAGGACAACAGGCCGAGTGTCCCGACGAGGCCGTGTGCGACGCGATCGGGAACGTGACCAACGTCTGCGTGAGGATCTGCGAGGACAGCACGGACTGCCGTACCGATCAGAACTGCAACGGCGTCACCGGCACCAGCATCAAGGCGTGCAAGCCGACGTGAACCGGGGTGGCCAGTGGAGGAGCCACCTGCTCGCGGCTCGACGCTTCCGCCAGCCCGGATCCATGTTCTCGATGTGACGTGCCAGACGCTTGTTGCGAACCGCTGAGCTCAGCTACGGCGCGTCGTAGCGCTGGACGATGTCGAGCGTCGGCGCACCGAGGGCGAACGTGAACCAGCCCGAGACCCAGTAGTTACCGCCCTCGATCGAGCAGTGGTTCTGGTAGTCGCACGAGTTGCCGGAGCACGAGAGGCCCGCACCATTCTCGGTGAGGTAGACGCCCTCGCTCGTCGTGGGATCGCCGCCCGCGTCGTAGAGGTTGAGCGCGGCGCTGCACTGGTTGCAGCACGGGTCCGAAACCGGGCATCCGATCTTCGTGCACGCTGCCACGCGGCGCAGGATCTCGCCGCGAACCGCGACGAAGTGACCGTCGTAAGCGGCGGGGTTCGCGAGCAGCTCGGCGACGGTCGCCATGACGCCGCAGTTGCCCGGGATGTCCGCGATGATGTCGTACGGCGCGACGCACGCGAACTGCGGCTCGCACGTCTTGACGAGCTGCGGGGGGCGGAACCCTCCGCACATCTCGCCCTCGGCCGCGAGCTGCTCGCAGTTCGCGGTGCACGTCGCCGTGATCTGGAACGACGCGTTCCAGACGTTGTCGGGACCGTAGACCAGCATGTACGTGCCGTCGCTGGGCGCGGTGACGCCGAGCGTGACGGTCTGCTTGCTGCCGGACTTCTTCGTCGCGGCGGTCACCATCGCCTGACCAAACCGCGGCTCACCGTTCGCGGTGAACGTGTGCGCGGGGCCGTAGAACTGAACCGTGCTCTTGTGGCTGCCGGTAACGACGAGCTTCAGGGATTGGCCCTTCCGCAGAACCAGCGTGCGCCCCAGATAGTAGTCCGGGTAGCCGATCGTGTCGGCAATCGTCTTGTCGAGGGTGAGCGGCCCGACGATCGTCGTGTAGTAGTTCGAGATCGTGCTCTCGGAGCTGGTGTCGCCTTCCTCGGGACCGATCTTGGTGTCCCCCGACGCACACGCGGCCAGGGTGAGTGCGAACAATAGGCTAGTGGTTCTCATCATCAGGGGCGCGCCCGGTGCAAACAGTGGTCCGCAGCTCAACTACATGACGACACAGCGCCGGGGCGCGTGGTGCGCGCCAGGTTCGCGCGCGATGCGGATTCAGCGGCTACTCGAGTGGCCGCGTGCGTCCGACCTACCTTAGGGCCCGCGAATGCGTGAGTCGACCGATCAGTTGTCCTGATCGCGCGGTTTGATGACGTAGTTCCAGTCGCCGTGAAACTCGTCGCGCGCGATGTTCAGCGAACGGAACTCCTTGGCCGAGAC
>JACCRC010000265.1 GCA_013813765.1 Deltaproteobacteria bacterium | reverse complement strand
CGCTAGTGCGGGCGCCCGGCCTGCGCCGCCCGTCATGACGGCGTACGGACGCGCCTGAGACCGACCCCCTTTCGGAGATCCGTACGTACGGCGTACGGACGGATCGGCACGAGCAGAAACAGTGCTGGCGCACTGATCCGTCCGGACGCCGTCCGTACGGATCGCCGAAAGGGGGCCGGTTCTCGGCGCGTCCGTACGCCGTCATGACGGGGCGGCGCAGGCCTACGCCCTACGTACTCCTAGTCGCGCATCGCCATCACCGCGAGCAGCTCCCACACGAGGTTCGCGGCGAGGTGCGAGGTGAGGTCCGCGTGATCGAGCGGCGGGCACACCTCCACGACATCGCCGCCGCAGACGTCCAGCCCGACGAGCCCCCGCACGAGTGCGAGCGCCTCGCGCGACGTGATGCCGCCGGGCACCGGCGTGCCAGTTCCCGGCGCAAACGCCGGATCGATCGCGTCGACGTCGAACGAGACGTACACGGGCCGCTTGCCGATCCGCTCGCGCAGCTCCGCGCACACCCGCTTCGGCGTGCGCTCCGCGATCGCGTCCGCCGTGATCGCGGTATGCTCGCGCGCGCGAGAGAGCGCATCGTCTGACGCGGCGCCGCGGGAGCCGCGCAGTCCGAGCTGGTAGAGCTGACCGTCGGCGATCAGGCCCTCGTCGATCGCATGGCGAAATGGCGTGCCGTGATGGAAGTCCTCGCCCCACACCTCGGCGGTCGACAGATCGAGATGGGCATCGAACTGCACCACCGCGAGCGGGCCGTGGCGCTTCGAGAGCGCGCGCAGGATCGGCAGCGTCACCGAGTGGTCGCCGCCCACGACGACCGGAGCGACGAGCGCGGCCGAGAGCTGGCGGATCTCCCTCTCGACCTCACTGCGCATCGCAGTGCGATCGAACGGCGGGAACACGATGTTGCCACCGTCGACGCAGCGCAGCTGCGAGAACACGTCGATGCCGTGAACCGGGTGATGGCTCTGCAGCAGCGCCGAGACCCGCCTCACGTGAAACGGGGCGAGCCGTGCACCAGGCTGGTAGGTCGTGCCGCCGTCGTACGGAATCCCGAGCACCGCGACGTCGGCGTTCGCGACGTCACGTGATGCGGGAAGGCGGAAGAACGGGGTCTGGCCGTGGCGAAGATAGCTGAGCGCGGAGTCCTGCATCGGTCCACCACGTGAGGTCGAGCAAGTGGGAGATCACGCCGCGAGTGCGCGCGGCCATCGCCTCGGGTGTCTCGCCGGTGCGCGCGTGCATCGGCGACCCGAACACCACCGCCACCTCGATCCGGCGCTGGCCGGCAGTGCGGAGGTAGTGCGGAAAGAACGTCGCTCCGTCGCACCACGCCATCTCCGGATCGCGATAGCGGATCACGACGGGGACGACAGGGACGCCGAGCCGCTGCGCGACGCCGAAGCCGCCGCGCCAGAACGGACCGACCGAGGTCCCTCTGGTGGTCGTGCCCTCGGCGAAGTTCAGCACCGGCACGCCGCACGCGAGCAGATCGTGGATGCGTCGAAGCACGCGTGCCCGCGACATCGGATCGTCGCGCCGCACGAACATCGTGCCGAGGGCGGTCCCGATCGGACCGACGATCGGCCAGCTCGCGACTTCACCCTTGGCGACGGGCAGGGCCGGGCAGATCGGCAGCACCACGAGCGGGTCGAGGTAGCTGACGTGATTGGAAACGATCAACGCCACGCTGCGCGGCACCTCCCCACGGATGGTGACCTGAAGGTCGTGTGCGCGTGCGACGGTGCCGAGTGCTCCAGCAAGGCGGTGAGCCGCTGCGCGCATGTCGCGGGGAGGCGTCATGCGCACGGATCCAAGCTCTGCCAGAGCGTTGAACAGCCCGCCCGCGACGTGGCGCGCCGTCGAGAAAGCCTTCATTCGAGACCTCCGTGTCGTTTGTAGAGAGGCTAGGACCCGCCAGCAACGCGACGCGTGACGTCACGCAACTTGATCGCAACACGATCAACTCGCGCGCGCCTTTGTGACGGCTCGGTCACGCCGACGTGACCGCGACGCTGCGCTGCACGTCACAGCCCCGTTGCGGAACCGCACCACGGGAGTCACCGCGGTTGGCTACGGTGGGATGTGGACGCCTTGTCAGCTCACGACGACCCTGCTGTGTCGATCCACCCACTGCGCGTGACGGTGGTGACGATCGTCACCACGCAGTCCACGCAGCGGCTCGTGGCCGAGCTGCGGCGGGAAGCGATGCAAGTCGAGGTCACGACCGCCTCGGTGCTCGATCAGCCTCCGGTGGACCCGGTGTACGTGGTCAGCCTGGACCCGTCGTTCGCGCGGATCCTCGCCGAGCGGTTCGTGTCGTGGGCGTCGACGGACCTGAACGCGGGACTGATCGGTGTAGTCGAAGATGGGAGCCCGCAGGACAACGAGGTGTTGCTCGCCGCCGGCTTCGACGACGTCGTGCCCGCGCCGTTCTCCGCTCGCGAGCTGGTCGCGCGGATCCGTGCGGTGCACCGGCGCGTGAACTGGAAGGGCGCGTCCAACGGCCGGTTGCGGTTCGGCGAGATGACACTCGACCTCCACGGCCGCGAGCTGTGGATCGACGGCAAGACGATCTCACTCACCTCGATCGAGCTCGCCGTGGTGCGCGAGCTGATCAAGGCGCGCGGCAAGCCGCTCTCGCGCACGGAGCTACTCGATCTCGCGTGGGGCGAAGGCGACCTCGAGGTCAGCGATCGAGCGGTCGACAACGTGATCCTTCGGCTACGCCGAAAGCTGCCGCACCCGGATCTGATCGAGACCGTGCGCAGCGTGGGGTTCCGGATCGCGACTACGCGAGCGACTTGACGGTCTCGACGACCTCGGCGACGTGACCCTTCACGCTGACCTTGGGCCAGTGCTTGACGACCTTGCCGTCCTTACCGATCACGACCGTCGAGCGGATGATGCCCTTCATCTTCTTGCCGTACATCACCTTGTCGCCCCACGCGCCGTACGCCTCCATCACCTTGCCGTCGCTGTCGGTGAGCAACGGGAACTTCAGGCCGTACTTGTCGCGGAACTTGCAGTGCGAAGCGATCGTGTCCTTGCTGATGCCGTAGACCACCGCACCGAGCTTCTGCAGCTGCGGGATGGAGGCGGAGAACTCCTGCGCCTGGACGGTGCACCCGGGCGTGTTGTCGCGCGGATAGAAGTAGACGACGACGACCTTGCCGGTGTGCTCGCCGAGCTTGACCTTGCCGCCCTCGGAGGATTCGAGTGTGAATGCCGGTGCCTTCTTGCCGACTTCGATCGCCATGTGATTGCGCGTACCACGATGCTACGCTTGTCGGGAATGGGCCGAGCACTCCTCCTCGCGAGCTTGCTGATCGCCGGCTGCTCTTCGCGTCAGGCGAACAGTCCCGCGTGGCCGAAGATGGCCGAGCGCGAGACCGATGGCGGGGAGAGCATCGCCCCGCGTGCCGGTGCGGTCGTGATCGCGGCGGCAAAGGACGAAGCGGCCAACGATGACGACAGCAACGTCGTCGTCACGCCGGCGGCCGAGAAGCCCGCGGCTTCCGCGACGCCGGCGAAGGACGAAAAGCCCTCTGCTGCGGCTGCCACCGTGACCGCCCCCGAGGAGACGATCACGATCGACGACATCGTGATCGAGATCGAAGACTGACTAAGGGGCGTACTCGTACGCCCCGACATCTGACTTCGCACCCTGAGGGCGGCCCCGGCCGTCGAAATCGTGATCCGTCGCCACGGTTCCCGCGGCCGCGGCATCGACCGCTGGGCTCGTCGGCTTCAAGTGGAAGTCGAACGTAGACAGGTCGATGAACTGCGGATCCGCGACCCTTGCACCAGGCAACACGTTCGACTGTCCATTGAGAATCGTGCCGGTCAGGACGCACGTGTTGGGAGTCGCCTGTTTCAGCGCGTCGAAACCGGCACCTGCGGCGACGATCGAGTTCTCGATCGAGAACTTGATGTAGTCGGGGAGGAGCGGCCCCTTGCACATCTCGAGACCATCGGAGATGTAGAACGTGCTGTACGCGAATCGCACGCTCGTGCCCGGCGGCCCCGTATCGGCGACAAACAGCGCGACGTCGGTCTCGTAGAAGCGAGAGTTCGTGACGTCGATGTGATAGCGCTCGCCGTTTGCGCCGACGATCTGGTTCGGCCCTGTCGCCTGCACGTCGAGCCGGTCGGCCCTCAACGTGGCGTCCGAACGAAGACCCGCGACCCTGATCGAGCCACCGGTCATCACGACGTGTTGAAGCTGCATCGTGCAGCGCTGGAGCTCGACAGCAACGCCGTTATTCGCGGTCACGAGATTCGCGTCTTGAACCGTCACCGCTGACATCGGCCCGGTCGTGCTCGCAGTCCCGCACTGCACGTTGAGTTCGCTCGTGCTCGAGAGTCCACGAATGCGTACCGCCGCACCACCCTGGATGTCCACAGAGGCAATACTGCCGACAGCGACGATCGTCGCGCCCGTCGCCACGACCGTGATCGTCGCGCTCGGGAAGCCAATATTCAACGGCGTCGAATAGGAACCGGGTAGGAGGCGAAGTACAGGAGGGGTCGTTGGGCTATTCGCGAGCACTCCGATGGTTCGCGCGAGGGAACATGGTTGAGTGATCGTACACGTAGCGCCAGGCCCGCCCGCGCCATTTGGTGCCGCGTAGATCACGCTCTCTCGAGGCACACACACCGCCGCGCCTAGATCGCATACTCGACTCGGGCATTCGTCGTCCGCCGCGCAGCCTCGGCACTGACTCGTGGCGGAATCGCAGACCTGTGCGGCGGTGCAGTGCCCACTGTCAACGCATTCCTTGCAACCACCGGCTGCGGCCTCGCATCCGAGCGGACATTGAGTCTCGACGTAGTTGTTCCCGTCCTCATTACACGTGACGGCAATGTTTCCGCGGCAGGTGGCCAGGGACGAGGGGGCGCAGCTCACGGCGATGCACGTCTGTGGCGTGCCAGGCATGTCGGGGGTACCGCCGATGTCGCCGTAGTAGTCGCAATACGGTCGCGCCGGATCGATGCACGCGTGATCACCGCAGAAGGCCGGGTTGCGCTCCGTGCATGCGACGAGCAACAAGACCAATACGATGCCGACGACGGTTATCGACCTGGCCTGATTTGCCCGAGCCCCGCGACCGCCGCGACCGTGGAATGACATCGATTCCGAACTTGCCATGACAGCCGTTTCTCCCGATAGATTGAAAGGATGTGGTTCTAGCAACTGTCTAAGGGCCCGCGAATGCGTGAGTCGACCGATCAGTTGTCCTGATCGCGCGGTTTGATGACGTAGTTCCAGTCGCCGTGAAACTCGTCGCGCGCGATGTTCAGCGAACGGAACTCCTTGGCCGAGAC
>JACCRC010000259.1 GCA_013813765.1 Deltaproteobacteria bacterium | reverse complement strand
CGGTCAGGAACCGCCGCAGCTCGTCCGCGAGCTCGCCCGCGTTGCGGTAGCGATCCGACGTCTCCTGTGCCATCGCCCGATTGACGATCGCGACGAGGTCGGCCGGCGCGTTCTTCTCGCGCTCGAGAAGGGGCACCACGCGCCCCAGCGCCGCGGCGGCGATCACGTCCGTCGCGGTGCGCGCGTTGTACGGCGGCACGCCGGCGAGCAGGTGATAGAGCATCGCGCCGAGCGCGAACACGTCAGCGCGCTCGTCGAGCGGCTCGCCACGCGCCTGCTCCGGCGCCATGTATGCGGGCGTGCCCATCACGGCGCCGGCGATCGTGAGCGTCGATGCACCCGACATCGTCGTGGACTTGTCCTTCCTCTCGGAGACCGACCGCGGCACGCGCTCCGCCGACTCCATGCCGTCGGTCGCATCGAGGTCCTTCGCGAGGCCCCAGTCGATCACGACGGTCTCGCCGTACTCGCCGATCAGCACGTTCGCGGGCTTCAGGTCGCGATGGATCACGCGCTTGCTATGCGCGTATGCGATCGCGTCGACGGCAGCGGTGATCCGCGGCAACAGCGCCAGGCGCTCCTGCAGCGTGCGCGCGGCGGCGATCACCTGATCGAGCGGCTTGCCCTGCACCATCTTCATCGCGAAGAACGGCTCGCCGCTCGGCCACAGCCCGGCCTCGTAGACCGGCACGATGCTCGGGTGCTGCAGCCTCGCGGTGATCAGCGCCTCGCGCTGGAACCGACCGAGCGAATCCGGCGACGGATCGATGAGCTCCTTCAGCGCGACCGGGCGACCGAGCCGCTGGTCCTCGGCTGCCACGATTCGCCCCATGCCGCCGCGCGCGATCTCCTTGTCGGTCTTGTAGGCCGCGAGCGGGATGACCGGGAGCAACGGCATCGCACCGGTCACCGGCGCGGCCATCGTCTGATCCGACTCCATCGCCGACAGCTTCGCGCGCTGGGTGGTGGGCGGCGGCGGCGTCCCGATCGACCCGAGGTTCGTGGGCGCGACGGTCGCGGCGAAGGCCTCGATGCTCCCCGTGTTCGATCGTGGGCGAGGCTCTGGTGCGTCCGCGGGGCGCGGCTCCGCCGGTGGAGCGGGCTCTCCGTCCTCGGGCACCATGTATGGCAATCATAGCGCCATGTCCTCCGGACTCCACGTCGTTCGGGCCGGCCTTGCCGTCCCGGCGGCCCCTACCCTGCTGTTCGTTCATGGCTCGGCGGCCGATCACACGACCTGGTCGATCCAGCTCGCGAGCCGCCTCGCCGAGAGATTCTCGCTGGTCGCGTACGATCGCCGCGGCGGCAGCGTCGAGGAACAGGCAGAGGATGCGGCCGGTCTCGTCGACCGACCGACGATCGTCGTCGGCTCGAGCTTCGGCGCGGTGGTCATCCTCGAGCTCTTGCGCCGCAGGCCCGGCCTGGTCCGAGGCGCGGTGCTGATCGAGCCACCGATGGCCGCGAGCGACGATGCCCGGGCAGCCTCCGCGGACTTCATGGCCGAGTTCGACCGGCTCGTCGAGACCCGGGGCGGACCGGCGGCCGGTGAGTACTTCCTCCGTACCGTGCTCGGAGGTGCGGTGTTCGATCGGATCCCGAAGGCCTTTCAGGAGCGCTCGGCGGCGAAGTGGGCCGAGATCCGCGCCGACTCGGTGGCGTTGATCGCCTATCGCCCGCGCTACGCGGAGCTGCGCTCGATCCAGACGCCGGTGCAGCTCGTCGGCGGCGAGAAGTCCGCGCCGTACTTCCGGCCCACCCTCGACGCCCTGTTCGCGTCGCTTCCGGATGCACGGCTCGAGATCATCCCCGGCGCGGGTCACATGCTGCATGCCGAGGCGCACCGGAAGTTCGGTGAAGTGGTCACCCGGTTCGCCGACGACGTGCGCTTGCGCTAAGGTGCGCGCCCCATGGCATTCGACACTGGACCCAGACTGACGATCGGCGATGGACGGCCAGCGGCCGTGGTGGTCGCGGTGCAGCTGCCAGGCGTCACCGAGGGCGAGATGGCGTCGTCGATCGCGGAGCTCGAGCGGCTCGCGACGACGCTGGGCCTCGAGCCGGTGGGCCGCGTCACGCAGCGCCGCGCGAAGCTCGCGCCGGGGGTCGTGCTTGGCGAGGGCAAGCTCAAGGAGCTCGCGGAGTGGACCGGCGGCACCGGCGTCGTCGAGGCGTACGTGAAGCCCGGAACGAAGAAGCCCGACGAGGATGTGACCGAGGACGGCGACGACGTCTATGACGAGGACGAGGACGAGGACGACGCCGACGCAGACAGCGACGACGAGAGCGGCGAAGCACCCGACGTGAAGACGAAGGTGAAGATCGTCCTCGTCGATCACGATCTCTCGCCCACCCAGCAGCTCAACCTCGAGAAGGCGACCGGCGCGGACGTGCTCGATCGGACGAGCGTGATCCTCGAGATCTTCACGCGTCACGCGCGGACCCGCGAGGCGCGCATGCAGGTCGAGATCGCGCGCCTCAAGTACCTCGCGCCGCGACTGCGCGAGGGTACGGGAGGTGGCGATCGCGTGCGGGGCGGCGTCGGTGGCAAGGGCGCCGGTGAGACCACGCACGAGCTCGATCGGCGCCGGATTCGCGACCGGATCTCCGAGCTGAAGCACGAGCTGTCGTTGATCGAAGGCGGCTCGAAGACCCGGCGCGGGCGCCGCGGCGAGCTGCCTACCGTCGCGATCGTCGGCTACACGAACGCGGGCAAGTCATCGCTGATGCGTGCGATGACGACCTCGGATGTCCTCGTCGCCGACAAGCTGTTCGCGACGCTCGACACCACCGTGCGGCGCCTGCAGCCGCCGACCGATCCGCCGATCCTCCTATCCGACACCGTCGGTTTCATCAAGAAGCTGCCGCACGACCTCGTCGCATCGTTCCGCTCGACGCTCGAAGAAGCCGCCGAGGCCGACCTCCTGCTCCACATCCTCGACGCGTCCGATCCGGCGTTCGCCGACCAGCTCGCGGTCACGCGCGAGGTGCTGCGCGATATCGAGGCCGACGGCGCCACGAGCTGGCTGATCCTGAACAAGATCGATCGCGTCGACGCCGCGGGCCGCGCCGCGCTCGAGGATCACTATCCCGGCGCGATCCAGATGTCGGCCAGGGACAAGGGCGACGTCTCGAAGCTGCGCGACCACCTGATCGAGCACTTCATCGGCAAGCTCGAGGAGAGCGAGCTCGTGGTGCCGTGGGCGCAGCAGCGCGTCGCGCACCTGATCCACGAGCGCACGACCGTGCTCGTCGAGGAGCACGGTGACGAGGGCACGCGGTTCGTCGTGCGCGCGCCGGCTCGCGTGCTCGAGGTCCTGCGCGCTCAGCTAGCCAACTAGTCGTTGCAGCTGATGATCGGCGGAGCGAACGTGTCGGAGCAGCCGACGCCGATGTACGGCGACTCGCAGTAGCCGTACATGTCGCGGATGCAGGCCTGCACGGCGCAGGAGCCGGTGCCGCCGCAGCTCGCCGGTAGCGGCTTGCACACGGTCTCCTCGTCGCGTGCACCGCCGAGGTAGACAACCTCGACCTCGGTCTTCGCGCATTCATCCGACGAGCTACTGCACGCAGAGGCGAGGATGAGGACCGCGATGGCGGGGCGCATGCGCGCAGCCTATCACCAGCGGCCGCTGACGCCGGCGATCGCACCATCACCCGCCGGCGCGACGAACGCCTGGGTCTTCTTCGCCGGCGACGGGCGCGTGACGATCAGATAGACCGTGATGCCCGCGAACACCGCACCACCGGCGATCGCGCCCCAGCCCGGAGGCTTGTTCTCGTAGAGGTCGGGACAGCGCAGCGGATCGTCGGAGCCGTCCTTGCACGTGCCGTCCTTCGAGAGCAGATACGCCCCGGTCCCGATCGCGCCGGCCGCGACGACACCGGTGATGATCGGCCAGCCGATCCACCGGGGCTTTGTGTCGGTGTCGCGCGGGGCGGGCGTGCCCGTGCCCGTGCCCGTGCCCGTTCCACTATTTCCGCCGGTGAGGACTGGAATCGCACCGTCGAGCTCGACGTCGATTCCTGCCGTGACCTTCTCGCCCGCGAGGAACTTCGCGAGCGCCTCGACGCGCTCCGAGCTCGGCGGCGGATCAAGTGCGAGGCTCGCACGCCGGATCTCCTTGCCGTTGAGCAGCACGAGCGACCCGACGATCGCGCGGGTACTGCGCACGCTGTCGACGCTGATCACGACGACCGCCGTGCCGTCGATCGCCTTCGCGAACATCGCGGCATACGCGGACTCGAGCCGCTCGCGCTCGGCGGCGGTCTGGAACGCGAAGCCCGACCAGCCGGTGGTGTGCACGGCGGCGTCGAACACGGGATCGATCGTGAGCGTGATGTCGTCGCCGGGCCTGACGGTGACGCGGTGAGTGCGCGAGCGCTGCGCGCCGAGCTGCGCGTTGATCCGGTAGTCGCCGGGGATCAGCTGCTTGACGGTGGAGCCGCGACGCTCGAGCCGCTCGTCGATGTAGACCTCGGTCTGCTCGTCGGCGAGCTTGATCAAGAGGCGGCCGCGCGCCTCCGACGCCAGCGTCTTTCTGGTCTGCTCGAACAGCTGTGCTGCCTCGGGCCCGTACGTGCTGCGTGCGACGGTGGCGTCGGGGAACGTCCGGATCAGCTCGGCGAACGCGGTGGTCGCTGCGGCCGGGTCGCCGAGCCGCTGCTGCGACAGGCCGAGCACGACGAGCGCGCGCAACAGCGTGTCGCGCAGCTTCGCGTTGCCGATGAACGCGCCATTCGCGACTCGCGCGGCCTCGGTGAGCGGCGACAGGATGCCGACCGCGTCCTCGAACCTTCCGCTCGCCCAGGCCTTCGTACCCTTCTCGACCTCGGTCCCGAAGCTCGCCGGGAGGTCCGCGGCACCGCCGGCATGGCGCGACACGCGGTCCTCGAACTTCGTGCCGACCTGGCTATCTGTCTGGAAGCCGCGCTGTGCGAGCTCGCGGAGTAGCGGCGCGATCGCCTTGCCGGCGTCGTCGGGGCGCTTGCCCGTATACGACTCGATGACGATACCGTCGTTACCCGCGGCAGCGACCCGCGCGCACACCGCGAGCACCAGCAACACGAGACCGGGAAAACGCATACGACCTGACCCCTGCCGGAAATATCACAACGGATGGACGGTGAACACGGCCTTGCCGTCGTAGGTCACGTCATCCGGTGGCAGGGTCCCCCGCCCCTCCGACTCGATCACGCTTCCCTCGTTGACATACGGGTCGAGGTCGACCTTCGAGTTGCAGACGAACTTCATGGTCGTCGTCGCCCCCGGGGAGGTTACGGACGCGATCTCGACGCGCGGCAGCGTCGATCCACTCTGGCTGCTCCTGACGAACACGCGGATCGACTCGACGAAGCTCCAGTCGTCGGTGTCGCCGGTGGGCCGCGCGGTCGGCGTGATCGTCAGCTCGAGCGACGTCAGGTTCACGCTGTCGATCGGCCCGGTCTCCCTCTCGCGGATCGCTGCGGACAGGTCGAGATCGAGCGGCAGCGGGAACAGCACTTGTAGTGGCCCGGGGATCGGAGAGCCCTGCACGCGCTGCTCGACGATCGGCTGTTCGATGTCGAAGTCGGTGAGGCTGCAACCGGAGACCAGCGCCACGACGAGAACGGGGAGCCTCATCACGATAGCGTAATCAGGATCCTCGCGTGCCCTCGTGAGACGGCGGTGAGAGCAGTGTGACCAGCGCCGCAGGCTCGGTGACCGGCGGAGCGCACGTCGGGCCCGTGCATACGAACGCGCGCGCCTGACCGTTCGCGGCCGGCGTCTTCGCCTCGAGCACGCTCGCGCTTGCCCACGGTCCCGCGATGCACGCCGTCGGCGCGTAGCTCGAGCGCAGCGCGCGGACGAGCGCATCGCGGCCGTCGCCGTCGGTGATCACCACGACCTGACCATGCAGGTAGAGATCGAGCGCGCCGAGGAGCGTGGAGCTCACCCACGCGTTCGGTGCGGTCGGCGCGGCGAGCCGCTGCACCAGGTACTTCTCGGCGACCGCGAGCGCCTCGTCATCACCGGCGACGAGGCCCAGGCGAAGCATGGCCCGCGTGAGGAATGCAGCGCCGGAGGGAATCGCGCCGTCCTGATGCGACTCGGGACGGTGCACGAGGAGTGGGTCGCCGGCGGGCGCGAGGTACATGACGAGGACGCCGTCCTCCTCGGTGACGAACGTCTCGCGCGCCGTGCGTACCAGCGAAGCGGCGAGGTCCCACCAGCTCCGGTCACCGGTCGCCTCGGCGAGCCGAAGGAATCCGTCGGCAACGAAGGCGTAATCGTCGAGGGTGCCGTCGAGATCCTTCGTGACGCCCTGATGAAAGATCCTGCGGACCGTACCCGTACTCGGCGTGATCATGGAGGAGCGCAGGAACTCCCCGATGCGTGTCGCGAGCGCGAGTGCTTGCGGGTGCCCGGTGGCTTGCCACGCCTGGACGAGCCCGGTGATGGCGAGCCCGTTCCAACCCGCGAGGACCTTGTCATCGGTGCCTGGCCGTACGCGGAGCGAGCGGCTCGCGAACAGCTTCTCCCGCAGCGAGGCGAGCTGCTCCTCTTCTCCGCTCGAGCTTCGCGCCGTCACTCGCGCGAGCACGCTCGAGCCGTGCTCGAACGTCCCCTTCTCGGTGACGCCGTACGCGGCGGCGAACATCACCGCCCCGAGCTTGCCGATCGATTGCTCGAGCTGTGCGGGGGTCCAGGCATAGAACTTCCCCTCCTCGCCCTCGCTGTCCGCGTCGAGTGACGACCACAGCCCGCCCGCCGGATCCGACAGCTCGCGGTTCAAGAACGCGACGGTCTCGGCGATCACTTCGCTCGCACGCGCCGCGGACGCCCCGCCGCGCGCGACGACATCGCCGTAGATGGCGAGGAGCTGCGCCTGGTCGTAGAGCATCTTCTCGAAGTGCGGGACCAACCACTTCTCGTCGACGGAGTAGCGCGCGAAGCCGCCGCCGAGGTGGTCGTAGATGCCGCCCTCGGCCATGCCGTGCGCCCACTTCTCGAACGCCGCGCTCGCCGCGTCGCCGAAGGGGAACCGGCCTGCCCGCGCGAGCAGCTCGTGCGTGGAGCTCGACGGAAATTTCGGCTTGCCTCCCATCCCGCCGTGCACCGGATCGCAGCGCTCCGCGAGCTGCTTGCCCGCCGCGATGATCAACGAGGCGGTGAGGCCGCGCGGATCCGCAGCGTGCGCTCCCCTGCGAAAGTGGGCATCCACCCGTTGCAGCCCATCGATGAGCGCCAGTGCGTTGTCCTCTGCATCGGCCCGCCGGGTCCGATAGGCACTGGCCATCGCCTCGAGCAACTCCCGGAAGCTCGGCCGTCCGAACCGGGGTTCGCGCGGAAAGTATGTTCCCAAAAAGTACGGGCGCCCATCCGGCAGGCAGAACGCCGACAGCGGCCAGCCGCCGCCCTCGCCCTGCACCATGATCGCGTTCATGAAGATCGCGTCCACATCCGGGCGCTCTTCGCGGTCGACCTTCACGTTGATGAACAGCTCGTTCATCAGCGTTGCCGTCGGAGAATGCTCGAAGCTCTCGTGCGCCATCACGTGGCACCAGTGACACGCGGCGTAGCCGATCGAGACGAACACGGGCTTGTCGGCAGCACGTGCGGCGGCGAACGCCTCCGCCCCCCACGGCCACCAGTCGACCGGGTTGTCCTGGTGCTGTCGCAGGTACGGGGAGCTCTCCCTGGCGAGGCGGTTACCCATGGGGTGAGGGGGTGCTTACCACCGGTCGAGATCGAATCCTTATAGAACTGCGCAGATACATGAGCCGATCGCTGGAACTCAACTCTCGGGAGAGTTACGACTTTCCTATGAAGCGTTTGTCTCCAACGACTGCTGTTGTGGCGTTGTCTCTCGGAACCCTTGCGACAGCGACGATGGCACACGCCAACGTCGAGGTGGGCGGCACCGCGGGCGTCCAGGTGTTCAACGAGAACAACGAGCTCGGCGTTCAGGATGTACCGAACGCACCGAGCCCGAAGAACTCGTTTCTCTTTGGCGTCCGCGTGGGCGTGTTCTTTACCGACATCATCGGCGTCGAGGGTGAGTTCGGCGTGGTCCCCACGTCCGCGCGCGAGTTCGAGTACAGCATCACGAACCTGACCTACCGCGCGCACCTCGTCGCGCAGTTCCTCGCGGGCAACCCCGAGAACAAGTTCATCCCGTTCGTGTTCGCCGGCGCCGGCGCGTTCAGCGTCGTCTCGAGCAACAACAAGGCAAACGGCATCCGCGGAGTCGTCACTCGCGAGATCAAGGAAGACACCGACGCGATGTTCTACGGCGGTGTTGGCGTGAAGTACCGCGCCGGCGACAACTGGGGTCTCCGCGCTGACGCGCGCCTCATGGTCGTCCCGTCGAGCGAGAACGACATGCCGCCGAGCAAGGACACGTCGAAGGTCGCTCTCGACTTCGAGGTGCTCGCCTCGATCTACTTCGACTTCGGCCGCAGCAAGAGCGTCGTCGTGGAGGGAGAGCCGCCACAGGATGACGACCCGGATCGCGATGGGATCGTCGGCGCGGCCGACCAGTGCCCGACCGACGCCGAGGACAAGGACGCGTATCAGGACGACGACGGTTGCCCCGAGCCGGATAACGACGCCGACGGCATCCTCGACGCGAACGACAAGTGCCCGACGGACGCCGAGGACAAGGACGGCTTCCAGGACGAGGATGGCTGCCCGGATCCGGACAACGACAAGGACGGCATCATCGACAACGCGGACAAGTGCCCGCTCGAGCCCGAGGACAAGGATAACTTCCAGGACGACGACGGCTGCCCGGATCCGGACAACGAC
>JACCRC010000246.1 GCA_013813765.1 Deltaproteobacteria bacterium | reverse complement strand
TCCTCGAGGAAGGCTCCACGCCCCTCGCCCGCCGGAACGCAGCGCAGCACGTGGTGGGCGAGGCACTCTCGCATGCGCGGCTCGTCCGGATCGCGGAGGTGTTCGCGTGGGGCGTGCGCCGCGGTGTCGAGCTCACCGGCCGCCTGATGCGGATCCACATGACGAGCGCCGAGAAGGACCTCGGCCACACGTACCTCGACCAGGCGCGGATCTACGTCACTCCGCTGCCGATCCTGCGCGAGGAGCCGTACGGCCGCGACGTCGTCGAGGGACTGATCCTCCACGAGCTCGGTCACCACGCGTATCACCGCGGGCAGGAGGCCGAGGAGCTGTGGAAGCAGGCGCATGCGGAGGGCATCGGCCACCTGCTGAACCTCGTCGCCGACGAGCACCTCGAGCGCAACCTGCGCGCGATCGATCGCGGCTACGGAGACCGGCTCAAGCGGCTCGATGCGTATGCCTTCCAGCACGCGCCGCAAGAGCTCCACGTCGGGATGCTGCTCGAGGCGCTGCGCGGTAGCACGGCGAGCGCATTGATCGGCATCGAGCTCGGCGTCGCGTTCGACGAGGGCAGCGTACGCGTGCGCCGTGGTGCCGTGCTAGCGGAGCTCGAGCGTTCCGGCCATCCACTCGCGCGCTTTGCCCGCGCGTTGCGCATGGGCCTCGGCAACCGGTTCGCGGATCCGCGCGTCACCGAGGCGCTCGGCCTCTGCGGCAAGGATCTGCGCAAGCTCGACATGCGCGGGCTCTACGAGCTCACGAAGAAGCTCGCCGCGATGTTCGGCGGTTCGATCGCGATCGCGCGCGTGTTCGGCGGTCCGGAGGGCCTCGGTCTTGGCAAGACCGAGCGCGAGCTCGATGTCCACGGCGCCGGTATCGACGACGACATCCTGCAGAAGGAGGTCGAGCGCATCCTCGATCCACGGCGCGGCGCCTCGACACCGGGCGCCCCGCGTGACCGGCTGGCGATCAACGTCAGTCCCGACGAGGAGTTCGACAAGATCACCTCGGTCACGCGTGTGCGCGGCGATCAAGCACACCACCGGCAGCTCGCCGCGGAGGTCAACCGCCACTCGGTCCGCCTGCGCGCGCACCTCGATGATCTAGGTCTGCGCTGGGAACCGGCGAAGGCGCGGATCAAGGGCCACGCGCTCGACCGATCGCGGCTCAAGGCGCTCGTCACGCGCGGCGATCCGAAGATCCTCGTCGCGCGCACGCCGGTGCGGCGAACCGACCTGTTTCTCGGCACGATCATCGATTGCTCCGGCTCGATGCAGGCTGGTCAGAACATCGAGCGCGCGCGGAAGTTCGGCGTGCTCATCGCGGAGGCGGTGCGGCCACTGCCCGGCGTGGAAGCGCGGTTTTTTGGCTTCACCGACAGCGTGATCTACGACGCTGGCGACGCGAAAGACTGCGACGTCACCGCACTCAAGGCAGACGGCGGGAACAACGATGCGGCCGCGCTGCTTCACGTGGCGAAC
Source organism: Deltaproteobacteria bacterium (assembly GCA_013813765.1). Lineage (GTDB taxonomy): Bacteria > Myxococcota_A > Polyangia > Haliangiales > Haliangiaceae > JABFXX01. The sequence continues at coordinate 39,263 of JACCRC010000246.1, read as the reverse complement.
ATCGCCGCACACTCGCGGAAGCGGGCCCGCGTGCTCGTGATGATCAGCGACGGCCTGCCGACCGAGTGCTCGGTGTCGGCACTGCGCGGCCTCGTGACGACCCTCACGAAGCGCCGCGGCATCGTGTGTGCGCAGGTAGCCGTGCGTCGCCTCGAGGAGGAGTGCTTCCCGAACTACGTGGTGCTCGACGATGCCGAGATCGACGTCGCCGTCGCCCGGTTCGGCCGGATGATCGGCGACCTCGCGCGGAAGGTGCTCGCCGGCTGATAGACTGGTGCCGTGGTGCAGCGCTGGCTCCCCGTGATGGCTTGCTGCCTGGCGACCACTGCCTGCGACACGATCTTCGGGCTCGAGCGCGGAGACACGCGCGTCACCGGAACGTACCTGGCGCGCACGCTCCACAACGACGCGAGCGGTGCACCGCTCGTCGAGGACGTTCCGTTGCGTGCGGCCGAGGTCAGCATGGAGGTCCGCTTCGAGGACGGGTCCGAGCGCGGCGTGACGGTCGACGATGCGGGCAAGTTCACGTTCGACCCACCGCCGGGCTCGCTGTACACGCTGACGATCCGCACGAGCACCGACAGCGTGTATCAGAGCCGCGCGCGCGACCTCGTGCTGGTCGAACGCGTCCCTGGCCGGCTGGGTCGTGTGGAGGCACCGCAGAACACGCGGCTCGCGCTGTCGATCCAGAACCGCTCCGCGATGGCGAACGCCGAGCACATCGCGACGACCGGCGTTTGGTCGCACACCTCGGTGCAGACCGTGGGGCCCATCGATGTCGACTGGCGCTCGGTGCAGACCGCGGCCGCCGAGAGCGTGGGTCTCCTCAACGACGATGACGCCTGGTACCTGGCCTATGGCATCGCGCAGGCGCCGTTCCCGTACCAGGGGCTCCTGCAGTCGGCGCGCATTCCGAACGTCACGATGGCGCCCGCGACGCGCACGATGCGGGATGGCGTCGCGGTGACGCACACGCTGTCGCAGTGCGCGCACGTGATCTCGAAGATCAAGTCCGAGACCACGCGCCTTCAGGCGCTCGGCCCCACGTTCCAGTGGACCAGTGGAACAGGCTGGAACCTCAGCGCCGTGCCTGACGCCGGCCACGCGATTCAACACGGCTTCGCGGTCGGCTACGAGGGCACGCCCACGATCGTCGACGATCTCGACCGCACCATCATGTACACGAACCCGTTCCCGGGCCACGCGATGATCGGGTTCATGGAGATCAACGGCTTCCGGTCGACGGGGTCCGTGAGTCTCCAGTCGGATGCGCGCGTGATCGATCGAGTGCCCGATGACTGCGCAACTCCGATGGTGCTGGGCGCGACGGTTGCCTCGCTGCCGCTCGCGATCACGATCGCGGGTGTTCGGCTCACCGGCGATATGCAGCAGGTGGAGATCGACCGGCGCGCCGACAGCGAGATCACGTGGACACCGACGGAGGGCGCCGCCGACCTCTGGCAGGTCACGCTGACCGAGCTCGTCAGCACCACCGCAACGCCGCGGATCTCCGTGTTCACGACCGAGCCTCGCCTGTTGCTCGATCCCGATCTGCTGCTCGCAAACCACACGTACACCCTGCAGATCCGCACGAACTTCGGCACGCCGGGCGCGGCCGACGGCGACTTCGCGAACGGAACGCTTCCCCGCGGATCGACCGCCATCTACTCGACGACGTTCGTCGTCCGCTGAGGTAGGGTCCCGCGCATGCGGAACCTCGCGTGGTTGGTGGCGGTCGCGCTTCTCGGCGGGTGCAAGGAGAAGGATCGCGCCGTCGATGTGCGGCCCGCGAGCGAGCCTGCCCAACCGAAGACTCCGGTCGCGAGCAAGGTGCCCACGGAGGGCGCGCTCGCGGCGAAGGGCTCGCTGTCGCGGCGCCCGTTCGCGTTCTTCGCGGTGATCGTGCCCGAGGGCGGCAATGCGGAGAAGCTGCTCGCAGCCGGCAAGACCGCGGCGGAGAAGCTGGGCTTCCGCGTGGTCACGAAGCCCGGCGACGACGTCGGCAAGACGCTGTTGATCGACAAGACCACACCCGACGCCGTCGGCTGGAAGGACGTCGGCGAGCCGCTCGGCGAGTTCGTGCCCGAGAAGGACCGCGCGGCGATCAAGGCGTCGACGCTCGCGCTTGGCATCGTCGGCTCCGGCGATGCGAATGGCCCGAGGACCGCGCACGACACCGCCCTCGTCGTGAAGGCAGTCGCCGAGGCGAGCAAGGGCTGGATCATGGATCTGGACACGCACCTCCTGCACACACCGGCGTCGCTGATGGCGCACGTGCCCGGCGAGAAGACTCTCGACGTGCGCGACTCCGTGATGCTTCACGGCGTGAGCGGCGACAACAATCTCGCATTCGTCGACACCGTCGGCATGTCGCGGCTCGGTCTGCCCGAGCTGTATGTGGGCGACATTCCGCAATCGCGCGTGAGCGCGGTGTCGCGCGTGCTCAATGCGACCGCACAGACACTCGTCGAGCGCGGCGACCTGACGCGCGACGGAGAGCTCGAGGTCGACGTGTCGAAGCTCGCGGGCGACTGGCAGCTGTCTGCCCTCCAGGAAGCAGGCGGTACCGGCAAGATCGTCTGGCGCGCGACGTGGAGCCGTGGCGATGCGAAGCCCGGCGGCCAGATCGATGCCGACCAGCTCGTCCTCCAGCTCTCGATCGCGGGCGCGAAGCCCGGCAGCGCGGAGGCCCTGCTCGCGGCACTCGAGAAGTTCGAGGGTGCGGTCGAGGACAAGGTCACCTACGTGGACTACGACAAGGAGCTCGCGGAGGCCGGCGTCAAGGCGCGCGCCGCGCTCGCAAAGCTGCGCCCGCACTTCGCGAAAGGCATCCCGCCGAACGAGCAGCTCGGCGTGAAGGCTCCGTTCGACACCGACGACGGCAACATCGAATGGATGTGGGTCGACGTGGTGTCATTTCGCGGCGACGTGCTCGATGGCACGCTCGACAACGATCCCGCGAAGGTCAGCAAGCTGAAGCTCGGCTCGCGCGTGAAGGTGAAGTTCGGCGAGCTCGCCGACTTCATCCATCAGCGCGCCGACGGAAGCAGGGCGGGCGGTTACAGCCTCGAGGTGTTCCGCGCTCACGGCGAGAACGTGCCGCCGCTGTGATGGTGTAGGGTCGATCGCCATGCCAGCGAAGTGGACCCTCGAGGAGCTGACGCCCGGCCGCACCGTCGAGGCCACGTTCTTTCCGAACCCGGCCGAAGCCACCGAGTTCCGGCTCCGCGCGACGCACCTCGATGGCCGTCGCGCACCGAAGGTCGTGCTGACCAACGACGAGCGCGTGGTCGCGGGCGTGCCGTGTCTCGTGCAGGTCGTCGCGATCCACAAACCCGACCGCGAGGACCGCGGACGCATCGAGGTCGAATACGTCGGCAAGGCGCCGTTCAAGATCGAGGGCGTCTACCTCGACCCGGTCGTCTCGAAGAAACTACAAGTACTCCTCGAGGCTGGCCTCAACATCCTCCTCGATGGACCGCAGGGCTGCGGCAAGACCGTGCTCGCACGCTCGATCGCCGACAGCCTCGGCATGGAGTTCGTGTTCTTCAACTGCGGCGCGGTCGTCGAGGCGAGCGACTTCTTCGTGAGCATCCAGGTCAAGGCATCAGCCTCGGGCGCGCCGGTCACCGACTTCGTCAAGACCGACATCCTGATCGCGATGGAGGAAGCCGGTGACAACCCGGAGCGCAAGTACCTCGTGTTCCTCGACGAGCTCAATCGCTGCCAGGAGAGCGCGCGCAACGCGCTGATGCCAGCGCTCGACGCCACACGCCGCGTGTTTCATCCGATCGAGAACACGTTCATCCCGATCCCCGACAACGTGCAGTTCATCGCTGCCGTCAATCGCGGGCGCGAGTTCAGCGGCACGTTCGGCATCGACGCGGCTCAGCTCGACCGCTTCGCGCCGCTACAGATGACGTACCCGCCTCCGAAGGCGGAGCTCGACATCCTGTCCAAGCGGCATCCGTCGATCTCCGTGGCGAACCTCCAGGTGATCATCGACGTCGCGCACGAGATCCGCACCGCCGCGGATCTTCCCGGCACGCTCTCCGTGCGCGCCACCGACGAGGCGTGCGTGTACCTCGAGCACCCGCTGTTCGCCGACGACGGCAAGCGCTCGCTCCCCGAGATCCTGAAGACCTCGTTCTGCGGCCGGTTCCCCGGGAGCTGGGACGATGTCACGTCGGATGCCGGCGCCGTGTGGGCGCTCGTCCGCAAGACGCTCGCCGCGGCGAAGGTGCCCGTCCCCGACGACGCGCCCGCGAAGTGATCACGCGAACATCTCGGGAAGGACCTTGCCCGCCGCACCGAGCGTCACCGTGTCGAAGCTCCGTGCATTCGCCGGTGCGTCCGCGTTGACGAGCCAGCTGCGCCCGCCCCGTGCCCGCACCACATCGACGAGACCGGCCGCTGGATAGACGAGACCGGATGTCCCGACGGCGAGGAACCGCAGTCCGGCACCGGCGGCGTCGACGAACGTCTCGATCCGCGGCAACGCGCCCGCGACGATCGCCTCGCCGAACCACACGATGTCGGGACGGAGGAGCGCATCGCGGCCGGCGCGCTGGCACACACCGCACATTGGCGCGACGCCGCGGCGATACGCGGTGCGGTCCTCGAACGGCGCACGATCGCAGACGGAGCAGCGCGAGCGCATGAGGTTGCCGTGCATCTCGATGACGCGCTCGCTGCCCGCAGCGGTGTGTAGACCATCGACGTTCTGCGTGACGAGCAGGAATCGATCGCCGAGCCGTCGCTCGACCTCCGCGAGCGCGTGATGGGCGGCATTCGGTGCCACGGCCGTCATGTTCGCGCGGCGCTCCGAATAGAACTGCCAGACCATCAGTGGATCGCGCGCAAAGCCCGCAGGCGACGCGACGTCCTCGACGGCATGGCCTTCCCACAGACCACCCGCATCGCGGAACGTCGGCACGCCGCTCTCCGCAGAGATGCCAGCGCCGGTGAGGACGAGCAGGTACGTGGATGCATCGAGAGGCAGCATCCCTACGTGATAGTGTTAGCTCGACACCATGTCAAGGACGAACCGGTGGTAGCGTCGCGGGCATGCTGAAGGACAAGGTCATCGTCATCACTGGCGCGAGCCGCGGCATCGGCGAGGCGATCGCTCGAGCGTGCGTCGAGGGCGGAGCCAAGGTCGTGCTCGCGTCGCGCAAGCAGGCCGATCTCGACAAGGTCGCGGGCGCGCTCGGCGAGCATGCGATCGCGGTCGCGTGTCACACCGGTAAGGCCGAGGAGGTCGACGCGCTGATGGCCAAGGCAGTCGAGCGCTTCGGGAAGGTCGACGGCTTCGTGAACAACGCGGCGACGAACCCGTACTTCGGGCCGCTGATCGATACGCCGGATGCCGCGATCGACAAGACGTTCGAGGTCAACGTGCGCGGCTACCTCTACGGGGCACGCGCATTCGTCAAGCACGCACGTGCGCGCGGAGGTGCCGGCTCGATCGTCAACGTCGCGAGCGTCGCCGGGATCCGCGCGGCACCGATGCAGGGCATCTACGGCGCGACGAAGGCGGCGGTGATCAGCATGACCCAGACGCTCGCATTCGAGCTGGGTGGCTCGGGGATCCGGGTCAACGCGATCGCACCGGGCCTCGTCGAGACGAAGTTCGCGTCGGCGATCGTCGGGAATCCGATGCTGCGCGAGCACGTGGTGCAGCGCACGCCGCTCGCGCGCCACGCGCAGCCCTCGGAGATCGCCGGCACCGCGGTGTATCTGCTGTCGGATGTGTCGTCGTTCACCACCGGCTCGGTCGTCACCGTCGATGGTGGCCTGACCTCCGCGTAGGATCGGGTATCCTGGGGCAGTGCGCGCTGTCCCCATGCTCCTCGCGCTCGCCGCGTGCGGCCGCTGGGATTTCGACGAGCGGGCGCCGCTCCAGCCACCCGCGCACGTCCCCGACTCGGTCACGCTCGACAGCGACGGCGAGCTCGTGCTTGGCACGTCCGTGATCGACACGACGGCGCTCACGATCGACGGCGCACCACTCTCGCGCGGCCAGCTCGTCGCCATTCCGCAGCTCGGTGCCGGGCCGGAGCTCGCGCTGCTCCAGGCGCAGCGCATCACGATCGCGGACGGCGCGGTGGTGCGCGTCAGCGGAGTGCGCGGCCTCGTGATCCTCGCGCACAGCGTCGACATCGGTGGCACGCTCGACGCGAGCGCAGCTGCGGTGACCGCGGGTCCGGGAGCTGCCGCGATCAAGGCGGCGAACGGCGTGCACGAGATCGGCAACGTGTGCGACAGCGGCGGCGGCGGCGGTGGCCACGGCACAGCGGGCGGCACCGGCGGAGACTCCTCCACGTGCACGTTCGGAGGTGCCGGCGGCGGCGTGATCGGCGATGACGCGCTCACCGTGCTCGTCGGCGGCGCCAGTGGCGGTGACGGTGTGACCGGTGCGTGTGGCATCCCGCCGGGCGGCGGCGGTGGTGGCGCGCTTCAGGTGTCCGCGTCGGAGCGCGTATCGATCGCCCCCGCGGGCGCGGTGCTAGCCGGCGGTGGTGGCGGTACGGGCGGGCTCGAGTGTGGCGATGGCGACGCGGGTTCGGGCGGCGGCGGCGGAGCGGGCGGAGCGATCTACATCGAGGCGCCGACCGTCATGCTCGAAGGCATGGTGCTCGCCCACGGCGGCGGAGGCGGTGCCGGAGGTAACGGGCTCACGCAGAACGGTCCGGTCGGCAAGGGCGGCGACGGCGCGCCCGGAACGTCGCGCGGTGCAGCAGCGGGCGGCGTGGCTCCGGCGCCGAACGCAGGGACGGGCGGTACGGGGGCAACTGGCGCGCTCGCGGCCGGCAATGGGATGACGAGCAGCAACAACGGCGGCGGTGGTGGCGGTGGCGCGGGCCGGATCGTGATCATCGGTGACGTGATCGACCTTCGCGGGTTCGTGTCGCCGGTAGCGCGCTGATCAGTGCAGCTCCACCGTGATCGGTGGCGCAGCGGCGTCCCCTGCCGGCGCCGCCTCGACGATGCTCGGCCGCCGGAGCCGCTGATAGTTCGCCCAGATCCGATCCGGGTAGCCGGCACTGTGGCCGTTGTGTGCGGCCGCCGCGCGCACGACCTGCTCGTCGGTCGCACGCGGATGAGCGGCGATGTAGCGGCGGATCCAGCCGTCGTACTCCGCGCGCGATAGCCGCCAGCCCCCATCAGCCTCGACGGCGCTCGCGAGCGCGGTGTCGAGGCTGCGCGTCATGCCACCGTCGGCGTGATCCTCCTGTGCCTGGCGCAGGCCGGTACGGATCCATCCGGCGCGATCCTCGCCGAACCGGTTGAAGTCACCGTCGTGGATGTATGCGCGGATATCGGATTCGTCCAGGTGAAGCGCAGAGACGTCGGGATCCGTGGACAGCTCGCGCGCGAGCAGCGAGGCCGCGGCCCGATCCGCGAGGTCACCGATCCGGCCGCGCGCACGCTCGAGGATCCGGCGCTGTTGTGTGATCCATGCGGTCCGCTGCCGCGCAGGATGCTTCGGCCGCCGAGCCACCGACGAACGCGCGCACGCCCGAGACATCGTGACGGCCGAACGCGCGCTGGACCTGAGCCAGGTGCGGAGTCAAGACAGTGGAGCCACCGAAACCATGCGCTGCGATCGCGTGTGGGTCGTGCACGCCCGCATTGACGGCGGTCGCGAACAGCTGCACCGCCGGACCGATCGGCGGTGTCCACGCCTCGCCGGCCCGCGGATCAAGCGCGCTCGACCGCGGCCGCGCGAGTCGATCCGAACCGATGACCTCGTCCTCGTCGAGCTCGCGATCGTGGTCACGATGGCGATCGCGGTCACGTGCGAGGAGGAGCTGCCGCATCACCAGGAAGACGCACGCTTCCGCGCGATCTTCCCGGGTCTCAGCGGAAGACCCTCAGGTGCCGGATCCAGGTGCCTTCGCACCTTTACGCACCTGGATCGGGCGTCCGTGGCACGCGCGAGGTCGCACATCGTCCGACCCAGGCGATTCACGTCTGCAGGTAACGGACGGGTAACGGACCTCGAACCTCGGCGCGAGCGGTCGACACTACCTAATGGAAAATGGCCACCGCGATTATTGTCGACGACTCACCGATCATGCGCATCCAGCTGCGCAATCTACTGGGGCAAGCTGGGTGCCTGGTGGTGGGCGAGGCCGCTAGTGGGGACGAGGTGCTCGCGCTGTACGAGAAGCACAAGCCCGACCTCATCACTCTCGACATCGTGATGCCGGGAAAGGACGGCGTGACAGCGGCGACCGAGCTCCTGTCCAAGCATCCCCGGGCGGTGGTGATCATGTGCACGTCCCTGACGACGCGCGAGAAGGTCCTGGCGTGCCAACGCGTGGGCGTGAGTCATTACCTGCTCAAGCCGTTTCAAGCCGAACGCGCCGTCGCGGTGTTCCGGCACGTGCTCTCCCGCGGTGAGGCACCTCGCGTGGGAGCGACACGGTGAATTGCCCCCATTGCGAGCGTCCTAATCGAGAGCACCGCCGCTTCTGCGCAGCGTGCGGCGCGAGCCTCGTCGCCACGTGCCCTGCTTGCGAATTCATCAACGACGCGCCCGATCAGTTCTGCGGCGGGTGCGGAACGGTGCTGGCAGCATCCCAGGTGTTGCTTGCACCGACTGACAGCGGCGTGACCATGCTCTCCGCCGCGGAGGTCGCGGCGCTGCTCACCGAGGTCCCTGCACTTCCCTCGGCATCGACGGCGTTACCGCGTGGCCCGATCGGGCAGGACGACCTCGACCGTCTGTTTGGCCGTGCCGAATGAAGCTGACCTTCACGACTCCGTCGTCAGCAGTGGAACCGGCGCCTTCGCCCGATCGGGCGGGCGTCGCCGCCACGCGACCGTCCTCGCCCGCCTTGCCGCAGGCGGCAGGTGCTGCGCGCAGCGTACCGGCGTCTCGCGCCGCGCAGGCGGTCGAGCTGCTGCGATCCCGCAGGCTGTCACCCCAGCAGCTCACCGCTGCGGGGTTCAAGTCCGCCGAAGAGCTGCTCGATATCCTGGCCCAGCAGTTCCGGCTCGCGCGCCTCGATCTCGACGCGCTCGACATCGCCCCGGACATCGCGAACCTCGTTCCTCGGAGTCTGGCCGAGCGCCATCGCATCGTGCCCCTGTTCGCGACGGATGGCGAGCTGTCGCTCGCGACCTCGGATCCCACGCAGATCGAAGTCTTCGACTGGCTGTCGCGTGAGGTGCGTAGGTCCGTGACCATCGTTCTCGCGCTTCCGTCAGAGATCGACCGCGCGCTGCGCCGGCTCTACGAACCGCGACCGGCGATACAGCTCGATATCGATGTCGACGACATCTCCCAGGAAGCGATCGCGGAGGCGACACCAATCGTCAACGGCATCATCACGAGCGCCGTACAGCAGCATGCCTCCGACATCCATATCGAAGTCACCGACGAGATGATGGTCGTGCGGTTTCGGGTCGACGGTGCGCTGCGCGTCGTCGATCAGCGCTCGCGCGAGCTTCACCCTGCCGTCGTGTCTCGTATCAAGGTGCTCGCGAGATGCGATATCTCGATCCGACATGCACCGCAGGATGGCCGCATCAAGCTGCGAACGAGCCTCGGCGATGTCGACCTGCGCGTGTCGGTCCTGCCGACGTACTGGGGTGAGAAGGTCGTCTGCCGCATCCTCGACAACACCAAGGCTGCGCTTCCGCTCGACGCGATCGGATTCGAGAGCGCCGAGCGGACGACCTTCGAGCGCATGATCCGCTCTCCCTACGGTCTGGTCCTCGTTACCGGCCCTACCGGCAGCGGCAAGTCGACCACGCTCTACGCGGCGCTCAACACGGTCCGCAGCCCGGACACCAACATCGTTACCGTCGAAGATCCCGTGGAGTACCAGCTCCCCGGAATCAACCAGGTGCACGTCAACCCGAAGCGGGGCCTGACGTTCGCGACGGCGTTGCGGTCGATCCTGCGACAGGATCCCGACATCATTCTCGTCGGCGAGATCCGCGATCACGAGACGGGCATGATCGCAGCAGAGGCCGCACTCACAGGGCACCTGGTCCTCGCTTCGTTGCACACGAACGACGCGATCAGCGCCGTTACGCGGTTGACCGAGATGGGGATCGAGCCGTATCTGCTCGCACCTAGCCTCGTCGGGGTCGTGGCACAGCGCCTGGTGCGCCGTATCTGTCCCGATTGCAGCGAGCGATACATCCCGGCGGACGAAGAGCTCGCCGCGATCGGCGTACCGTCTCTGCCGTCTGGCATCGAGCTCGCGCGCGGACGCGGCTGCGAATCATGCCATCGCACGGGGTACAAGGGCCGCGTCGCCGTGCGCGAGGTTCTCGAGATCGACGAATCGACGCGGGCACTGATCACGCGTCACTGCACGACGTCGGATCTGAAAGCACATGTTACGAAGCGCGGATGGCGCGGTATGCGGTTCTCCGCATTGCGCCTGCTGTTCGCGCGCCAGACCACCACGCGCGAAGTGTTGCGCATGACGAAGGGGGCGTGATGTCCGCGCCAAAGCCAGAAATCGTCGATGCGCTTGTCGGGGCTGTCGTTCGTGTGATCCAGATCAGCCTCGGTGAGAACGCGCAGCAGATCGCGACCAGCTACGCCTCGGACGTGGACCCAGCGCCATCGATCGCAGTCTCCATCTCCCTGTCGGGAAGCCTTCGTGGTCCGGTGACGTGGTCGTTCTCGCGCCAGCTCGCACGACGAGTCACCGAGTCGATGATGATGGGTCCCGCTCCGGAGGAGTACTACGCCGGGGCAGTAGCCGAGCTCGCGAACATGATGCTCGGCAACGCCGTTGCTTCGCTCGAAGATGCAGGTTTTCTCGTCGAGCTCGCGCCACCCTTGATTGCGCCCGAGCGGAAGCAGGGCGCGCGAAACGCGCTCGTCGTCGCGATCACCGTGCCGAGCGGCGAGATCAAGCTCCTGTTCGATCTCGAGGAGGCTGCGTGACCCGCCGCCTGCAAGTGCTTCGATCGCTGATCGCGCCGCCCGAAATCATCGCGGCGATCGTCGCGGCGTTCCCGGGCGCGATCGTCACCGTGGATGCGTCGGGGGTCGTGACGAATGCCTGGATGTCAGCGACCGCGCCAATCTCGGTGCTGGGTGCCGTCGGGCACCCGCTTCATGCGGTGCTCGGCCTCGCGGATGACGATGTCGCGGCCGGTCAGCTCCAGCTCTGGGTCGCTTGTGCGGTCGGTGTGGACAACGAGCTATTCACGCTCTCGCTCGGAGACCCACCGCGCCATGTGCCCGCTGCGGTCGGGCGTGGAGCCCTCGACCTCACGTACGGTCCGGTCTTCGATCCGCTGGGCATCACGACCGCGGTCGCCGTGTTCGTCACGGCCGCCGCCCATGATAGCACTGCGCGGCCTGCCGTGGTCGAAGCCGCCAGCGCCGAGGAGATCGAGCGGTTCTTCGTGGAGATCCAGCCGCTGCTCGAGGACTGCCACGCGGAGCTCAAGAAGCTCGATGCCGACCGCGAGGCGCGCCAGTCGGTGAATCGCATGTTTCGCGCGATGCACACGATCAAGGGTGCCGCGCGCGCGGCCGGGCTGGGTCCGATCGCGGGGCTCGCGCATGACATCGAGGCGCGCTTCGCGATGCTACGAGAACCGCGACACGTGGTCAGCAACGAAGACCTCGCGGCCGTTCGTGGGTTGCTGGACCAGCTGGGACAGCAGATCCTCGTGGATGCACCGCTCGACGCCGTGCTCGATGCGATGGCGTCCCTATACGCCGCGTATCGACCAGCGATGGCACGCACCGAGGAAGCATTCACGGCCTGGCAGTCACGGGCCCGCGACGTGGAGCTCGCCGAGGCCTTCGCACGCGCCGTGAACCAGCTCGCGGAGGTCGTCGCGCCGTACCAGATGCACGCGCTCGGCAGGCACGTGAGCACGCTGGTTCGGCTTACCGAGACGGCCCACTCGACGAGCCGTCCCGAGCGGCGGCTGCTCGCTGCGCTCGACCAGCACCTCGCGCGGGTTCACCAGCTCGTAGAGCTCTACCAGGAGGCGTATCGCGAGCTCCGAGCATCCGATTGTCGCTCGCGCCTGATTCGCGAGCTCGTGGCAATACGCACGGGCCCAATGCCGCGGCACGCTGCTCGAGATCTCGCCGCGAAGGAAGGTCTCGCCGCGATCGCGCGGGCCTGCGAGCGGGCAGAGGACGCCGATGCGATCGGTTGCATGCTCGAAGACCTTCCGGCCATGTTCGCACCCACCGACGCTTCGCTGGATGCACGCGCACCACTGTCCGCAGCGCAACGCACGCTGCTCGAGGCTGCCGATTCGATGAAGCTCCTCGCAGGCCAAGCCGCTGACGTCGCGCCCATCGAAGCCAAGGTTCGCAAGGTCGCCGAGCGACTGACATGGATGGGATTCGACGAGATGTTCCGTCGCGTGCGGCGCCTCGCGACGACCCTCGCCGCCGAGCAAGGCAAGCAGGTGGCGCTCGAGATCAACGCACGAGGCGTCGTGGTGCCCGAGGTCGTGCATCGCGTCGTCAACGACGTGCTCATGCACGCCGTCCGCAACGCGATCGACCATGGGATCGAAACGGTCGCCGAGCGCCGGGCATGCGGCAAGACCGCAGCCGGCAGGATGTGTTTATCGATCACGTGTGTTGGTGACGTCGTGGAGCTCGAGATCGTCGACGACGGACGAGGGATCGACGTCGAACGAGTCCGCGCCAAGGCCACCGCCGGCGGGCTCATCCGTCCCGACGCTGTGCTCGCTACGGCGCAGCTCCACGACCTCGTGTTCTCGCCGGGACTCTCCACATCCGACCGCGTCACGGAGATCTCCGGACGCGGGGTCGGGATGGACGTCGTCCGCTCCGCTGCTGAAGGGCTCGGGGGCGCGGCCACCATCTCGTCGGAGCATGGCCGGTGGACCCAACTGGTCGTACGCGTGCCGCTTCACCCGCACATGCGTAGCGACGGCCACTCGACGATGCCGCCGCTCGAGACCTACGGCTGACGAGCTTCACGCGTCTCAGCGGAAGACCATCAGGTGCCGGATCCAGGGTGCCTTCGCGCCTTTACGCACCGCCGCGAGCGCAGCCGCGACCGGCTCGCCCGCGGTGATCCGGCGGTGAAGCTCGTCGAACACGGGCCGTGCCTCCGCATCGGGAATCGCGACATCCGCGGCGATCGCGACGCTGCGCCCATCCTCGTCGACCGCCAGCTCGGCGATCGGGTGTGGAGCAGTCCCGGTCGCCTGGATGCGGCCGAACCGGAGGTCGACGACGGCGACATCCCGCTCGCCTGCGCACGCAAACAGTTGACCCCGCTCGATCGCGAAGGCATGCCAGCCAGGCTGTGGAAGACGCGTGCGGTGCACGAGGCGGCCCTGCGCGGTGAGCACGACAACAGCGGCGCCCTGGGCGTCGTGCACGACGAGCCCGATCACCGACGAGCGCCGCATCGGCGCTGCGTCCCCAGAACGCGCGAACGGTGCCGCCGGCGGCGAGCTCGCGTGCCAAGCGGCTGCCCTCGAGCGGCAGCAAGCGGACCCGCTCGTCGCTCGCCAGGCACAGCGTGGTGCCGGCCAGGCAGAAGCTTCCTCCATCCTGCGGATATGTCTGGCGCGGAGCGGTACCGAGCACGTCGACGAGCTCGATGGCACCGGAGCGCCGCATCGCGACGAACCGGCCGGAGGGAGACATCGCGAGAGTCAGGGTGCGGGGCACATGCGGATGACGCCGGGAGAGCCCCGATCTTCCCGTCCGAAAACTCGTCGGGAGTGACTACGGGGGTCAGCGCTTCGCGAGTCCAGCGCCGATCGCTTGCGCGACGCTCGGGTCAGCTTCGATCGCCGCGGCCCACGCCTTGCCGACCTCGATGTATCCGGGCTCGTCGAGATCGAACTGCGCGATTGCTTCGTTCGGCGGCAACGCGGCGAGATCGCGGAGCAGCGCGACGTAGTCGCTGATGCGCTCGATCTTGCCCCCCGGCACGACGACGCGGTCCTTGAACGTCGGCGGCGGCGGCGCATCCTCTCCGAGCACGACGCCGCCGCGCGAGCGGAACTCCTGGTAGAACGCCTCGCGCGTCATCCGATCGCCGAGACGCGGCATCGGGTCGCGTGCGAAGTACGCCTGCTCGCGAATCTGCAGCGCGAGTGCACGACACGAGACGGCATCACGATCGGTGAGACCGATCGTGGCCGCGAGGACTGCATCCGCGGCGGCGCGTGCGCGTGGCGTGACCTCGACGTCATTCTCCGACGAGAACCGGAACCGCGTTGCCTCGAGCGCGGCGCGGCGCACGCGCCAGCTCGGATCCGTCGTGAGGATCGACGCGGTGGCGAAGTCACCAGCCTCGAGCAACGCGAACACGGGCTCTCGCGGCTGCCCGATGGGTCCGAGCGGTGGCGGCGTGGTCTGCGTCTTCGTCTTCGCCCGCTCGAGTGTCGCCGCGAAGCCCTGAATGTTGTCGGGCAGCGGGTTCTGTTTCACCGCCTTGCTCGCGAGCTTCACCGCCTCGTCGAACCGGCCGAGGCCGATGTACGCGCACGCGAGGTGGTTCCACCCGTTCGTCTTCCACATCACGTCGTCGCCGGCGAGCGCGATCAGCTTGTTCGCGATCGCCTCGCACGTCTTGTAGTCGCCGACCTCGTCGAGAACGCCGGCATACGCGTTGAGCTGGGACGTATCGAACGCCTCCGGATCGAGCTGGTATGCGAGGGCATACGCCTTGACCGTGCGCGGGTTGTCCATCGCGGCGTACGCGATGCCGCCGTACGTGAGCCATTGATCCGCGCGGACGTACCAGCGACTCGCGTAGTCGAGCACGGCCATCGCCTCGGGGAGCTTGCCGCTCTGATAGAGCACACCCGACAGGATCTGCGTCGCTTGCTCGCGCGTGCCGCGCACGAGGTGCGGCATCGCCTCCGGGATCTTGCCCTGCTGCGCGTACGCGAGGCCGAGGTTGCGATGTGCCTCGCCGTTGTGCGGATCGAACGCGACGGAGAACTTCCCGAGCCGTTCGGCACGCGCCGGATCGCCCTTCTGCAGCGCCTCGAACATCTGCGACGCGACCTTCTCGAACTGGAGCGGAACGTCGAGCTTGAGGCGGTTCCATGCATCGGCGAGCGATGCGAGCTGCTTGTCGCGCCACTCCTCCCCTGCCGCTCCGAGCCCCGCGGTCAGGACCGCGAGCGCCGCCGGTCCGCGCCCCGCCTCGAGGAGCACGCGCGCCGCGTGGACGCTGGGCCCCGCGCTGATCCCCTCGACGAGGTAGCAAGCGGTGTGCAGCTCGTCGATCGCTGAGTCCGCGTCGAGCTCGCGCGCAGCGAGCAGCGAGACCACCGAGTCCGCCCACTCGTCGGCACCGAGATAACCCGTGTGTAGCGCGAGCTGCATGGCCTGCGCGTTGACGGCAGCGGCCCAGTTGTTCGGGCGATCGCGGTGCAGGCGCGCGATCGAAGCTGCGAGCACCGCCGACTCCTCCGGTCCGAGGATGCGTGCCGCGATGGTCGCAGCGTCGCGCGCGAAGCCGGCGACATCGCCGTTCGACCGCTCGTCGATGCCGAGGCTGCGCTCGATCGTGCCGAGCCACGTGCTTGCGACCCAGCGATCCACGCGCCGCAGCACCGGCTCGACCGCCGAGAGCAAGGCACGAGCATCGCGATCCGAGAGCGATTGCCGGTGCAGGCGGACGAGTGCGAGCGCCTCGCCCGCGACCGTGCGCAGAGCGCCGGCGATCGGCGTCGCGGGAAGCGCCGTCGCGACCAGGTAACGCGACAGCGCCTGCGCGGCGGCGTAGCAGGCGGCCTGTGCCAGCGCGGGAGGATCCTCCTCGCTCGCCTCGCTGAACACCACCTCGACCCAGCGGTTCACGAGGCGATCGGCGCGGCCGAGCGCATCCTCCGGCTTCGCGAGTGAACCGACCGCCGCGAACAGCGCGTCGATCGCCTTCCGGCTGCGGGTGTCGGCCGCAAATCCACCCATCATCGGCTCGGACTCCGCACCGCCGAGCTTGCCGAGCGCGCGAGACACCACGCCGCTCTTCGCCGCACCGGGGATCCAGTCCGCGATGTCGCGCGCCATCCGCCGCGCGAGAGTGTTGGCGCCGATCGCGACCTTCTCGCCCAGCGCGAGCTCGGCGACCTCGATCGGGGCGCATGACAGCAGCAGGCCGCAGCGCGACAGTGCGACGTGCTCGTCGCGGCCGGGCTCGGTCAGCTCGACTCTCCACATCTCGTCGAGACCGCGCCGCCACTCGCCCGCCGCGAGCAGCGTGCGCGCCGCCGCGAGCCGTGCAACCGGACCGTCCTTCTTCGTCCCGAGGCCGTACTGCGTCCACGCGAGCAGCACCTCGTCCTCGCGGCCGGTCGCGACGAGGCCATCGAGAAATACTGCGAGGTCGACATCGTCGTCGGGCTGGATCCGGCCGAAGCCCTCGACCGCGCGCGCCGGGTCACCGCGGAAGTAGCCCTCGCGCGCGTAGCACCACGCGACGAACCGCGGATCCTTCTTCCACACGTTCAGGATCCGCGTGTGACGCGGCCACGTGCCCTCGCGGCCCTCGAGCCGGTTACCGCGCAGCGCGATCGCCTCGTCGAGGCGGCCGGCGCGAAGCAGCGCGGTCGCGACGAGCAGATCGATCTGGATCTGATCCGGGTACCACGGCAGCGTCGGTTCCATCGGGCACCCGTGGATGCGACCGCTCGCGTGGGCCTGCGCCAGCAAGGCGCCCTCACGATCCGTCTCCATCACCATCTCGACGAGCGCGATGTGTGCGCGCGAATCGTCTCCGTGTGTGACGACCGCGCGCTCGAGCATGCGCACGCCTTCGTCGGCGAGACCGGAGCTATCGAGCAGCTCCGCCGCGCGCTCGATCACGTCCAGATGTGCCGGCCGGCACAATGCGGCGATACCCGCGCCGGCGACGGACTCGAGCTCGGTCGGCGCGATCGCCTTCTCGCCTTCCTCGTCACCATCGTCGTCGTCGTCGCGGACGAGCTCCGAGTACGGGCGTGCCCAGCAGGGAGCAGAGGCGATCACTCGACGCAGCAGCGCGAAGTCTTTCCCCTGCCCCGCCTTTGCCTCGTACGTCGCGAACAGCGCCTGCGGCTGCTCTGGATCGACCGCGAGGATCAGATCGTCGAGATCCTCGCGGATCGCCAGGTGCAGCGTACGCAGCGCCGCGAGCTTGAGCGGCGCGGGCAGCCGGTTCGCGATCGGCCGCGCGACCCGCACACGCTTGACGACCGGCTCCGGCGGCACGATCGGCGCGACATCCTCCTCGGCCACCTCGCCATCGGTCTCCGGCGCGTCGTCGAGTGGGTCCTCCTCCGGCTGGACGCCGCTCTCGGTGTCGTCGAGGTCGAAGACCGAATCGAGGTCCGCCTCGCTCGGCACGAACTTCACCGGCGTCGCCCACGCACGCGCCTGCTCGACGAGCAGCGGACCGATCGTGCGCACCACGGCGATCAGCTCCTCGGCGCTGACCGATTCGAACCGCCGCGGCAGTGCACCGAGTCCACGGGCGGAGAGCCACGCCGACAGCACCTGCTGGATCTGATCGCCGATGTTCTTGCCGATCGCATCGAACGATTGCTTCGTTCCGTCGCGCGCGAGTGTGTGCAGCCGCACCGCACCGGCCTTCGGCACCGACAGCTCGAGCCACACGAGCTCGTCGCGGCGCGTGGATCCGTAGAAGCCATCGGTCGGAGAGGCGCCGATCGCTGCGTGCTGCGGAGCGAAGTGGCCCTCGTGCGTGAACACCGGCGTCGACTCTGCGTCGTAGACCGCGAGCCCCGGGTGACGCTGGCACACCTCGATCAACGCGACCCAGAGCAGGAGTCCCGCCTCGGGCTCCAGCCCCACATCGGAGCCCTCGATCGTCAGATCGGGCATGAGGACGCCCACGCGATGCGGCTTTCGCAGCGCCGGCACTAGACGCCCTCCAGCTCGCCGTGGCGGATCCGCCGCGCGCCCTGACGCTCGAGCTGCGCGATCGTCTGCACGAGACACCAGTCGCCGTGCACGTAGTAGTCGGTGCCGGGGAACGGACCGTTGACGAGCCGCGCGCCCGCGGCCTCGACCGCCTTCGCGATCGCGTCCTTGTCCATGTGCTTGAACTCGCCGGCGAGATACACCGTCGAGCCCGGAAGGCCACGACCGAGCCGGCGCACCACCGCGAACGTCGGCTCGAGCGATGCGAGATCTGGCTCGGCATCCTCGGGGGCAGGCTTCGCGAGACCGAGCACACCGGGCAGTCCACCGGCGAGCGCGCCGATCGCGGGCTGCAGCTCCGGCGCGTGCTCGATCATCCACTTCTCGTGTGGACCCGGGTATGTCGATAGCGCTTCGTCCGTCGTGATCTCCGACGGCGGCATGTCCTCGGCGAGGATCCGGTGCGTCAGCTCGGGGCGGCCCGCGCGATAGCACGCGAGCGCACGCGCGCAGACCAGCTCGGGCGTGTGCAAGCGTGCGGTGGCTGCAAGCTCGAGCGCCGCGAACGGCCGGCCGTGGATCGCGAGGTGCAGCGCACCGATATCCGCGGCCTTCAGCGTCTGCGCCGCGACGGTGAGCTGCTTGACGCGCCCGCGCCGCGCGAGGTCCTCGAGGTAGAGCTCGCGCACGATACTCTGCGATTCTGGATGCGCGCTGACGAGCTCGCGTGCGCGGACCGGATCGCCGGCACCGCGAACCATCCAGCCCCACATCTTGTAGAGGTAGGCCTCGGGATGACGCGCGAACTTCGTCAGCGCTCCGAGATCGTCCGCCGCCTGCCGGCACTTCGCGACACGCTCCGCGACAGGGATCACGGCCGTCGAGCGAGCGATCCTGAGCCCACGCACCGTCGGGACGACGCCGCGATTCTGGACATGCCACTTCGCGCGCTGCCGCAACAGGTCCGCGAACTTCATCCCGGCGAGCGTGTCCTCGAGCCTGCCGAGGTGCTGCTCGCCGCCGAGGGCGATCGCGAGGAACAGCATCTCGAGGCGCTCGTCGATCGGCGCCTCCGCGGACCGCGACACGAGCAGCGGCACGGCTTCCTCGCCGAGCGTCGCGGCGATGAGGCGGAGCACGCGCATCCGGTGCTGCGCGGCAATGTCGGAGATCGACATGAACAGCACGCGCGCGAGAGGCGCGCTCGCGAACGCCTCGAGCGAGTCGCCCCACAGGCCCGGCGCCTTGGCGAAGAGCGCCGCGGTCATCTCGCTCTGCACGTGGCGCAGCGCGTGAGGCAGCTGCTCGCTCGCGATCTTGCCGGCGGTCGTCGCCGCGTCGGCGAGCTTGCCGAGCGCCTCGTCGGCGATCTGCACCGCGTCAGGGGTCCACAGCGTGGAGGGGTGCATGCCGCGGAGCTGGCGATAGCCGAGCGTCCAGGTCGCCTGCTCGCGCACCGGTTCGGGCGTCGTGGCGTCCGCGACCAGCGTCGCGAGCTGCTTCGCGGTCTCGGCGGACGGGAACCGCGTCAGCCAGATGCACCCTCGGCGGCGCAGCTCCACGGGCTGCTTGGCCTGGATCATCCAGTACCCGATCTCTGCGAGGGACGGATCGACGCCGACCCACCGCTCGGTGTCATCGATCATCCGAGCGAGCCGCTCGAGCGGAACTCCATCGAGAACCCCGCCGTCGCGCGGCAGCATCGTCAAGGCGCTCGTGATCTGGTAGCGCATCGCAGGGGGGACCGCAGCGAGGTCACCCAGCTTCACCGGCAGCTCGGCCACGGCGAGAGCATAGGTGATCTGCTAGCGTTGTAGGTGATGCGCACCGCCGCGATCGTCATCCTCCTCGCCGCCTCCTCCGCCTCCGCGGACGCCCCGAAGGGCGCGATCAAGGGGCACGTCCTGTTCGAGGGGGAGCCGCCCGAGCGCGCCACGCTCGACCGCAAGAGCGATCCGTTCTGCGCGAAGCAGACCGACACGGCGGACTCGGACGACGTCATCGTCACGAAGGGCAAGCTCGCGGGCGTGCTCGTACGGATCAAGAACGGCGATGCCGGCAAGCACACCGCGCCGACCACGGCGCTCGTGATCGACCAGAAGGGCTGCATCTACGCGCCGCACGTGAGCGGCATCGTCGCGGGCCAGAAGATCCTCGTGCGCAACAGCGACGGCACGTTCCACAACGTGCACGGCAAGCTGAAGGGCAAGGACCTCGTCAACAAGATGCAGGCCGCGAAGGCCGCGGACATCCCGATCGAGGCGACGGCAACGGGCGGCGACGTGATCGAGCTCGATTGCGGCGTACACCCGTGGATGAAGGCGTTCGTCGCCGTGCAAGACCATCCGTACTTCGCGGTCACCGGCACCGACGGAAGGTTCGCGATCAGCGGCCTCGCCCCCGGTGCCTACACGCTCGAGGCGTGGCACCCGACGCTCGGATCGAAGTCGATGCCCGTGAAGATCGGCACCGGCCCGAAGGCATCGATCAGCGCGCGGTTCTCGTACAAGCCGTAGCGATCACTGCGCGACGAGCGTACCCGTCGTCGCGGGCGGACTCACCGTCGTGGGAAGCCCGGTCGTCGTCCCGCGCACGAAGATCCGCCCGACGCCACCACCGCCTCCGCCCGCGTTGTTCTGCGTGGTGACGTTCGGGCCCGGGGTTGGCGCGATCGTGCCGGCGCCGCCGTTGCCACCAGCCGAGGAGGGCGCCGCGCCGGTCGCTTCCCCTTGCGCAGGCACCGACTGGACCGGCCATCCTCGCCGTTCGTGCCCGGGAGCATCGAGTTCGACGCGCCGCCGCCGCCACCACCATTCGCGACGATGACCGCGCCCGTCAGCGAGATCGTCGGTGCCTCGATCAGCCGCGCGCCACCCGCTCCACCACCACCGCCGCCGGGGCCATCGGTCGGTGCACCGGGTCCACCCTCTCCGCCGCTACCATTGGCCGCGATCGTTCCGGTGATCGTGATGCCCTCGAGCGCCGTGATCTGCAGCGCGCCTCCGCCACCGCCGCCGGCAGGCCCCACCGCCAGCGAGCCCTGCCCTGCTCCACCACCGCCGCCGCCGCCAAACAGCGGCTGAAGCTGCGCAGGTAAGCACGCGCCACCCGCCGCGCCGCCGAGGAAGGTCGCGGCGTCTCCGCCCGGGGCACCGGCGGTTCCGCCGCCGCCACCGCCGCCACCGCCATCGCTGTTCGCGCCCCCCTCGCTCGCCCCATTCCTCCCGGCGCAGGCATCGGTGACGGACGTACCGATCCGCACGCCAGGTGTTCCCGCGGGGCCGGCGCAGGTTCGGTCCGTGCCGCCGCACCCGCGGACGCGTCGAGCTCGCCCGCGACATCGAGCGTGCGGCGGATCAGCAGTGCGGCCGCACGCGAGCCCTTGAAGCGGATCGTGCCGGTGCCGGTCACCGACAGCTCCGCGATCGCGAACACACCGATGCTGCGACCCATGTAGGTGTGCAGCGTGAAGTTGATGTTCGAGACCACGCCTACCCCTGCAGCGCGCGTGATTCCGCCCGTGATCTGCCCGGTGTCCGTGTCGAACAGCGCGCTCGACGTCGCCGTGATCGGCGTATTCACCGCGAGCGCGAGCTCGGAACGACGATCTTGCAGTGCGCGCCACCAGGCGACGTCGCGCAACCGAGATCGCACGTCGTCATCGACCCCGAGCAGTTCAGCCGGGTGTTGCCTGCGGCGCACGTGCACGTGGAGTCGGCGTCAGGCGGTGCATCGATGGCGGTGGAGGCATCGACGTTCGCTCCGCTCGTGCACCGACCGTCGTGACACGACAGCGGCTTCGGGCACGCCATCTGCTCGCCGCACGGTGCGCCCTCCTGCGGCGTCGGGTGATAGCACCCGGCCGCGAGGACGACCGCGACGCACGACAGTCGCATCGAGCTCCAGTGTGTCACGCCCCCTCGCTTACCAGTGGCGCTTTCGAACCTCGCGCAGCCAGCGGTCCGCAGCCTCGACCGCGGAGGGCGGCGGCTCGGCGGGAATGACGGCGGTGCGCCAGCCTCGATCGACCGCATCGATCACGTCGGTGAGGCGACCGCGCCACTCCGCCGCGAGCGCAGCCTCGAGCTCGGAGCGCTCGCCGGTTCGCTTGATCGCGAGGAGCTCGTCGACCTCGTCCGGAAGGTGATCGCGCAGACGATCGAGATCGATCACGAGCTCGCCGCGCGCGAGCAGGTGGATGCCGGTGCCTGCCGTTCTCAGCACGTACAGCGCACGCTTCGCCGTCGGCTTCTCGTCGAACAACCGGAGCTGGCTGGTCGCGAACCCAGCGTAGTGCCGTGCGCAGCGACGCGACAGCAGTGGCCTCACCACCTCGCGCGCCTCGGCGAGCAGCGCGGAATCGCCGCCGAGCACGAGCTCCCCGAGGATCCGCTCGAGGTAGTTGCCGTTGCCCTTGATCGCACCACGCAAGACGGGCGCGAGCTCGTTGCTGCCGTAGTCGAGCTCGACGCCGTCGATCACCTCGATCCGATCCTTCGGGTCCTCGGCTACCTCGAGCCCGACCAGCTGCGATGTCGGCGCGACGTGCACGCACTTGAGGTCGAGATCGCTATCCGGCGACGGAAACCCGTACGCGTGCGCGCCCGAGAGGTAGACGACCAGGTGCTTGCGCTCGGCCTCGCGCACGGCGAGGAACGGCTTCGCGACGGACTGCTGGTGATCGGTGAGCACCGACCATGGATCACGCATCGAACTTCGCCTCCGGTGGCAGCGGCGCCTCTGCACCCCATGGCCCTGACTCGCGAGTCACCCAGCGGCGCGCGGCTTCCTCGCGCGCTGCGCGCAGCACGCGCTCCGCGGCCCCAACATCGGGATGTCTCGGAAGTGGGCTCGCCTCGCGCGCAGTCTCGAGCCGAGGCGTCAGCTCGCGCGCGAGCGACATCACCTCGGTCATCGGCAGCTCGCCGCGCTTGATCGCGAGCAGCGTGGGCTTGAGCTCGTCGGACACGCGCACGTCGGGCGGTGCACCGCCGAGCCAGCGGATCGCGGTGTCGAGCAGGCGGATCAGGTTGTAGGCGTTCTTCGGCCGCAGATCGCGCGGTAGCTCGAGTTGCGTCGACGCGGCGGCCCGCAGCGAGGCCCAGTCGTTCGCGGCGATCACCCCCTGATCGTACATCGAGCGGTACAGCTGCTTGATGTAGTCGCGCGCGCGGCCGATCGCATCCGCGCGCGTCGGTGCTGCGATGCGTGCTTCGTCGGCGAGCCGCTCCGCGGCGGTACCGAGCTCGAGCGCTGGATCGTCACGCAGCCAGCCGATGATCGTCGACCGGTGCTCCGCGAGCCGCTGGTTGTGCTCGAGCCGATCCAGCTGCGAGAGCGCGTAGCGACCGAAGCTCCCGTAGATCTCCTGCGAGACGAACGCGCCGCGGATCGCGACGAGCTCCTCGCCCATCGGATCGATCACGGTCGCCCCCGCGAACAGCATCTCGAGGGTATTCGGGTCCGCGCGCAGCGCCTGGCGGATCGCTTTTCCGATCTCCCAGTAGTTGTGCGAGCCATCGACCGACGTGAGATCGAGCGGCGGATCGACGAGACCGGTCGTCCACGACAGCGGCAGCACGAACACGCCGCGCCGATCCTCATCGGAGCCAGCCTCCGCGACGCCCCACGCCCGCGAGCCCACGACCGTGTCGATCACCGCGCACGGCCGCAGCTGATCCCACGCCGCGGCACGGCGCTGTGCATACCGCGCTACGCCGAGCTTCCTCGGCACCACCTCGTTGCGCAGGTACGTCGCGCGCGTGCCATCGAGGAACACGACTTCGACGCGATCATCGTCGCTCGAGACCACGCGCCCGCTGGCACCCTGCGTGCGCACCGCGCCGTCAATCACGCGATCGACGCGCGTCGTGACCTCGGTGCCCGCCGGCAGTGGCACGGCCGTGGGATCGAGGTCGGCGAGGCCGCCGAGCCGGAGCGCCATCGGCCGCATGGTAGCCCGTAAGGATCCTGTAAGCACCGCTCGGAGCATCTCGACGCGCGCGCGCTCCGTGGAACGCTCGATCCATGACGCGCATCCTCCTGTGGATTCCACTCGCCACCATCATCGGTCTCGCCATCTCGCTCGCGATCTTGCTCGCGCGGCCGCCGGCCAATGTCGTCGTGTTGACGATCGTGACGCCGAGTGCGCCGGCCCCGGCGATCGTCCCAGGCATGTGGAACACGTGCACCTGGTGGGGCTACAGCCCCGTCGCGTACCCGCGCTGGTGCCGGTGAATCCGCGCACTTCGGTGGTAACAAGAATGCGTGGGTCGGCTCCGGCGTTACGCCCGTAAGGTGCGCAAGCGGCTCTGGCCGGTCGTCGCGATGGCGGCAATCCTCGCGTTCGGCGGGATCCTGATGCTCATGATGCTGCTTGGCGGCGATGACGAGCCTGCGATCGAAGAGCCGCCTGCATGCTTCGAGGGGCCGGTGACGCCCGGCATCGACGTCTCGTACTACCAGGGTCAGATCCAGTGGAGAAAGGTCCAGAAGGCCGGCATCCGGTTCGCGTTCATCCGAGTCTCCGACGGCCTCGGCAATCGCGACACGATGTTCGAGAAGAACTGGTCTGGCGCGAAGCACGCGAAGATCCGCCGCGGCGCGTATCAGTACTTCCGTCCCGAGGAGAGCGCGATCGCGCAGGCCGACCTCGTGATCGCTGCGCTCTCGCGTGACCCAGGCGAGCTGCCTCCCGTGATCGACGTCGAGGCTACCGGTGGCAAGTCACCGAAGCAGATCGAGCGCCAGGTGCGAGCATGGGTGGAGCGCATCCGCGCGAAGCTCCGCGTCGAGCCGATCGTCTACACGAGCCCGGCGTTCTGGAAGGACGCCGTCGGCAGCGCGGATCTGTCCTCGCAGCCCCTGTGGCTCGCGCACTACACGTCCGAGTGCCCGCGCATCCCCGCGCCGTGGACCACGTGGAAGTTCTGGCAGCACAGCGAGACCGGCCGTGTTCCGGGCATCTCCGGCCCCGTCGATCTCAACGTGATGGCAGGCGAGCTGCCGCCCCCGTAGAATCAGCGCATGCGCCTGGTGGTCGCGGTCGTCGTCTGCGCGCTCGGCGCCTGCGGTCACGCGAAGCCGCGCACCGGCGTGCTCACCGACGAGCTGATCCCGCACATCGCCGAGCTCGGTCAGGAAGGCCAGGCGCGGATCGCGACGATCACCGAGACCGGCAGCTCGAGGAAGACGGGCGACGTCATCAACATCGCGCTCGATCAGAACGTGCGATTCCGCGGGACGTCGACGACGCTCGTGATGCTCCTCGCCGGCTGCCCGCCGTTCAAGGGCGGCGTGCTGTGCCCGATCAAGCGCCACGATACCGAGCTCGTCTATCTGATCCCGAGCGGCGTCGGCACGATCGATCCCGATGACTTCTGGGTGCGACCGGAGGAGACCGGCGAAGGAACGAGCGTCCCCATCGTCCTCGGCGTGCTCAGCCTCGTCTCGTTCGGCGGCATGGCCCTGTGCATCGCGTACTGCGAGGAGGACCGCGCCGAGAAGTCAGTTGCTCTGGGAGCGGTGGGCGGCTTGTTCGGGCTCGTCGCGTTGCTCTTGAGCGGAGACGTTCGCGACTGACGCGAGGTGGTCGGCGAACCGCTTCGTGCCCATCACCGGCGCGATCACGCCGTGCTTCGCGAGGCCGACCGCGAACTGCATGAACTGACCGATGCGAGGGTGCACGAGCCGCAACATGGCCGCGTTCATTCCGGCGAGCCACACCGGAAAGCCGCGCACTCGCTTCTGCCCGACGCTGGCAGCAACCGCCTCGAAAATCTCACGGCGCGTCATCACGTCGGGACCGCCGCACGTGACCTCGCGCGGGCCATCAGCGCGCACCGCGTCGGCGATGATCACCGCGACCTCGCCGTCGTCGATCGGGTTCGTGCGCGTGTGGCCCGTTCCGATATCGATCAACAGCTTCTTGCGAGCGAGGGGCAACAGCGACGCGTACGCGCTGAACAGACCCGTCGGCCGGATCACCACGCCGTCGAGGTCGCTCATCGCCGCGGCGACCTGCTCGTGCGCGGCGATGTACGTGCACGATGCGAGCTCCGGCGCGTGCGCGACCGCGACGTACACGAGGCGCGCACCCGTTCGGCGAGCCGCCTCGATCGAGGCCATCCCGATCGGCGTATCGACGGCACGATAGCCGCGCCAGCCGTGCCCGAGCGCCATCGCTACCGAGGCGCCGGCGCAGTTGACGATCGCCGAGGCGCCGTGCGCGTGGCGAGCAACGACCTCCGGATCTCGCGCGTCGCCATCCTTGCGGCCGAGCGCGCGCACCGTCTCGCCGCGCCGGCTCAGCTCCGCGGTGACGAGCGTGCCGAGATTTCCCGTTCCACCGAGCACCACGATCGCCATGACGTTGGGATGCTCCGCTTCGTCTCGTCGAGGTGCGGCACGGCGCCGCAGCCGATCAGAAGCTGCCCGCGACGCCGGCGCTGTTCGCGGCGACATACGGCTGGCCCGGCAGGACCTCCGCCTTCGGCAGCGCGCTCTGCATGAGCTTGATCGAGAGGTAGAGACCGACCGCCGAAACACCGCCGGTGATCAGACCCGCGGTGCGCATGCCGTCGCGCCCGGTGCCCCAGCCGACCGCAGTCAGCGTGATGCCGGTGACGAGGCCCATGCCGGCGAATGACGTGCCGACGATGCCGCCGGCATAGGCACCATCGGAGAGGTGCTTGCCGCGGACGACGACGACCGAGCTCGGCGGCAGCTGGCCGACGTTCAGGAGCACGAGGTCAGGCGAGCGGAGCGTCACGAACCGCGCGGGCGGCACGTAGATCGAGCACGGCGTATCGCACGCCGGTCGCCGATCGATCAGCACCTGCCACGGCTGCGCGGTCGTCGACACGAACGTCGCCTGCGTCGAGCCTGGCTCCGGCTGCATCGGCGCTGCCGACTGCTGCGGTTGCGCTGCCGGATCGTGCTGCACCACTTCTCCAGCTGACTGCCCCTCCATGGCGGGTTGCGCAGCTGCACTGGTGGCTAACACGCCCATCACCGCCGTGAACGTCACCGCACTTCCGACCTTCGTCATGCGACCCCTCATCGCTGAGGCAGCCTCGCACGCGGTGTGCCAGCGTCGAACCTCGCGACACCACGACGGCGCGCAGATGTCGGTGAAGCAGGCGGTTCACACGGCGCCGAAACGCACGCCACGATCGTGAGGTGTCATCGCATCCGACACGCAGCCGGGCGCCAGGTCAGAACGAGCCCGCGAAACCAGCCCCGGATCCCGAGACGTACGGCTGGACCGGCAGCACCTCTGCCTGTGCTCTCGCCCATCGTCCGAGCTTGATCGACAGATAGAACGTGAGCGCCGAGGCTCCCATGACGATCAGCCCCGCGTTGCGAACCGCCGAGTCGCCTTCCACTGCACCGATCGCTGCCGCCGGAATCCCCCCGAGCAACCCGAACCCCGACAGGATCGCGCCTGAGAGGCCCACGTACACGGCCGGGTGCTGGTGCTGACCACGCACGATCACGGAACCCTCCGGGAGGTAGTCGAGCTTGATGTTGCGATCCGGGTGCTCCAGCTCCACGCGGCGGAGCGGAGGGAGGACGACCGAGCACGGCGTCCTGCAGACCGCGTAGCCGTCGACCAGCACCACGAACGGCTTCGCGTCCTTGGACTCGAACGTCGCCTGTGTCGATCCTGGCTCGGGCGTCGGCACCACACCTGGCGGTGCCGGATCCGCCGACACACTCGTTGCAAACAACCCCATCGCGACCAGTACCGCGCCTGATTTCCTCATCGTGCGCAGTATCACTCGTCGATGATGACGTTGGTCGCGACCTCTTCCACAAAATCATCGGACGTACCGGGGCCGCGCGCGTTCGCCGTTGGCGCTCGCGTCGACATCGCCGACGGCGATGAAGGCCGCGGCTCCGTGGAGATCACCGCGACCGGCGCCGAACCCGCGCGCGGCTGCCGGGTCGCCCAGAACCCCGAGGTCCGTGCGCGCTCGTTCACCGTGGTCAGCTCCGCCGTCTCGCGGCGTGCACGCGCGCGGCGCTCGCTCGACGCCGCAAGCGGAGGCGGCGGCGCGACGTTCGGATCGGTAGGCGTTCGCTTCGCCACGAACCGATTGTACGGCAGAACCGTTGGCTAACTTCCCGGGTGCGCTGCACGCACATTCGCCCACTCGCTCGCGAGCACCGCGTAGAGCACCGAGTCACACCACTCGCCCTTGATCCACAGGTTCTGGACGAGGTGCCCCTCGCGTCGCATACCGGCGCGCTCCATCACGCGTCCCGACTGCATGTTGCGGGGATCGCAGTCGCCCCACACGCGGTGCAGCTTCACGTCGTCGAACGCATGATCGAGCAGTGCGCGCACGGCCTCGGTCGCGTAGCCGTTGCCGTGGTGCGCGGGATCGAGCGTGAACCACAGCATCGCGCTCCGCGGATCGGCATCGCGCTTCATGCCGACGCGCCCGAGCATCGCGTCGTCGCCGCCGCGCAGCGTGATCGCGAGCTCCCACTCCACGCGGGGCAGCTCGCTCGCCGAAACCATGGTCCCTTGCACATACGCGCGCGCCGCGGCTTCATCCATCGGCTCGATGGTCAGGAAGCGCACGAGGTCCTCTCGCGAGTGCGTCGCGTGCATCGCGCGCCAGTCGTCTTCCACGAATTCGCGAAGGACGAGGCGCGCCGTCTCGAGCCGCACGCTAGTGCGTGGTCGCGTCGATGCGTGCGCGGGCCCAGCCGGCGCGCGCCTGCAGATTCACGTAGTCGCCGTCCTGCGGCTTGTCGCCCCACTTCGCGAGCTCGGCCTCGGCGTTCGCGAGGTCCTTCTTCGCCCCGTCGGCGTCGATGTCCTTCGCGGGCTGTGCCTGCTCGACGAGGATCTCGACCGCACCCGACGGATCGACCCGAAGGTAGCCGGGACCGACCGCGTACCGGGCGCGGGCCTTGGTGCCGATGGTCAGCACTCCGGGCTTCAGCGCCGTCAGCATCGGGATGTGTCCCGGCAAGAGCTCGAACTCGCCGAGCTCGCCGGGAGCCTGCACGCTGTCGGCCTCGGTGTGCGCGACGACGCCCTTCGGCGTCACCAGGTTCACTCCGAGGATCGTGTTGAGTCCGGATGCCACGGTCTTTTAGGCCCTCTTCGCGAGCTCGGCCGCCTTGGCGCGAACATCGTCGATGGTGCCGGTCATCTCGAAGGCCTGCTCCGGCAGGTCATCACACTTGCCGAGGAGGATCTCGTCGAAGCTGCGGACCGTGTCCTCGCGCGAGCAGAAGATGCCCTTCATGCCCGTGAACGTCTCGGCGACGTGGAACGGCTGCCCCATGAACTTCTCGATCTTGCGAGCTCGCGACACCGTCTGCTTGTCGTCTTCCGAGAGCTCGTCCATGCCGAGAATCGCGATGATGTCCTGCAGATCCTTGTAGCGCTGCAGGATGCGCTGCACCTCGCGGGCGACGCGGTAGTGGTTGTCACCGACAACCGCCACGGAGAGAATCGTCGACGTCGAGTCGAGCGGATCGACGGCCGGGTAGATGCCCTTCTCGGTGATCGCGCGGTTCAGCACCGTGGTCGCATCGAGGTGGGCAAACGCCGTCGCGGGCGCGGGGTCGGTGAGGTCGTCGGCGGGCACGTAGATGGCCTGCACCGAGGTGATCGAGCCGTCCTTGGTGGACGTGATCCGCTCCTGCAGACCACCCATCTCGGTCGACAGCGTGGGCTGGTAACCGACGGCGCTCGGGATGCGGCCGAGGAGTGCAGACACCTCGGAGCCGGCCTGCGTGAAGCGGAAGATGTTGTCGACGAACAGCAGGAGGTCCTGCTTCTCGACATCGCGGAAGTACTCGGCGACGGTCAGCGCCGAGAGCGCGACGCGCTGGCGGGCGCCGGGCGGCTCGTTCATCTGGCCGAACACGAGCGCGGTCTTCGAGAGCACGGAGCTGCCATCGAACAGCTTCGCTTCCTTGAGCTCGTGGAAGAGGTCGTTGCCCTCGCGGGTGCGCTCGCCGACGCCGGCGAACACAGAGTACGAGCCGGACTTCTTCGCGACGTTGTTGATGAGCTCCTGGATGAGCACGGTCTTGCCGACGCCGGCGCCACCGAACAGGCCGATCTTGCCGCCGCGGCGATACGGAGCGAGCAGGTCGATGACCTTGATGCCGGTCTCGAACATCTCGACGCTCACGGACTGATCCGTGAACTTCGGGGCCGAGCGGTGGATCGGCGACCGCTTCTTCGTGGCCAGCGGGCCCATCTCGTCGACGGGCTCGCCGACGACGTTCATGATGCGGCCAAGGACCTCGGCACCGACGGGCACCGAGATCGGAGCGTTCGTGTTCTTCACTGCCTGGCCGCGAATGAGGCCGTCGGTGTTGTCCATCGCGACGCAGCGGACCATGTGCTCGCCGAGGTGCTGAGCAACCTCGACGGTCAGGTTGTCCTCGCGCTTGTCGATCGACGGGTTCGACAGGAGGAGCGCCGTGTTGATCTCGGGGAGCTCGGCCGAATCGAACGCAACGTCGACAACGGGGCCGATGACCTGGACCACGCGGCCCATGCTGTTGGGAGAAAAGTCGGTAGCCATGATGTTGGTCCTTTAACCCTTGAGAGCCTCGGCGCCGCCGACGATCTCGGCGAGCTCCTTGGTGATCGACGCCTGACGTGCGCGGTTGAACTGAAGCGTGAGCGCCGAGATCATGTCGCCGGCGTTCTTGGTCGCGTTCTCCATCGCCGTCATCTGCGCGGCGAAGAACGAGGTGATCGACTCGAGCGCTGCGCGATAGAGGAGGATCTGAACGTAGAGCGGGACGAGCCGGTCGAGCAGCACCTGCTTGTTCGGCTCGTAGATGAAGTCACCGGCGTCGCCACTACCGGGCGCGTCGGCTTTGGTGGTCGTGAGCGCCGTGGCTTCCTCGGTGACGACCGGGAGGATCTGCTTGACCCGCACGGCCTGCGACGCGGCGTTCTTGAACTCGTTGTAGACCACGAACACGCGGTCGACCTTGCCGGTCGTGAAGTCGTCGACCACGCGGTTCGCCATCTCGCGCGCGACCTCGAGGGCATTGGCGCCCACCGGAGCCGCGTCGAAGCTGGTGATCGTGGCGCGGCGGCGCGAGAAGTACTGGTTGCCCTTGCGGCCGATGATCCGCAGCGACACTTCCGTGGCCGCCGACAGCTCGTTCGCCGCGTAGCGCTCGACCGCCTTCGTGACGTTCGCGTTGAACGCGCCCGCCTGACCGCGATCGCTCGACATGACGACGATCATCGCCTTCTGGAGCGGGCGCTCCTCGAACAGCTTGTGCGAGTCGGTGCCGGCAACGGCCGACAGCTCGCTCACCACGCGGGAGATCGCCTGCGTGTACGGGCGGGCCTGCGTCAGCGCATCCTGCGCGCGCCGCAGCTTCGCCGTCGAGACGAGCTTCATCGCGCGCGTGATCTTGCGCGTGTTCTTGACCGACGTGATGCGGGTGCGGATTGCCTTGAGACTCGGCATCGCCTTACTTCTTTGCTGCCTTGTCCTCGACCGAGAACTGCTTCGCGAACTCGGTGAGCGCGTCGCGCAGGCGCTTCTCGAGGTCACCCTCGAGCTTGCCGGTCGAGGCGAGCTCCGTGAGGATGTCCGCCTTGCGCGACTTCACGAAGGACAGCAGCTCCTTCTCGTAGCGGCCGAGCACGGCCACCGGGTAGTCATCGACGAAGCCGTTCGTGCCGGCGTAGATGATGAGCACCTGCTCCTCCATCGGCATCGGCTGGAACTGGCCCTGCTTGAGCAGCTCGACCATGCGCTCGCCGCGGTTCAGCTGCTGGAGCGTCGCCTTGTCGAGATCGGAGCCGAACTGCGCGAACGCCGCCTTCTCGCGGTAGCTCGCGAGCTCGAGGCGGAGACGGCCGGCGATCTTCTTCATCGCCTTCGTCTGTGCAGAGCCACCGACGCGCGACACCGAGATGCCGACGTTCACGGCGGGACGAACACCGGAGTAGAACAGATCGCCCTCGAGGAAGATCTGGCCGTCGGTGATCGAGATGACGTTGGTCGGGATGTACGCCGAGACGTCACCGGCCCGGGTCTCGATGATCGGGAGCGCCGTCAGCGATCCTCCGCCTTCCTTGTCCGACATCTTCGCCGCGCGCTCGAGGAGGCGCGAGTGGATGTAGAACACGTCGCCCGGGTACGCCTCGCGGCCCGGCGGGCGGCGGAGGAGGAGCGACAGCTGGCGGTACGCGACGGCCTGCTTGGAGAGATCATCATAGATGATCAGCGCGTGGCGGCCGGAGTCGCGGAAGTACTCGGCCATCGTGACGCCGGTGTACGGCGCGATGAACTGCAGCGGGGCGGGCTCGGAGGCGCCGGCCAGAACGACCGTCGTGTACTCCATCGCGCCGGCCTTGGTGAGCCGATCGACGACCGTGGCGACCGTCGACTGCTTCTGGCCGATGGCGACGTAGAAGCAGAACATGTTCTGCCCCTTCTGATTGATGATCGTGTCGACGGCGATCGCCGTCTTGCCGGTACCGCGGTCGCCGATGATCAGCTCGCGCTGGCCACGACCGATCGGAATCATCGAGTCGATCGCCTTCATGCCCGTCTGCATCGGCTCGTGCACCGACTTGCGGGAGATGATGCCTGGCGCCTTGATCTCGACCTGGCGCTTCTTCGAACCGACGATCGCCTTGCCGCCATCGATCGGGATGCCCATCGCGTTCACGACGCGGCCGAGCAGCTCCTCGCCGACCGGAACCTCGACGATGCGGCCCGTGCGCTTGACGACGTCGCCTTCGCGGACGCTCTCGAACTTGCCGAGGAGCGCAACACCGACGTTGTCCTCCTCGAGGTTGAGCACCATGCCGCTGACCTTCTCGCCGCCTGCGCCGTCGAACTCGAGGAGCTCGCCGGCCATGGCGCCCGAGAGGCCGTACACGCGTGCGATGCCGTCACCGGCGGTGAGCACCGTGCCCGTCTCCGTGACCGAGACCTTCTTGTCGTAGTTCTCGATCTGCTTGCGGATGATGTCCGAGATCTCTGCAGCGCGGATGTCCATGGCTTGTCGTCCTTACTTACTTGGTGAGCTCGTCGCGCAACGTGCGGAGCTGAGTGCGGAGGGAACCGTCGTAAACGCGATCGCCGACCTTCGCGACAACGCCGCCGAGGAGGTTGGGATCTTCCTTCTTCTGAATCGTGACCTTCTTGCCCGAGAGCTTCTCGAGCGCGGCCGTGATCTGCGAGACCTGCCCCGCATCGAGCGGCTTCGCCGACGTGACCTCGGCGGTGATGCTGCCGCCCTTGGCCTCCATCATCGCGTCGAGCTCGCGCGAGATCGCGCCGATCGCGCCGAGGCGCTCTCCGTCGAGCAGGAGGTAGACGAGGTTCTTCGTGAGGCCGTGCGCGACGAGGCGCTGCAGCAGAGCATCGAGCACCTTGCGGCGATCACCGCGGCGGATCGCCGGGTTGGTCAGCACGGTCTGGAGCTCGTCGGACTCCTTCATCGCCTTCGCGAGCTGACGCAGATCACCGGAGATCTTGTCGGTGTTCCCCAGCTCGAGGACGGCCTTCGCGTAACGACGCGCGAGACTTCCAGACGCCATCAGGCACGCTCCTGAACGTTGGAGATGAACGCGGTGACCAGCTTGGCCTGATCGGCCGGCTGCATCTTCTCGCGCAGGATCTTCTCGGTCGCGGCCGATGCCGCCGCGGTGACCTCCCGGGTCAGCTGCGCGCGCGCCATCTCGATCTCCGCGGCGATCCGCGTCTCGGCATCCTTCTTCAGCTGCGCGGCCTGGCGCTCGGCGGCCTCGAGGATGCGCGCCTTGTCGGACTCGGCGTCCTTCTTCATACCCTCGACCATCGTCTTGATCTCGGTGTCGGCGTCCTTCAGACGCAACTCGTACTCCGCGAGCTTCTCGGCGGCCTGCTGGCGCAGCTTCGCGGCCTCGTCGAGCGCGGTCTTGATCTGATCGTGGCGGTCGGCTGCGATCTGCTGAACCGCGGGCCTACCCTTCCAGACGAGCAGCGCCAGCAGCAGCAGGAAGTTCAGGACCATGAACAGGAACGGAGGAGACATCGCCTCCTCCGCGCCGGGGACGGTCTGGCCGGTCTCCGGGTTGTGGTTCCTGCCGTCGCCGAGCTTTCCGCCGACGATGTCCTTGCCGTAATAGCTGAACCAGTCGTTCGCGTAGTTGAACGTCTGCGACGGGTCGTGGTGGTGCTGCGCACCTGCGTGATGCGTGCCCTCGGGCGGCGCCTCGTTGGTGTTGACGCCCGGCAGCGCGTTACTATCGGGCGGCGTCTCGTCCGAGGGCGGCGCGTAGCCGTGCGCGGGCTTGTCATTGCCGGTCGCGGGCTGCTCCGCGGGCTGCGCGTACGCAACGCCGGCGAACGCGAGCGAGAGAACGAGCGCGAGCTTGGTGGTCTTCATCACGCGACCTCCCGGCCGAGCAGCTTGGACGCGATCTGCTTCGCGAGCGCATCCGCCTGCGGCAACAGCTGCGCGCGCGCCGCCTCGGTCTCGGAGCGCATCTTGGTCTGTGCTTCTTCGGTCGCCTTCTGAGCGAACGCGCGCGCCTTGTCGGTCGCGTCCTTCTCGTGCGCTGCGGCCTCGAGCCGGACCTTCCGGCCCTCCTCGTTGGCGCGGTCGCGGGCGATCTTCAGCTGCTTCTCGTAATCGGCGAGCTTCGCATCGGCCGTGGCGGTCATCCGCTCGGCCTCGGCGCGCGCGCCATCGATCCCGGCCTTACGCCGCTCGCGGAGCGCGAGGTACGGCTTGAACAGCAACTTGTTCGCGATCACGTAGACGAGCAGGAACAGCGCGAACTGGATGAAGGCGGTCCCATCGATATCGATCAACGGTTGCCCGGACGCGAGTGAAACGATCGGCGTCTGATCCATGTTGTTTCCTGCGCAACCTACTGAGAATCCTGGGGTTGGCGCCGCGTGCTTATAGTCGGGGGCGGCGACGGTGTCAACGGTGGGATGCCCGTGCTTTCTCGACGGTGCTGCGACAATGCGCCGCTGCGCGGATCCGCTTCGAGCGCGAGGTAACTGCCTTCGGGAGGTACCCCGGGTCGCAGCTCGTGAACCTCGATCGATGCGACTTGCGCGGACACGCAAAGCACATTATGACGGCCGTCTCCGATGAGCCCGCACGCGTCTGACGACGCTGTTCCGCAGCAGATCCACCACGACTCCTGGGCCCCGGGCGCGCCGCGCCTTCCAGGTCGACCCGCCGTCCTCGCCGACGGAACCCGCCCTGTCCCGACCCGCCGCTCGACCGACCTCCGCGCCGCCTTCGGCGGCGCTGCGCGGCCCGGCAAGCCGGGCCTTGCGATCACGAAGCGGATGCGCATCGCGATGCTCGCGACGTGCGTGCTCGCGGTCGGAGCGACGATCGCCGTGTTCCAGTACACGCGCGCTACGGAGCGCGAGGCGCTCGAGGCCAAGCTGCCGATCGTCGCCGGCCCCGCGACTGCCGACGTGTTCGACCGCGAGGTCCCTCGCTGGACCGCCGGCCGCCCGAAGCTTCTACGCGCACTCGCCGCGTTCCAGGCTCCCGCGCTCGACTCGCTCGTCGGAGCCGGCGCCTGCCGGTTCTCGGGTATCGGAGCGACGTTTACCGCGGGCTCGGACCTCGCGGCCGAGGTCGGCACCTACATCGATCAGTCCGTCTCGGCCGCCGCGCGCGGCCGGTTCGCGACCGTCGAGGCCGAGGCCGAGCTCGTCGCCGCCCTCACCGGACCCGTGATCGTTCGCACGGATAGCGCGTCCTACGCATTCGATCCCGCCACGGGCACCCTGGC
Organism: Deltaproteobacteria bacterium; assembly: GCA_013813765.1. Taxonomy (GTDB): domain Bacteria; phylum Myxococcota_A; class Polyangia; order Haliangiales; family Haliangiaceae; genus JABFXX01. Next base: position 3,618 of record JACCRC010000246.1, on the reverse strand, counting down.
GTGTGCGGGGTCGCACGACCTCCGCGCGGTTCAGTGAGCGTCCTGACGGAAGTCCGTCCAACCGCTCGTAAATTGCGAGGGGTGGTCACGTTGAGATAGTCGCGATCTGCCTCCGGAGGGGAGTACCATCCGAGCATGCGGGGAATTCGGCTAGGTATCGTCGTCGTCTCGCTCGCGGTCATCGGTTGCGGAGGCGACGGGCCGGGCGGACAGAGCGTCTGCGAAAACCAGGTTCCGCCACCGGTGGCTTGCATGACCCAGTGCGATCCGTCGCCTGGCGCGCCGACCACGTGTCCCGGCGGATACCACTGCACGCCCGACGGAAAGTGCGACGCGGTCTGCACGCAGGTCGGCGGCGAGTGCGGCGACGGTTATCGCTGCACACCGGATGGTCGCTGCGTCGGGAACGACGAGTGCATCGGCCTCGAGTGCAAGATCGTGAAGTGCGACGCGAAGGGCATGCCCCCGACGAGCCTCTCCGGCACGGTGTTCGCGCCGAACGGAACGCTGCCGCTCTACGGCATCAACGTCTACATCCCGAACACTCCGGTCGCGGCTCCACCCGACGGCGCGATCTGCGATCGCTGCGGTGACACGCTGCCGGGCTTCCCCGTCTCGCACGTCCAGACCGACGAGGCCGGGCGCTTCGTCCTCACCGACGTTCCGTCGGGCGCGAACATCCCGCTGATCATCCAGACCGGTAAGTGGCGCCGCACGATCACGATCCCGAACGTCGCCGAGTGCACCGACACCGCGCTGCCCGCGACCGACACGCGCCTGCCGAAGAACAAGAGCGAGGGCAACATGCCCAAGATCGCGATCACCACCGGCGGTGCCGACGCGCTCGAGTGCTTGCCACGCAAGCTCGGCATCGACGACGCCGAGATCGGCAAGAGCGGCGGCGATCAACGCATCCACCTCTACGCCGGCAACGGCCGCTCCGCGTTCCAGGCGGGCTTCGCCGGTGCGATGGGCATGATCCCGTCGGCGACTCCGTTCTGGGCGGACGTCAACAACCTCAAGAGCTACGACATCGTGATCCTCTCGTGCGAAGGCGAGCAGGCTCCGACCACGAAGCCGCAGGGCGCGCTCAACGCGATGAAGGCGTACGCCGACCTCGGTGGCCGCGTGTTCGCGTCGCACTGGCACAACATCTGGATCGGCGGCGACTTCAACGACGAGGCCGGCGGGATGGGCCAGTCCCCTCCGGTCTGGGAAGACATCGCGGAGTGGAACTCGAACACGAACCTCAACGCCGCGACCGACATCATCGACGAGATGAGCAACCCCAAGGGTGCGTCGTTCGCGACCTGGATGCTCAACGTCATGGGCTCGACGGTGCGCGACGAGATTCCGGTCGTGCAGCCGCGCCTGACCGCGAGCCAGGTCGATCTCGCGAAGGCGGAGCGCTGGGTCTATCTCGACAACGGCGGGATGCGGCACCCGCAGATCTTCCAGTTCACGACGCCGAACGAGGCGCCCGCCGGCGAGCGCTGCGGCAAGGTCGTGTTCTCCGACATGCACGTGTCTGCCGACTCGGTGTCCAACAACCCGTATCCGCAGACCTGCTCGGCGCAGCCGCTGACGCCGCAGGAGAAGGCGCTCGGCTTCATGTTCTTCGACATCGCGTCGTGCGTGCAGCCGCCGATCTTCTGATCGGCCGAGCGCCTTGATGAACGAGGAGAGTGCGCGGGCAGCCGCGTCCGCATCATCCAGGCTGCGCGACGGCCTTTTCCTCGGAGAGGCGCGTGAGCTGAGGCAGGGCTGGTTCTTTCCGTTTCAGAGCCAGACGCTGGGGGGTGGGTGTAACGGCGTGATCGTGAACAAGCAGACCGGCAAGCTGTTTCATCTCGGGTCCGCCGTTCCGCCCGAGCGAGACCTGGACCTCTACGATCGCGGGTATCAGTTCGACAGCTACGACCTCACGATCCTCGCCGTACGCGATCGCGAGAAAACGCTTCAAGCACTACGCAAGCTGCGGTTGACGGTGGTGGAGCCGACGGAAGAACACGGCGTCGTCTGGAAGATCCCGCGCGGGTTGACGAACGCCGAGCTCGCCGAGCTGCTGCAGCGCCTGCCCCGCGAGCTACCCGCGGTGAGTCTCTATTTCGTCGCCGAGGTGCTCGAGGACGCGCGGTCAGCGGGGCATTTCACGTTCCACATCCAAGAGCACGTCGCGCCGGTGTCCACGAGCGGCGGATGAACCTCGAGCGAGGGTCCGCTCCGGAAAAAGACAGAAAAGATCCGGGGCCGGTAGGACCAGGACTGGCAGCGGTGTGGGCAACTCGAAGAGTTGTCCAAGGCACGGTGGGCGGCGACCTCGAGGCTGCGAACGCGTTACGCCGTCCACGGTACCGTCACCGGTGACAGGCTCGCGATCTCGTCCTGGTAGGAGGCGAGCGTGTGCCACGTGGCCCATCGGTCAAGATGCGCCGCGAGGCTCGAACCCGATGGTTCGCAGAGCGGAGCTCCATCACGGGCCGCCATGCAGAACGCTCGGCCTCGCGTGTGGATTCTATGGACAGCCGCCACCAGCCGCTCATGCACGAACAGGGCGGCTGCCCACAGACTCCACACGCGCTGGCTCTCGCACGAGCGCCCTCGGCCGACCCTCCGAAGCCCCACACCCTGGCGTTGGTGAATGCCCGAAAACAGAAGTGTGCCAGTCGAGGACTCGTGTCCGTGTGTTCGTGTGGCAAAATATCGGCGAAATCAATTGCTGAACAGATGTGCATCCGATAGAAAGAGGAATGGCTCGGCAGCGCAAACGTCACGTCCAGCAGGAGCTTCTCGACTCGACGGGCACGAAGCCGAAGTCGAAGCGCGGCGGCAAGCGGCGCGGTGCCGGTCGGCCGCCGAAGGGTGAACGCGCGGGGTCACCGCACAAGAAACGGCCGGCGTTCAAGGCGAGCCAGCCGCTTCACATCGTGATGCGCGTGGAGCCGGTGATGGGGCAGCTGCGGCGGCGCTCGATGTTCCGGGCGCTGCGGCAGGCGACGTTTGCGGTGGTGACGCGCGATGATTTCCGGATCGTTCACCTGTCGATCCAGCAGAACCACGTGCACCTGCTGGTCGAGGCGGAGAACAAGCGGGCGCTGTCTCGCGGGATGAAGGCGTTCGGGATTTCGGCGGCGAAGCGAATGAACGCGGCGCTGAAGTGGAAGGTGCGCCGCCGGGGCAAGGTGTTCGAGGACCGCTATCACGCCGAGGTCATCGAGTCGCCGCGGCAGGCTCGGCACGCGCTCGCGTACGTGCTGAACAACTGGCGCAAGCACCGGCAGGACGGTGGGGCGCTGGAGCGGACGTGGATGGTCGATCCGTTCTCGACCGCGACCGCGTTCCTCGGGTGGAAGCAGCTCGAGGGGCAGAGCGGCTGGAAGGTGCGTGAGACCTACGAGCCGATGATCGTCTGGGAGCCGAGGACCTGGTTACTGAAGGTCGGATGGCGGAAGCACGGCCTCATCGATTGCTACGAGGTGCCGAGCAAAGGCCTGCTGTCGCGGCGGGCCCGAGGCCGGGCTGCCGTGCGCTGACGTCTCCGCCTTACTTGACGGGAGTGGGAGCGGACGGCTTCGCCGGAGCGGGCGGCTTGAGGCCGCCGTTTGCGGCCTCCATGAA